>JBGAOI010000106.1:0-16401 GCA_044221885.1 Polyangium sp. (in: bacteria)
CGTGCACGACGACGCGCCCGTGCTCATGAAGACGCGCTGGGCGCTGTCCTACCTGCGCGGGCCGCTGACGCTCAACGAGATCGCGCGGATCGAGGGTGCGCGTGCGGCTGCGGTGCCGGCACCGACCACCGCTGCCGCTTCGTCCGCAACGCGAATATCGACGCCGCCGTTCTTGCTCTGCACGTCAATCGGTCCGATTTCTTCCGGCGTGCATACGCCAAGACCGCCGCCTTCGATCATGGCTGGCCCGGCCATACCAATGTTGCTGTTTTCCGTTGCAATGATCACGTCGCAACATCCCAGCAAAACGGCATTGCCCGCAAAACATCGACCGGAGACGATACCCACGCGTGGCGCCGTGCCGCTCAATGCCGCAAACCGCAAAAACCCTGGCGTATCGAGTCCCGCGACCACGGGCATGTCCGTATCGTTGGGTCGCCCTCCACCACCTTCGGCAAACAACACAATGGGTAAACGCCATTGGGCAGCCAAAGCCAGCATGCGGTCGAGCTTCTTGTGGCCCATGCCGCCTTGGGTTCCCGCGAAAACGGTGTAATCGTACGCGAGCACCATCGATCGCGCTCGTTCTTGCCCAAATTGCGCCGCGTTGATGGTACCAATGCCCGTGACAAACCCATCGGCGGGGCTATTTTTGACCAATTCTTCGACAGAATGACGTTGTCGCTGGGCGGCCAGGGCGAGTCCCCCATATTCGACAAAACTGTCCGGATCGACGAGATCGGCAATGTTTTCGCGGACCGTGCGTTGCCCTGTTTTTCGGCGCCGCGCGACCGCATCGGGACGTCCTTCATCCGTTGTGGCGTGAAGACGCTGGCGCAATTCGGTGAGTTCGGGGCGTTCGGCGGGCGGGTCGCGAGGTTCGGACATGGCGCATGCATAACGCGGATGACCCAGGTAGGACAAGTTTGCAGGAACGAATTCGCGGTGCATTGTCAAGTCTCGGAGCCTCGAGGGCGTCGACATGCCGCGGTTGCTGATTCTGTTTGGAATGTGGGACGCCCATACATTCCTGCCAGGATCGAGTTTCATGTGAGCGCTCTTCAACGCCAAGCATACGGCCGCGAACGTGCATGAATCGTCGCTTTTTTCGTGGTCGTGTGCGCCGAACCGTGCGAACATGCTCGAATGCAAAGAAACTGTCTTCTCTTGGTCCTGAGCATTTTCACGTTTGCCGCCGCTTGCGATTCGACAACGGGTGGCGGAAGTAGCTCGAGCAGCGCTTCGAGCAGTTCATCGAGTTCCGGCAATGGAGGTGCCGGCGGCAATGGCGGAACCGGCGGCCAAGAAATGGGGGGCGCAGGCGGTGCTGGCGGCGCAATGGCTGGCTGTCGCACGGGAATGGATTGCGGCCCGGGGAATTTTTGCGCCGCATATACATTGGAGCCGCTTTGTGGCGGACAATCAGATACTTCCGTTGCGAGCGATTGCATGGTCGACGCGGATTGCCCCACGATGAACGATATCTGTGACGCAACGTTATGCCAAGTACCTCATGGTGGTGCGCAAACGGGATTGCATTGCCGACCCGGCTGTATGGTCAATGCGGATTGCGGACCGGGTTATGCCTGTAACGCGATGCACCATTGCGAGGCCGCAACATGCGCGATGAATGCCGATTGCGGAAGCGGAAATTTTGTCTGCACGACGAACCAATGCAAGCGAAAGGATTGTACAGCGGATGGAGATTGCGCGAATGTTTGCGTCAATGGGTCCTGCTGGGCAAATCTCGGCGAGTGCAAACCCGCAGTTCCCTGAAGTGTTTGTCACAACGATTGGTTCCGATGGCGTAAAAACAAATAGGCGAAACCACCATGATCGTTGTGGGTTTTCCCGCCTCGAGATGAAATAAAGCGTCGTCGGTCCCGAAATTCATCTAGCGTTTTTCATCCCGCCGCGTTACAAGACCGCATGCATTCGCCGGTCCTCGTTGCGCTTCTGCATACACCACACGTTGAACAAATGGCCATGGCGTTTCAAGCCACTGTGCTCGAACCGCTCGTTCATCGTGGTGTTATTCGCCTGACCGCTCGCCAAGAAGTGTTTTCGCGCGATCATCTCCTCATGGAGCGCATCGAAGGTGCGCAGCTTTTTATTGTTCTGCTGTCGCAAGGCGTTGACCAAGCCCAACTTCGCGGCATTTCGCTGCTGGAAAATCTGCGCTTGCGCCATGGCCGTTCAGCATTGGTTTTACCGGTATTGGCTCAAGCGACATTCGAGTCATTGGCGGAAGGGTTTTTGCCTTTGCCCATGAATGTGCCGCCCGACGATGCTCTGGCGCTCAGTCGCCTCGCGCCCGCAGTAGAACAGGCATTGACGGATGTGCGTTCGCTAAAGACGAACCATTCCGCATATCCGCCTCCAAAACCCATCACGGGTCGGGAGCATGTTCTCGAAGACATGCATCGCTTTTTTGCCGGTGGAGCGGCCCGATTTATTTGTCTTACGGCGCCATTTGGTCGCGGAGCGAGCAGCATTGCTCGTGCGTACGCAGAATCGATCAAGCATGAATTTCCGGGCGGATGTATTGACATGAGCTCGCTCGACGACGATGAAGCTTCACGTCGATTGGCCCAAACGTTGGGAATTCACACATTACCATCGAATTGGCAATCGCCGGCCGTGCTTTTGAATGACGTTCTTGCGGCACGCACCGATACGCTCGTTTTGCTCGACATGAGTTTTCGCCAATACGCAAAGGTTTCAGCGCCGCTGTTGGGGGCTCGAACGATCATCACCACGCACGTCGAAATGAACGTGCCCACGGCGTACACCTACCAAGTGCCCAAACTCGATGAATGGGGACGAACACGTTTGGCGGGGCACATGGGTTTGGAAGGGTCGCTGGCGGACTTGCCCGAAGGCGAGCCGTTGGCGTATTATCTTCTTCGCGGAATTCGTTCGCACGAACGCGACGACGAGAAGATTGCGCATGCATTAAAACAGGCCAAAGAATTGAATCGAAAGGCCGAATTGCATGAAAGCTGGTTGACGCCCATTGCTGCTTTTTTTGCTGTGTGGTGGTCGTTCTTGCCGGAAGAAACACGGCGCGTCGTGGGGGCGCTCAGTTTGTGCCCACCGAGCGGAATTCTGCCCCAAGAGCGCGCGGAACGATTTGCAGACATGGAGAATTCGTTGGATGCCGCGCTCGAACCGCTGCGCCTTGCGGAACTGGTTACGTCGACAACCACGGGTCTCTTCGTCGTGCAACCGGCGCTGCTCGCGTGGCTCGAACGATTTCAACCCGAAATCCGCATTGCCGCTTGTCAGCGCGCAGAGAAAGCGCAGGAGCGCGTTTTTCTCGACTTGGAACGATTGGAACGCGAACACACCAAGCGCGGGACGGATGGGCTGCTCGAGGAAATGGCGACGTTGCAACAAACGGGTTTTTTTGGTGCAAACGAGAACTTGGCCAAAACGCGTAATGCGGTGGAGCGCGGTCGAGGTTTGTTCAAAGTGCCGCAAGCGGGAGACCGTCCCGAGGCATTTTTGCAACACTTGCTCAACCAGGCGGTTCGGCACGACAACCCAACCCTACGTGAAGACGTGGCCAAGCTTCTTCACGGGCGCGAATGCACATTTCTCGAGGATCGATTTGCGGCTGGATCGCCGAATCTTGGACGTTTGCTGCGCGATCGAGACAAACGGATGACGACGTATTCGATGCGGCAAGGCCACGCGGGGTCGATTGTGGCCTTGGCCCATGCGACACGATGTCTTCTTTCCGCAAGCGAAGATGGTCTTCTTTTATGCTGGGATATAGCCACAGGCGCTTGTCTTGGCGCCATGGATGTTTTGCCGCGCAATCTGACCGCCATGTCCGCGGACGCGAATGGTCGTTTCGTGGTCTTGGGTGCGTATGATGGTTCGATTCATGTGTGGAATCTCGAGAGTTTGGTATGCCAAACGCAAGCCAAACAACCCGAGCCGGTGTCTGCTCTCGCGATGAATGCAGAAGGCACGCTGTGCGCCAGTGCTGGTTCTTCGGGCGTGGTATTTTTGTGGAATGCTGCAACGGGGGAACCACATTCAAAGATATGGGCACACCAGGAACGCGTAACGGGTTTGGCATGGCTGGATGCATCACGTTTGGCGACCTTGGGGGCGGACGGGATTGTACGCGTCTGGAACAGCGAAAATATGCAATGCCTTCACGCGCGGTATTTGCGGGGCCCGGGCCTCGCGTTGGCCGTGGCGCAAGGCGGCGGGCTCGTGACGCTCGACGCGTCTGGGCATCTTTTGCGTTTTTCAGGCGACTTGCTCGAGGAAATCGGCGCCATTCAAGTGGGCGCAAAGGCGCGAACCTGTGCCGTGACAAACGACGGGAGATTTGTGATTTCGGGCCATGAAGATGGAGTTGTCCGCGTTTGGTATGCAGAATCGGGACATCTCGTCGCTGAACGTGCCGATCGTTTTCCCGTTCAGGCCATGGTTGCGATAGGACCAACCTCGTTCGCGCATTCGGAAATGAATGTGTTTCGCGTCGTGGATGTCCGCACGCCTGCAGACATCACGCGTGTGCCGGCGGAAGCCGCGTCGGCATTGCCAACATCGAGCGCCATTGCCGAAGTCATATTGCCCGAAACGCCTTGGCCCGTCGTCGATGATGCCATTTCCACGCAGCACGAACATTGCCAATACACCTTTTCGTGCGCAATTCCTCGCGAAGAAATCGCTCGGGATTGGGCCGTGCGGGCCATGACCGACGCGCCGTCGGGAGAATTGATCCTCTTGGGTAACGACGGGACGATTTCCGTGTTGAATCTCGAAACGAAAAATGTCGTGCGGCAATCCAAACCGCCTTTTGCCGATCCTTTTTGGCCGGCGTTGAGTGTCGATGGGACGATGGCCTTGTCCGTTGCACCGCGACAAAAGCCACCCGAATATACAGATTCGGAAGGTCCGGCCGCCAAACGAGCCTCCGCAGTCGAGGTTCCTGGTCGAAAATCGATGATTCTTTGGAATACGTTGTCGAATGAAGTGCTCGGGACACTTCCGCGCGAAGTCGAACCGTCCATGTTATTCACGAAAACCGCAGCCGGACACGTGTTTTTGGCGACGCGGGAAGGCATGGAGACTTGGGATTTGCAGTCGGGGAAAATGGTGAATCATCGTCGAGGCGAATGCGTTGCGATATCGAAGTCCGGACGATGGGCGGCTGTACGTGCGGACGATGGTATATTGATCGAAGAGGTTGATTCGGGAAAACCCCTGCGCCTGATCCGGGGCATTTCCGGCATGCGGGGCAAATGCTTGTTGCGTCATGACGGTCGTGCGTTCGTAACGACGGAATCATCGACCGATCTTTGTTTTGTGGATACGGAAAACGCCACGGTGTTTCGTTCGCCGCCATTGAATTGGAATACCGAAATTCGGGCTTTCGGATTTTCAGCCGATGAAAATCTCGTTTTTGTGGCGATGAAGGACGGAACGATCGACGTTCGTGAAACGTTCACGGGTTTATTGCGAGGTCAAGGTGCATGCCCCGAGCGATTGCCCATTCGTTATCTCGTGACCACGCCGCGCCTTGTCGTGTGTGACGATCGCGTCGGGCTGCATCTCTTCGAGCCGCGGGCGCAACGTGTTTGAACATTTTGGTTGACAACCGTGATTCTTCGGGATATAACAGCGTGGCTATGGATACTCCCATCCTTGAACGAATCGCTCTGTTACGTCGACGCTTGACCCGGCTCCGCGACGGTCTTTGACCTCGCTCACACGGGGACTGGCGCTATCGGCACAGTCTCCAGGCAGGCGCGACGCCTCGCCGAACTCGACTCCCTTCTCAGTTCCAACGACCTTTGGCGCGACCGTAAGCGTGCTGAATCGCTTTTATCCGAGCGAGCACGTTTGGCGTGGCAATTGGATCGTATTGTTTTCGCCGACCAAAAACTCGACGAATTGGAAGGGTTTGTCGCGCTCGTGATCGAGGAAAACGATTCGACGGCGCTTGTCGCGGTCGAATCTGATCTCGTGTTGCTCGAGACGCATGTCCAAGAAACAATGCATCAATGCGCTCCGCCGGAACCGGAAGGTTGTCGCGGTGTAGTGATGACGGTGCAGCCTGGTGCCGGAGGCGTTGACGCGAAAGATTTCGCCGAAATGCTTTTGCGCATGTATCTGCGTTGGGCATCACGTCGTGGGCTCGACGTGGAAATCATTCATTGCCAAGAAGGCGCGGAAGCGGGAATCGATATTGCGACCCTGCGCATTCCCGGGGCAGGTTTGTACAACCTGCTGCGGAGTGAACATGGCGTGCATCGGCTCGTGCGCGTGAGTCGTTTTGGCAAAGGTGATCGGCGACAAACCTCATTTGCCGCAGTGGAAGTGGCAGTCGATGTGGATGACACCATTTCGATTGACATTGCCGACGAAGACCTCGAAGTGACGACGATGACGGCCGGGGGACCGGGTGGTCAAAACGTCAACAAAGTCGCTTCGGCGGTACGTATGCGGCATCTTCCGACGGGGATTGTCGTGGTGGCTCGATCGGAACGGAGTCAGCATCAGAATCGTGCCAATGCATTGCGCATTTTGCGCAGCAAATTGATGCAAATCGAACTCGAGCGTCGAGAAAAACTCGTTGCGGAACGTCGCGGAGAACGGCCAACGATAACGTTTGGTCACCAGCGACGAAGTTACATCTTTGCGCCGCAACGATTGGTGCGCGATGAGATTACGGGTGTCACGAGCCCGCAAATCGAACGCGTACTCGATGGCGACTTGGATCCGTTCCTTGAAGCCGCCATCAGGTGATCGCCAAAAGTAAGCTTCATCCAAGGTGTCCGTCTCGTCTTGACAAACGGGTGACACCTTGGGTGTCGGTTTGTCGGGATCACTCCTGCCGAGTACATGTTTTTGCCGCCTGGTTGTCATGTGATTGTCTTCAAGTGGTAACGGCGTCGTGGATATGTCGTCATCATGTTGTCACATGGAACGAATATTCCATGGGCTGAAAGAAAGGCCGGACCCCCGGAAAAGCCCATGTCCTCCCGAGCAATTCGAGTTTCCACATTCTCCGCCGTCGCCTCGCTCATTTGTACTCTGGCTCTGCCTGCGGTGGCGCAATCGTCGAGTGGTGAGGAGCAAGCGGCGTCCCCAAGTCTGCCTACAACGGACGCATCTGCGAAGTCGCTGGTTGCGACGGTAAGCTCGCCTCCTGCCCCCTTGGCCGTCGCGACACCTCCCGTTGCGCCGGCAAAACCTGTACACGTCGAGGCTCCCAAGAAACCCGAGAAGTCCGAGAAGCATTGGTACGAAAAAATCAAGATTCGCGGGTACACGCAAGTTCGGTACAATCAGCTTGGCGCAACAAACGAAAATTTGGTCAATACGCAAGGAGATCGATCCATCGGCAAAGACGGTGGTATTCTCATTCGTCGAGCGCGGTTGATTGTGCAAGGCGACGTGCACCAACATGTTTTCGTCTACTTGCAGCCGGATTTTGCCAGTGTCGTGAGTGATCAATACCACGTGCCGACCATGCGTGATTGGTATGCCGACATCTCCATCGACAAACGCAAAGAGTTTCGATTTCGTGTTGGTCAATCCAAGGTGCCGTACGGCTTCGAAAACATGCAATCGAGTCAGAACCGCGCGCCATTGGATCGCTCCGACGGGATCAACAGCGCGGTCAAGGACGAACGAGACTTGGGGCTTTTCTTTTATTGGGCGCCGGAGCGCATTCGGCAGCGTTTCAAGATGCTCGTCGATTCGGGCCTCAAAGGTTCAGGCGATTATGGCGTGATCGCATTGGGGGCATACAACGGACAAACGGCCAACCAAAAGGAGAAAAACGACACGCCTCACGTGGTTGCAAGGGTGACTTGGCCGTTTCTCGTCGGGAAAAAGCAAATTGTCGAAGTCGGCGGTGGTGGTTATGCCGGTAATTACGTCGTCAAAACGGCCGATGACGTGACCGCGCCCGACGAAGTGCGTGACATTCGCGTACACGGATCACTCGTCGTGTATCCTCAACCGATTGGTTTTCAAGCGGAATACAACGTTGGCCGAGGGCCAGAATTGGTTGGAGGCACGCGGGTCGAAGAGCGCTCGTTGCATGGCGGATATGCCATGTTGCTCGCGAAAGTAGGCGACTTCGTTCCTTATGTGCGCGGGCTGTTGTACGAAGGTGGGCGCAAATTCGAGACGAACGCGCCACATTACAGCATTCGCGAACTGGAAATTGGAACGGAATGGCGGCCCATTGACGCGGTCGAACTCACCGCGGCGTATGCGTTTGCGGAACGTACGGCACCGTCAGCGCCATACGCGCAAGAACGTGGGCGCCTTCTGCGATTGCAGGTGCAGTTCAATTATTGAGGGAGGAAGGCTCGCGCGAAGTTCGTCACTTCGCGGTCGGGTTTTCCGCCAATTGCGTGAGCACTCGTTCCATCCGGACGAACACTTCGTTCATGATTTCTTCCGGAGGCAAGAACGTCAAGCGCAAATGGTTTGTCTGGGAAATGTTGAAGCCTGAACCGGGCACGACGAGCACATGTTCCTTTTCCAGGAGTTGCCACGCGAACTTGGCATCGTTGAAATGCGGAATCTTTTGCGTATCGATGGACGGGAACGCATACATCGCCCCCGTCGGTGCGGCCACGTGCATGAATTGTGAACGCGCGATCCCATTGATGAGCGCTCTTCGTTGCTTTCCGAGGCGACCTGTTTCCGCAGTCAATTCGTAAATGCTCTGATGGCCGGTTAATGCTGCTTGCACCGCGAATTGGCTCGGTACGTTGGCGCAAAGACGCAGCGACGTGAGAACTTCGAGTCCTTCGAGGTAATCTTTGGCGTGCTCTTTCGTTCCGGTGAAATACACCCAGCCAGTGCGGTAGCCGCATGCGCGATGCACTTTGGACAAACCGCCGAAGGTCGCGCACAAGGTCTTTTCGACAAGCGTTGCCAGAGGAATGTGCTTTGCACCGTCATATAGAATGCGATCGTAAATTTCGTCGGCGTACACCACGAGATGATGGCGTTCGGCCATACGAACCAATGCTTCGAGCGCTGATTGCGGATATACGGCGCCGGTGGGATTGTTAGGATTGATGATGATGATGGCGCGTGTTTTTGGCGTAATGAGCCGTTCGACTTCTTCGGCATCGGGCACGAATCCATTTTCCGCGCGACAGGGATAATGCACGGCGCGACCATTGGAGAGCGTGACCGCGGCGGTCCAAAGCGGATAATCGGGCGCCGGAACGAGCACTTCATCGCCTGGATTGATCAGCGTTTCCATGCACATGAGAATGAGTTCCGAGCAGCCGTTGCCCATGAATACGTCTTCGGCTGTCACGCCAGGAAGTCCTTTGGCTCGAGCGTCGGCGGCGACGGCTTCGCGGGCTTGAACAATTCCTTTTTGATGCGAATAACCTTCGGCTTGGCCCATATTTTCGATCTTGGCAAAACTATTTGCTTCCGGCGTCCTAAAACAAAAAGGGGCCGGGTTGCCAATGTTCAGTTTGATGATTTCGTGTCCTTGACGTTCCAATTCCAGTGCGCGTCGTGCGAGTGGTCCACGAATTTCATAACGCACGTTGTCAAGGTGATGGGCGCGTCGAAGGGTGGGGGGCGTGTCGACCGATGTCTCAGTGCTCATGAGACGCGGGTCTACTACACTTTTGGCCGATGGCGAGAAAGAAATGCACCCTCGACTGCATGTCGATTCGCATTTTTTGACTTCACCTTGGCGGGTCCTTCTGTGTCAGAGGTGCATTCGGGATCGGCGGCCACGTTTGGTTCCGAACTTCAGCTTACAAGAGGGAACATCATGAACAAGTTGGCGAAGATCTGTGGATTTGCATTCGCGTTCGCACTTGCTGCGTGCGGAGGAGGTGACGAAACCAAAGCGACGTACGACGCCGCATTGCTCGATCAATATCGAGCTGCAATTCCCAAGGAGACGCAAGTTGCGGCCAAGGCCCCGCAAGCATCGATGCAAGCCCTCGTGGGTGATCCGGCCATGCTTCCGAAAGGGTCGAAAGATATCGTTGTCGGAATCAATGGATCCGTCGGTGGAATCGTCAATACGATGAAGACCATCGTCGCGACCGAACCTACGATTTACAATAGCGAGACCAAGGAATTCGTGTGGGGACCATATCCGAATGATGACGGCGTGGGAACGGTTGCAGCGTATATCAAGGACCAGGGAGAGGGAGCGGATTTCCGTTATGCCTACGCTTTGCTTCGTGGCGTGGACAAGGACGTGGCAAAAATGTCGCCGGTCATCTGGGGCGGCGCGAACCCGGACCCCGCGTCGGATGATCACGGCTCGGGCGTGACATTGTGGGATTTCGAGGCCAATTATGAATTCGAATTGGCCAACAATCCCGACGTTGCCAATAAGCCTCTCGAACGTGGCCGTTTTGTCGCCGTGTATGGCAAAGGCAAGAACGACAAGGGCGACTTTGGTATCGTTTTGGCGGCATTGCGTAAATTCGTTCCGAAGGACCAACCCATGAATCCGCCAGCGGATTTGGATTACTTCTACGGGCAATTCAAGGACGCGACAAACCAAGTCGACTTCGTCAATTTCGAGGGTGACGTCGACATTTCCAACGATCCGGCAAAGACCGCACCGGAATTGCTGAATGTTCACCTGGCCTTCTTTAATGAAGGTACGGGACGCGGCGAAGCGCAAGCTTCCGGCGGCGATTTGGCGATGGGTCAAGTGGCGTCCATCAACGAATGTTGGGACAAGGCCGTTGCGCGATCCTACTTGAGCTTCAGCTCGTCAACGAATGGTATGCCGGACGGTCCGGGCGCAACGGAAGGCGATATCGCGTCGTGCGGGTATTTCCAACCGACCCTCGCGGAGCTGGGCGTTCCGTCGTTGGCGGGCGTTGATCCTGCGCTCAAAGCGGCGCTCGATAACGTTGCGACAAACGGCATTCCCAAGTAAAACCATTGTCGATTTCTTGGCGTCACCGTTGCGCGTAACTGTCACGTGCGCGCAACGGGGGCGCATTCTCACGCGGATGCATTGGGCGCTCGGCTTGCGTGCCCATGTTCCGCGTTTTTTGCGCTTCTTCCAATTGCCGGAGAAATGTGTAATCCGGCCCGGAACGCTCGAAATACCATGCAGTGACAATGCCGAGAGCCGCACTCATTGCTGTAATAGCGATAGCTTCGTTGGCAAAAGTATTTCGTAAGCTCATGACAATGCCTGTCGCAACCATTGTGCCACCAAGGCGAGTATGGTTGAACACTGCGGCACGTGCGGAAACGGCAGTCGAGGTATGCGGCAGATGCAGCTTGATGGAGGTTCGACGCTTTACCCTGGAGGCTCGAACCTCCATGCTGGAGGTTCGGACCACCAGCAAGATCCCAAATCGCCCGCAAATTTCGGCGACCGACAAGCTACGACGCCGCGTCTCGAGGGGTCAGACCAACGTCAAACGGTTGGCATGAGGATTGCTCGTAGATCGAGTCGTAAGCATACGACGGCTTGGTTGAGGAGGATGTCATGGCAACCGCACGATTCTCGAATTTCATCTCGCAGTTTGGACTTCGATGCGTTTTGATTGCTTCGGCGACAGTATTGCCCGCGTGTGGCGGCGAAATGATGGACGAAGAATTCGAGAATGTGGCGGAAGTGGAGCAAAGGACGGGGTGGGGTGGAAATAACAACTTGTGGCCAGGGGCGATTGCGGCGGATCCTTTGAAGCGGAGCTCATTGAACAGCTATGCCATTACGACCACAACAAATCCCGATCCTCTCCCGCTTTGCGCTGCCGGTAGCGTCACGTCGACGGGGTGTACGCTTCGTGCAGAATGGCAGGCTTGGCTGGACGCAGACGAAGAACATCGTGCGCCTACGATGAAAGCTTTGGCCAAATGCACGATGGAATCGACGTTCACCATTGTCGAGTCGAGCGGAACGCTGGCGTTTCCCGGACAATGGCCGCACTATCCGTCGTGGAAATCCAATCGTTTGAATGGTCAGGATAAGCGCGAACGGGTCAGCTCGTGTGTCCTATCGCTCCTCAATGGTAACGACTCAACGCTCGATTTGTGCGTCATTGGGCCCGGTGGGGCACCGTTCAGCGACGCGTGCAGCGATCCGAATATGGTCCTTCGTGAAGGCGGCTTTTTCGGGGACCTTTTCGCTGGGTCTCCGACGGCGTACGTGGCTGGTCCAGATACCGCAACGCCCGTCGATTCGGGTCGTGCATGTTTCGCTACGAGTGGTACGTATTGTTGTGCGGAAAGCGATACCGCATGCCCCCAACGCATTGTTTTGGCCGGCTCGATTCTTGGTTCGCCTGACCAGAACTACGCCAACAAGCGCTGCAATGCGCCGCTCGTAAAATCGGGAAACAACGAATACTGCCCTTCGTTCTTCTCGACACGTGAACCTGGGCGTAGTTATACGAATGTCTTTACGACGTTTGTCCCCGCAGTACAGTGAGCCCAAACCGTTGGCTTCGCTCCACTCCGTTCATGAACGTTACCCGCCATCAAGCTTCTGTGCGACCTGCTTTTGCAAAGCCCCATAATCATGCGTGAGATTGGAGTTTGCTTCCAGTGCACGTGACAAACGGTCTCTTGCCTGCTGAAGTTCAAGTTTGTGAAGCAATGGCTCGTGCTGATACTTCCGGAACTGAAGCGCACCTTGAATAGCCAATGCTCGCGGGAATCCTGGGGCGAAAGTTAAGCTTCGACCGACACTGTCGAGTGCTTGATCCACAATCAATGTTCGAGCGGCGTCAATCTTTCGCTCGGTGCCCATGATCTCAACCGTACGCAGCGAAATCGCCGCCATATTGTAACAAAAATCAGCGCGGTTGGGATATGCCGACATTGCCTCCCGCGCTTCTCGCAATGCCTCTTCGACAAAGCGCTCCGCCGACTCGTGTCTCTGCAGTAACCATTCTGCCTGCTCCAAGCTAAGATCCGCTTTGACGGATTTGCATTCTGCATTGCCAGGATCAAATCGCAGGCAATTCGCCAATGCGTTGATTCCGTTACGAATACTCGGTTGTGGATCGTCTCCGTACATTCGTTGATGGCTCGCCAGCCAACGATATGATCGCCCTAATTCCAGGTATGCCCTGACGTCAGTTGAATCAATTTCCAGCAAACGCTGAAATCGCTCCAACGCTTGTTTTGCCGCTCCTCGTCCGTCCTGACGAACGTCCATTCGGTATGCTGCAATCATGTTCAGCGCCAATCCTGCATTCCCATACGCCGGCGGATGATTGGGATTGATCTTCAGGGCGCGATCGGTCATACGAACAGCTTCATTCAGGTCCGCCTCTGGATTATCACCATGATTGACTTTCCATTCGGCAAGTTCCGTCAGCCAAAGCGACAAGTTGTTGTAGGCAATAAGGTATCCTTCATCAAGCGCGAACGCTTTTCGCGTTGCCTGAATCGCCTGCTCGAACGGAACACGAGGGTCCTCATTGCGACGCTTTTTGCTGATTCCGCTTAATGCGAGCGCATAACCGTAATCGTTGTGAGCCCATGGGAAATTGGGATTCAGGCGAAGTGACGCCTCCATGTGCGCAATTGATTTATCGAGAAGTTGCGTGACATTTTCACCCCGATCAAGGAGGTATTCGGCAAGACGCATATATGCGACGCCAGTGATTTCCTGCGCATACGCGTCAAGTGGATCCGATGCGATTGCGTTGCTTCCATTTTCGATTTGATGTTGAAAATTCTGCTCCGTCTCAGCTCGTGAAGCGCCATGGCCTTGCCCATGGAGAGCCGCAAAATAATACGCAAACGCCTTTTTCGTATACCCCGACGATTCCTTCGGCGACGCCTTCAATGCCTTCTCCGCCGCCGAAAGCGCCTTGTCCAATTTCAACTTCGGATCCCGTCCGCGATACAAATCCAATTCTTCCTGCCGAATCCACGCCTCGGCCAAAGCTTCATACACCTGATGATCACTCCGCCCGATCTCGGCAGCTTGCTCGTAATGCTCCACCGCCCGATCAAAATCCTTCTCCGCGTTTTCGTTCTCCCCTTTGTCTTTCGCATCCAATGCCAGCGCCAAATAAACGTCGCCTTGAAGTTTCGCCGCTTCATACAACCATGGCGTCGTTTGTCGCGCCAATGCAGCCTGCTCCAATGCCTCCGTATCCCGTCGATGATAAAAATGAATCAATCCCTCCAGGTAACTCGCCGATACCGTCGGCAATCCGCGACATTTCTTCAAATGCACAAGCGCCGGCTCCAAGTATTCCTTGGCGAGCTCTACCTTGCGCTTCGCAAAATATGTCGCATCCCCGCTGCGTCGCGCATCTTCGAGCGCCCGATTGTACAGTTCTCCAAGCGCCCGACCGAGACCATAATCGAGCTCCGCGTCTTGAATACCTTGACCGCGAGCCACTTCGAGATGCTTGCGCGCCAATTCCCATTCTTCGAGCGCCAAGTGCCCTCGGCCCAGCGCAAAATGATCAAAACCCGCACCCAAATTGGCAAACGATTTCATCTCGGATTCAATGGCCGCCATTCGCTCCCGAACGACATTTTTCTCCGCCGTCGTATCATGCAGCGGAACCAAATGCGCCGTACGTACCAGCCAATCGAGATCCTTCACCGCCCCGCTGAGTTTTTTACCTATTTCCGCTCGCTTTTGCGCGATCTCTTCGCGCCGTGCATTCGTGATCGCCGTGTCCACGCCATACCCGGCAAAAGCCACCAAACTGAACACCAACGCCAGAATCGCAAAGGCCATCGGTTTGTTGCGTTTGCCGCGCCAATAAAGTTTCTCGGGCAAACTCAAGCGCCGCGCCAATACCTTCTCGCGACCCAAGTATCGCTCGAGGTCCTCCGATAATTCGGCCGCCGACGCGTACCGCTGATGGGGCTCTTTCGCCAAACACTTGAGGACGATGGTTTCGAGCGCTTGCGGAATCTCAGGATTCTTTACACGCAAAGGAATGGGATCGTCAATCAATACTTTGAGGACCACATTCATCGCATTTGCATCGACAAACGGCGGGGCTCCGGTCAGCAAGTCATACAGCGTTGCGCCAAGGCCATACACGTCCGTGCGGGCATCCGTTCCGCGCACTTGTCCTCGCGCTTGTTCGGGCGACATGTACCCAGGCGTGCCCAAAAGCGCCCCGGATTCCGTCAGACCTTGCGTTCCCGACTCTTCCCGCGCCAAACCAAAATCCATGAGCATCGGGTTGAGCGAAGTGGAACCATTGGCGTCCGTGGTTTTTTCCACCATGATGTTGGCGGGTTTGATATCGCGGTGGATAATTTGCAATCGATGTGCCGCGGAAACGGCATCGGTTACCGTTTTCATGAGCCGCACTTTTTCGTCGGTGGAGAGCGATTCCGCAATTTTGGAAAGCTGCTCGCCCGCAATGAGCTGCATGGCAATGTAGACGCGGCCTTCGACTTCCCCGACTTCCAAGACTTTGCACACATTCGGGTGGTCAATTCGCGCTTGCGCTCGCGCTTCCTGCAAAAACCGCGACGTCATGTACGGATCGACGGTGTGAATGAATTTCAAGGCGACATGACGATTGATTCGTTTGTCACGGGCTTCGAAGACGCTCCCCATACCGCCCTTGCCCAAAAGTCCGAGAATTTCATATCGATCCCAGCGCGCAGGATTCGATAATGGAATGCGCTCCGATAATGGCAATGGACTGGCGGGGGCGGAATCTATGGCGGGCAGAGCAATGGGCGTGCCCGTGAGCGGCGTTGTCGATGTTGTTGCCGGGCTTTTCTGAATTTCGACGCTCTTCGGGGCCGCCTCGGTCCTGTCGGGTGAAGACGCAACCTTGGGCGTATCGTCGTGTTGCTCGGGATTGAGCAGAGCCTTCTTTTTGCGTCGCCGTGACCGCTCGATACGCATGGTATTCGGCGTGGTCTGTTCGCCAACGGGAGCGGCCACCGTGTCCGCAACACCTGCGGCTTTGCGTTTTCCTGCTTCGGAAAGAGTATCTTCCTCCTTTCGTTTGGGCTTTTCGTTCATCACTTACTCCTTGCCGATATCGGTTGCATCGTCTCCGCCCCGTAATCCATATTTTCGGAGCAACGTGCGTAAATGACTTCGATCCATTTTTGCGAGGCGCGAAGCCTCGGAAAGATTGTCCTTGGCGGCAATCATGAGCGCCTTCATGTATTCTTTTTCCCACCGATCCGCGGCGCGTTGTTTGGCCATGCGAAACGACAATCGAGGGTCGAACGTCACGTCTTCTGTTGTTTTCACGTCTTCGTTGGCCGGTTGGTCCAGCGCAAGGAGCGCCGGATCCTCGAAAAGAATGGCTCGTTCAACGGCAGCTCGTAATTCGCGCACATTGCCGGGCCACGGTTGACGCCGCAAATAATCCAGCAATTCCGCCGAAGGTGGTTTGTTTTGTACAAGTTCGGCGTGGAAATGGCGGGCCAATTGTTCAATGT
>JBGAOI010001070.1:0-2342 GCA_044221885.1 Polyangium sp. (in: bacteria)
CGATACATGAATGAATCCAAGTGTCTACGAATTCGCACCCGGGCACAAAACGGACGCATCGAGCGGCAGGTTACGGAACGTTGCGGGATCCGAAAAACTCCCTGGCTCGCGTAATCGTTCCACCAGCAGCGTATCGGCAAGACGCACTCGTTCCTCCGCACGTGTCGGCAAATTCGCAGGGTAGGGGAGCAACGTCACCATCGCCCACGTCGCCGTCGGGTTTGTCCCGAGCAACGTCTCATACAACGCATGGCCAAACAGAAGCGCCGACGCACGCCCCGAAGCAATCAAGCTGCGAATCTCGTTCAGGTTTTTCTGGTCAATCCATTCCGCAACTTGAAGGACAAACGGTTGCTCGACCAGCAGCAACATGCCGCCTTCATCCAAAATGGCCAAACCGTCCATTTCCCGAGAACGAGTTCCCGGTAAAACGCGGGCGCCTTCTGCAATACGCGCCGCAACCGCCGCATGTTGTCGCGCGTGAAACGCCTGTTTTGCCGCGGGAAATGTGGCCCATAC
The DNA here is from genome assembly GCA_044221885.1 of Polyangium sp. (in: bacteria). Classification (GTDB taxonomy): domain Bacteria; phylum Myxococcota_A; class Polyangia; order Polyangiales; family Polyangiaceae; genus Polyangium. The sequence goes on from JBGAOI010001070.1 coordinate 520, forward strand.
GAGCGCATTGAGAAAATCGTGCCAGTTCTGATGACGCGTCGGAACCCACCCCGCAAGGTGAATCCGCGCATCGTACAGGGACTCCGTTTCAATGGGCAAACGCTTGCCGCGACGACGGCGTCGAATCTTCGGTGGCTGTTCCTGAAAATGAATGCCCGCCAAACCCGACCACGCCTGGTCAATCTCAGTAATGCCCGGCCAATCTGCGTTCGAGACAAACCCCTGAGCTTGACGACAAACCGGCCAAAACAGCGAGCTTTTCTCGAAAAAACGCGCGTCCCAGGGGTGCCCGCGCTCGAGCGGTCGGACCCCCCCGGAAACGTCCCGCGTTGCCGCCATGACCCGAACCTAAATCAAGCGAGCTTGCGCGTCAGCAACTCGGTGACCCGTTCAGCATTCGCTTTGCCGCCCGACGCCTTCATCACCTTGCCCACGAAAAAGCCCATCAGCTTCGTGTTACCTTCGCGATACCGCTTCACTTCGCCCGGATTGTCCGAAAGAACTTTTTCGACAATCGGCTCGAGCGCCGAATCGTCCGACACTTGTCGCAAGTTCTTCGCGTCCACAATGGCTTTGGGGTTCTGTCCCGTCGCCATCATGTCGGCCAAGACGTCTTTCGCTGCCGTCGGCGTAATCGTGCGATCATCGACCAACGTCGCCAGCTCACCAAGCGCCGCTGGCTGGAAAGACAAACTTCCTTTCGCCTCGATCGCTCGAGCCACTTCGTTCACGAGCAAGTTCGCCACCGTCTTCGTGCGCCCGCCACCCGCCAACGCCTGCTCGTAATACGCGCGTAACGCCGCGTTTTCTGCAAGCACGATGGCATCTTCACGACCCACACCCGTGGCGACGAACTGATCCGCAAGAGCTTTCGCTTCCGGAGTGAGCCGAGACAAACGATCTTCAGCAACTTGCAAGGGCGACTTTGCCGTCGGTTTTTCCTTGGTGTCCAAAGCTTTCTTTCGTTCGTCCACCAACGATTCGCCAGACTCCTTGGGCAACGTGTACCCCGCCTTGAGCGACACGGTACGATTGAAAATCGGCGCTCCAGGCTTGGAATCCACTGGGTCGACGAAGAAAAACCCTTTGCGCTCAAACTGAACGTATGTTCCTCCCTTGGCTGTCACGAGACTCGGTTCTGCCTTGGCGTTCGTGAGCACCTCGAGCGACGCGGGATTCAGCGTTGCTTTCCAGTCCTGGCCTTCTTCGACGAGGTCCGGTCGTTCGACCTTGAACAATCGTTCGTACAGACGCACCTCGACCGTTTGCGCATGCGCCGCGCTGACCCAATGCAACGTACCTTTGACCTTACGCGCGCTCTGCGCTTGTCCTTCGCGTGTTTCCGGATCGTAGCTGCAACGCAGTTCGACGATATTTCCAGCGTCATCCTTCACGACGCTCGTGCACTTGACGATGTACGCGTAACGCAGACGAACCTCACGCCCTGGTGCCAAGCGAAACCAATCTTTTGGCGGATTCTCGACAAAATCGTCACGTTCGATGAACAGTTCCCGGGAAAACGGTAGCTTGCGCGAACGCGTTTTGCCTTCGCCATCGGGATGGTACGGCGCCTCGAACTCCTCGATTTGCCCTTCAGGATAGTTCTCGATGACGACTTTGATCGGATCGAGCACGACCATCACGCGATCAGATCGCCGGTCGAGATCCTGACGAATGAAGTGCTCGAACTTTTCGATCTCGACCGTGCTGTTTGCCTTGGCCACACCAATTTCTTCGCAAAACGCGCGGATCGCGTCAGGTGTCACCCCGCGACGACGCAAGCCTGCGAGCGTCGGCATGCGCGGATCATCCCAACCCCGCAC
>JBGAOI010001070.1:2352-2705 GCA_044221885.1 Polyangium sp. (in: bacteria)
CTCCAGCAATTTGCGCTTGCTCATGACGGTGTGCGTGATGTTGAGCCGGGCAAACTCGTACTGATGCGGCTGAGCAGGAGCAGTGACGTTGTTGATGATCCAGTCGTACAGCTCGCGGTTACTCTCGAATTCCAGCGTGCAAATCGAGTGCGTGATGCCTTCGATCGCGTCGGACAAACTATGGGCGAAGTCGTAAAGCGGGTAGATGCACCACTTGTCTCCCGTGCGATGATGATGTGCATGTTTGATGCGAATGATCGGCCAATCACGCATCTTCATGTTCGGCGACGCCATGTCGCCTTTCATGCGCACCACGTGAGCGCCTTCAGGAAATTCGCCTTTTCGCATGCGTT
>JBGAOI010001071.1:0-2703 GCA_044221885.1 Polyangium sp. (in: bacteria)
TCCGACCGTCGCGCATTGTTGCGCGGATTTATCAATGTTACGATCGATCCGGATGTATTGGTCGAATCGGCCTTGGAGACGTTCGAGCGTGAAGAGCGCGCTGTACGCATCACGGACGTGACCGATTCCGCGAATCGACGCATTTTGGTCGGATCGGAGTCCGGGAATCTGGCGACGCTCGGGTCATTTCATTTTCGCGATGAATGGAAGATTGGAGGACGCTCATTGGAAATCACGATTGCTCCCACGCAATCGTATCTTCAGCGCAACCGCAGCTTGCAAGCGTGGCTTGTGCTTGCAGGGGGGCTCAGTCTATGCGGACTGCTCGGGGCATTTTTGCTCATGATGAGCGGCCGAGCCGTACATGTTGAACAGCTCGTGCAACAACGCACGCTCGAATTGAGCGCCGTGCTGGACAATGCGGCCGAGGCCATTGTCACCTTCAATGCGGATGGGTTCATTGAGCGTGCCAATCCGGCCGCGGCTAGATTATTCGAAATGACCGCAGAAAAATTGATCGAATCCCGAATCACAGATATATTGCCGCAGATTGACTGGAATTCAGAGCCCCCAAAAGAAGCGAGTCAAGAAGTTCGCGCATATTGTCGTGACGGTACGTCGTTGACGCTCGAAATGATGCTGAGCCACATGGCAGTGAATGGCCGGAGCTTATTTACCGTCATGTTGCATGATGTCAGTGCCCGAAAAAGAGCCGAACGCCTCAAAAACGAATTCATTTCCACCGTGAGTCACGAGTTGCGCACACCGCTTACCTCGATCTCCGGTTCCTTGGGGCTGATTGCCGGAGGTGTCGTTGGGAATGTTTCGGACGATGTACGTGAGTTGATCGATATCGCCAAAATCAATGCCGACCAGCTCAAGTTGTTGGTTGACGATATTCTCGACCTCGACAAACTCGCCGCCGGAAAACTCGAGGTTGTTTGTGAACCTGTGGATCTGTGTGCTCTTGTCCGTCAGAGTCTGGTCCAAAATCGAGGGTATGCCGATCGTCATGAGGTATCCCTTATCATTTCCGAAGGTCGATTCTCCGATGGGCCGGTTGTTGTCGAAATCGAGCCGGCCCGCATTCTGCAAGTGATGGCGAATTTGATATCGAATGCGATCAAGTTTTCACCGAAGGGCGCTGTCGTCGACGTGTCTTTGGAAGTGGTTCAAAACGCGGTCAAAGTTTCCGTCCGGGATCAAGGGTCTGGTATTCCAGACGATTTCCGTGGACGTATCTTTGAAAAATTTGCCCAAGCCGACGGGGGCGATACCCGGACACGAGGCGGAACGGGTTTGGGCTTGAGTATTGCCAAATCGCTCATCGAAGTATTCGGAGGAACGATTGACTATGTTTCGTCGCCGGGACGAGGTAGCACGTTTTTTTTCCAACTGCCGCTTGCCAAGTCCGCATCGTAAATGGCATTTGGGATGATGTTGGAGCCGTGGATGTGGTTCTGCTTATAAACGCGCTTTGCACCACTTCCGATACGCGTCGAGGCGCGTTTTCATTTTCGTCTCGTCAATTCCCGCTTCAACAAATGACCGGTCCACGCTGTAATTCGATCGCGTTCGTGCTGCGTGTTCACGAGGCATGTTCGCGGGAGGTTCACGCCCAAGGCTCTCGCGATACACGCGTTCGATGGTACCGGGCAAATCTTTTACGTATTCGTCAAAACGCACGACGCAACGCCGTGGTCCGTTTGGACCTTCGAACCATTCCATTTCCGTTTCGCAATAATCGATTTCGCGCGTGCAGATGTATTCCGTGATCCACGCCCAAGGAAAAGGTGGACACGGAGCGAGCGTGCCCTGGCAACGCAAAAAATTGAGCAAACTTTGCAATCGTTTTTCCGGGACGCGAATCATCGTCAGAAATCGAGCATCGGGATAACGACGCGCAAGTTCGGGCAGAGCGTGCAAGAAGTGACCTTTGATCAGAAGCTGAGGCACGCGACCTTGGGCCTTGCGTGCAGCGTGCAGCAACGTTTTGCGCGCAATCGCATCGAGAAAACGGACGAAGTCATCCGCCCATAATTCGCGGCAATTTTCGTGCACCCGGTCGAGGCAAAACTCTTCCATGAAAGCCCGAGGGCTCGAGGACAAGAGGAGGTCGGCGCAATGAAACGTCCCCCAATAAACCATTTCGAACGTATCCGTGCGTCGCAGATCCACTTCGTGCCGTTCGTGATGTTCGGGAGGTAAAACGGCGTGACTGAGTTTTTCGAGGAAATCTTTGGGCAGCAGACGCTCGAGCCACGGAGCAAAACGCCAGGACCAGAGGTACGGCGTGCCGATTTGTAACGCAGTGGGGCTACAAATGCGCGGGTCGTCTTCGAGGTACCGGGCGAGCTGGGTGCTTCCGCTGCGTGCGGCGCTGATTTCAAAAATCGGTTCGACGATCTGAATGCGTTGCAATTCGCGCCCCGAGACGACTTCGTCCCATAACCAGGCCAAACCCCAAACTCCATCCGAGAGGGCGCGCCGGAGAAGTTCGAGGAAAAGCGAAATGCGCATGAGGAACGTAGGTCCATGCGGATCGCGGTCGAAGAGAATCATGCGCAAACAGCGAAGGTAGCGTGCATTGGAAGGAACAATCGGAGGACGGGGCCAAAAGAGGCGCAGGAACAAGTACATCGGCCAAAAGGGCAAGCTGAAGACCAAGGTGAGTACAAGCGCGAGACATCGGCGGAGAGTTAT
>JBGAOI010001072.1:0-2702 GCA_044221885.1 Polyangium sp. (in: bacteria)
GTTGGAACGCACGAAATTCGCGTCACGCAGTCCATCGTCGGGGATGCCATTCCCGTAGGAAACGGTCTCGCGTTCGTACTTCGGACAAACTGCAGCGCGTGCAAAGAGGGTGAAAGAGAAAAACTCCACGTCGTGACTCCTGCGTCGACTTCCTGGGGCGACGAGTATTTCCAGTGGCATACGCTTAGGCTCGATCGGGGTACGAGCGATTTCATCGCTCCCATTTTTAACTTCCCCAACCTTGAACGCTGGAAAAAGGCCACGAAGATCGACGTGCAGACCGGCGGTGTCATTGGTTCGCCGAAGAACGTCGTCTTCCGAATCGACACGTCGCGATTGTTCTCTGCGGACAAACCTTCGGTTGCCGTCGGTCGGTCGACATGCGTCGAAGAAAATTTTTCCTGCAACTGAGCGGGCAAAATCGTTTGGCGAAAGGAACTACTTGTTCGCCGACTTCGCCATCGTTGTCACGACAACTCGATGATGACGAGACAAGGTTTGTCGCAGCGCCTGCTTGACCGTTTGGCCGCTCATCTTGTCGTATTCCGCCAATATCGCCGCCGCCGCGCCCGGATCGAACGCTTCCCGAATTCGCGCACTGTTCGCAAACTTCGGCGCATTGATGGCGACTTCGCCACCCTGACTCGCGATTTCTTTCTTCAGCCCGTTCTTCAGATGCGCCACGGCAAACGCAATCTCGACGTTTGTCGGTCCTGTTTCGACAAACGCGTCGAGTTCCGCGTCGAGTTTGGCCTCGACCTCCGCAACGTCATGCGGAATCGCCGGCATGACATCGACCGTCGCAACACTGGCATGCGTTCCCGCATCGAGTTGCGCTTTGACCTCCGATGCCAAACCTTTCTCCACGAGTGCTCGATCGAGTCGCCCACCTTTTGAGCTCGAAAGAATCCACATGGCGACACGCATCGCCGCATGCATTTTCACGTTCTCTTCGCCCGGTGCGATCCAGCCGTACAACGCTCGCGTATTGGGAACGTTTTGCTCGACGACCACCCGTTCTTCACGCGGATGCATAGCCACTTCGATCGGCGCTCCAACCGGCAGCCCAATCAACAAACGATCACACAGATCCTGGACGCGTTTTCGCGATACGTCGCCGATGACCGTGATGGTCGCGTGATTCGGAGATCGTTCATTTGCAAACGATTCGGCGAGCATGAGATCACGCGTGACAGACGCGTCTTCCCGCGCGCCGATGACGCGACCTTCGAGCGGATGTCCGGGCGGAAAAAGCGTATCCCCCAGCGTCAACCACGCAGGGCCATACGGAGCCTGCTCCAACGCGCGACGTCGCGGCAGCGTGGACAAACGCCGCAAACTGGCCAAAGGCGCCCCCGTTGCTTCACCGAGCAACAACCGCAAACGCCCTGCGGCAAGTTCGAAACCAACGTCGACATCGCGTTTGCCCACCGTGATTGTGTGCCGAACTTCTCCCGAACCAAGCTGATCGAGCGAATCGGACACCCCCACGAGTGCATTCGTTTGTTCAGGTGCGATCCGTACCGTGATCGCGACGCGTGGGGCAGAAGCATCCGTTCGAAGTCGAACAACCACGCCGTTTTGAAGGACGAACTTCTCGAAGGGATCGTCAGCAGTCGCTTTCGTTGGAGTTGCAACGATTCCTAGTTGCTTCTGGATGTTTGAGGCGTTGAGTCCTTTGGCCGCAGCCGGCGATGTACCGTTGTCGACGGCCAAGACTGCGAGCGGATCGTCCGAGGTTTGTCGATGCCAACCGATGTCGCCACCGATGTACACGCTCGGGAGTTTTGCTCCGAGGGCACCGAGGTTCGACATGTCGAGCCCTCCCGGAGATTGTCCGGGCAAGATGAACGTTGGCAGTCGGTTTTTCCCGAGCGGTGCTGGGCGTGGCGGGAGTTGTCCCCCACCGTCATCGTCAAAGTCGTCTCCGGGAAGACGCGGCGCAGCCATGGCGACAGCCTGTTCGCCCGGACGATCGGCTCCCGGGTCGTCCACGCGTTCGTGTTCGAGGTACGCGGGGAACGACGCAAGTGTTTGTTGGATGCGTTCGCCTGGGAGGTGAATGACGTAGTCACCTCCGTACGTCGGCGTGCGATCTTTCAACAGCTCGGGATTGTACTCGCGGACCAGATGCGTCGAGATACCCGCGGCGCGAGCGATCGTGCGCAAACGCGTTCCTTCTGGCACCGCAATTTCGCCGAGTTCGAGCGGTGGGTCCGGGTGAAACGCATCCAAGCCAAACCGTGCCCGGTTGTTTGCGACAATCGCAAACGCCACGATTTGCGGCACGTAATTCATCGTTTCTTCAGGCAGCAGTTTCTGCTGTGCCAGTTCGGCAAACCCGATGGGCGTGGCGGGAGCGCCACGAGGTCGCGCTTCGGCAGCTTTCGCCATCGCCCGCAAAACGTTCTCAACGCCGGCGTTGTAAGCGGCAAGCGCCAAGTCCCAACGGCGGAAACGTTCGTACAAATCTCGCAAATGTGCGACGGCCGCGGTCGTGGATCGCGTGATGCTCCTTCGCTCGTCGACCCATTGGGATTGATCCAACCCGTACAAAGCGCCTGTTTCAGGCATGAATTGGAACAGTCCCGCTGCTCCCGCTTGGGATGTCGCCCTTGGATCAAAGCCGCTTTCGATGGCCGCGAGCCACACAAGATCCTCGGGCAAACCCGCTTCACGCAAAGCATGTTCGATGACTGAGC
>JBGAOI010001073.1:0-2695 GCA_044221885.1 Polyangium sp. (in: bacteria)
CAGGGCAGCACAATACGGAAGCAAAAACAGTGACTCACGACGGGACATGAGCGTGAGGATAAACTAGTTTGCCCTGGCGAGCATCTGCTCGATGCCATTTTTTGTTTCACAATAAAATATCCTCGCGCAGCGCGCGACCGGCGCGCGCCACGCGAGGCAAATAGTCCTTGGGTCCTCGTTCGAGACGCATGGCGTCGAAATGCCGGACCTCAAATTCAATTCAGCGTTTCTTGCCGACCTGGCCCTGCAACTGCTTGCGGACCTTTTTCACGTCGGCAATGGGCATTTCCCGCAGAAGCTCGGCAACCTTCGAGTATTCGTCTTCTGCCGCAAAAGCCAAAATGTAAAGAGGCGGCAAGTCGAATCCTTGGGCGAGTCTTTGAATGGTCCCGATCGTGATCGCGGCCAATCCGTGTTCCACGCTCGACAAATGACCTTTCGACAATTCGCTGGCGTTCGCGAGATCGGCGAGCGACATATTGCGCTCCAGTCGAAGTTCGCGAATACGGGCGCCAACTTGTTGAGCGTACGGATCGGGCGTATTTCGTCGCGGCATGTCGTTTTTGGTTCTCGAGTGGCAATGGCCCACCCGACCGGCCTCCTTATGCCGGGTTTTCGTTGATGTCCAAGCGAGTCATCCATGAGCCGTCGCGTTTTATCGGTCCGGGTGACCGAGTTTGTCCTCTTCACTCTCCGCCGAACGCGTCGTCCTCATCGACGAACTCAATATGCATCCTTAGGACGAACTCGTCACCTGGAAACTTCATTCGCTAGGACATTGATTGTCCGCCCACTCGGGCCACACGCAGACGGTCTGGACAATGCCGAGGTTTGGGACGAAGAGCGCTCGTCGGCCGCGCAAACCGCTTGATGTTCAACATGTGCGTCTTGTCGATCCTGGTTTTCGCCCGTGAGCCGTTGTGCTAGTTGCACCGAGCGAAGTTGAGGAGACGGGGTTTCGTTCTCTTCATCGAAGCGTGGATTTCGCAGGAGGACAGGGTTGTGGCGCAAGCGAAAATCGGACTCGTGGGGCTCGCGGTCATGGGCGAAAATCTCGCTTTGAACATCGAGAGGCATGGTTTCCCCATCGCGGTGTACAACCGCGATCCAGCAAAAACCGAGAAGCTCCTCGAAACACGCGCCAAAGGACTCCAGTTTTTTGGGGCCAAAACGCCTGCCGAGCTGGCTCAGTTGCTCGAGCGTCCGCGCAAAATCGTTCTGCTCGTCAAAGCGGGACAACCTGTTGATTGGACGATTGAGCAATTACGTCCTCACCTTGAACCGGGCGATATCATCATTGATGGTGGGAATTCCTGGTATGAAGACAGCGAGCGGCGTCAAAAAGAACTTGCCGCTACGGGAATTCGATTTGTCGGTTCTGGAGTTTCCGGGGGCGAAGAAGGAGCGCTTTGGGGGCCGTCGTTGATGCCTGGTGGTGACCAAGCGGCCTACGAAGAAATCCGCCCGATTTGGGAAGCCATTGCCGCAAAAGTCAATGATGGGCCATGCGTTACGTACATTGGTCCGGGCGGATCGGGGCATTTTGTCAAAATGGTGCACAACGGCATCGAATATGGCGACATGCAATTGATTGCCGAAGCATACGATATTCTTCATCGCGGGCTTGGGTATTCGGCAGATCGCTTGGCCGATATTTTTGCGTCATGGAACGACGGCGTATTGCAATCGTTTCTCATTGAAATCACCGCCAAGATTTTCCGCGCAAAAGATGCAGAATCGGGAACACCCCTCGTCGATCTCATTTTGGACAAAGCCGGTCAAAAAGGAACGGGCCTTTGGACATCGAAAGTCGCTCTCGACTTGGGCGTCGCCATTCCCACCATCGATGCCGCTATCATGGCTCGATTGCTTTCGGGGCGCAAAACCGAACGTGTCGAAGCGTCCCGCGTGCTGGAAGGTCCTTCTGGACAAACTCACGCGGAGAATGAAAAAGAAATCGTCGCTGCCGTGCACGATGCTCTCTATGCCGCAAAGATTTGTTCATATACGCAAGGAATGGCGCTTTTGCGGACGGCGTCGGATACCTTCAAATGGGACTTGCACCTCGGCGAAGTCGCTCGCATCTGGAAAGGTGGTTGCATCATTCGCGCGCAGTTCCTCGACGGTATTCGTGAAGCTTATGCAAAACGCGCTGACTTGCCCATTCTGTTGCTCGATGATCGCTTCCGCGACGCCATGTCCAAGTCGCAAGCGGGATTCCGCCGCGCCGTGGGTTTCGCGCAATCGCTGGGCATTCCGTGTCTCGCGTTTTCGTCGAGCCTTGCCTACTACGATAGCTACCGATCTGCTCGCTTGCCGCAAAACCTGACCCAAGCGCAACGCGACTTTTTCGGCGCTCATACCTATGAACGGATCGACAAACCCGAAGTTGGTCCGGTACACACCGATTGGCCGTCGCTCGTCGGCTGAATCAATTCTTCATTCCGCGGTTGCTCGCACCCAAACGGGTTCGTCGAAGTCCAAGGGGCGTCCGACCAACACCTCTTGCGGGTGAAACGTTTCCTTGTATTTCAGCGACGCACAGGCTCGGACGCGATACCCCAAATACACATAGGGTTTTCCTTGCGCTCGTGCAATCTCGATCATCGTCAAGACATTTGCCGTACCTAGCGAAAACCACGCGTATTCCGGGTCGTAAAAGCAATACACTGCGCTCCACGCTTGCGGCGTTTCA
>JBGAOI010001074.1:0-2694 GCA_044221885.1 Polyangium sp. (in: bacteria)
AACTCGCCCTTCGGGCTCAAACAGTGGGGCCCCGCCGCTGCGCCGAGAAATCAAGCACTCTCCGAGCAACGCTTCGAATAGTCTGGCGGAGTCGTGCCAGCAGCCCGTTGATTTATCTGATCACACCCGAAATCGTCGGTCGACAGCGCCCTAGCTTTAGCGCTCGCAACGATATTTTAACAGGCTGCTGACGGGCTGCTTCACAATCCCACATTGAGGATGGGGAAAAACGGAAACCCTCCATGTTTGGAGAGGTTGATCAAGCCGAGTTGCACGCCGCGTAATCGTTCGGTGCGATTGATGAGGCCAATTTGCAGGCCTTTCATTTGTCGTGCGCTGTTGTAGACGCCGAGATGCAATCCCTTGAGGCGCCGAGTATCATTCACGACACCGAGCTGCACGCCTTCGGCTTCTTCGGCGAGAGACACGACGCCAGCTTGCAAACCATAAAGCTGGTCGTCGACATAATTGAAGACGCCAATCTGCGCGCCGATGTGTTCATTGCCGGAGAAATTGGCAATGCCCATTTGCGCCACGCCAGAAAAGTTTTCTTTGACGAAGTTCGTCGCGCCGATTTGAAAGACGCCGTCAAAGTCCTCCCGCACGTAATTGAAGAGCCCGCCGAATTGCATGACGCCGTGAAACGCGTCGTCTTCCCAATTGGCAAGTCCGCCTATTTGCGCCACGCCGCTGAAATCTTCTTCGACAAAGTTGACCGCTCCGAATTGGCCAAACCCCTTGAAACTATCGTCCCACATGAGATTGACGGCTCCGACTTGGGCTACGCCATAAAAGTCATCGTCACAGACGTTGAGCACACCGAACTGACCAAAACCATGAAACCCATTCTCGGCATAACTGGCCAAACCCACTTGTGCCAGTCCATAGAAACCGCGCTCGACGCTGTTGAGCAACCCCAACTGCGCCACGCCGCGAAATGCACCGTGCGCAATGTTGTTGCCTCCGCCAATTTGCATGAGGCCATTGAAGTTGCCCTGTTCGAGCTTGTTGTATGCGCCGATTTGCACGCCTCCGACGAATCCGCCACCACTTCGTCCACTGTAGCCGTATTCGTCCTCGTTGTATTCGAACCCATTACCAACGGCGTTGTACGCGCCTATTTGCAGCAAACCAATAAATGCATTGGCACTGTTGCGGGCGCCTAACTGCAAAATTCCGACAAACCTTTGCGTATCATTACGCAAAAGACTGATCTGCGCCACTCCGGCAAACAAATCCGACGCAACATTGCGATAGACGGAAAACTGCAAGCCACCGTAAAACTCTTCGACGAGATTACGTCCCAGTGTCACCTGCATTCCACCGCGAAAAACTTCTTTCGTCTCGGTACGGAACATGCCTACTTGGGCAAGCCCGTTGAAGTGATTGGCCTCGGCACCGAATAGACCCAGTTGCACCGGAGCAAAGATCCTTTGCGCTTTTGGTTCCACAAGGCCAAACTGAAGCAATCCAGCAAATCGTTCGGCTTCTGGCCAAATACCTACTTGCAAAAAATATCGATGGTCAGGCTTTTGCGGAATGGGCGGCGGGACATACGGGGGCGGAGGTGGAACATACGGCGGAGGCGGGGGCGGCGGCGGCGTGTACACCGGAGGCGGCGACGGATCGAGCGGCGTCGGATCCACCGCAACTTCACTCGGCTCGATGCCCTCAGGAACCGGCGGGGGTTCGTCCGGCGCAACCTGCGCCCACGCAAAATCAGTCGTTCCAAGGCATGTCATTGCAGCCAAGGTCGCAACAAAAAATATTCCCCTACGTGGCCCAAATCGATGTTCGCTTGGCATGCTCGTCCCGCTCCATCCGAGCATACTCCAAGCTGATCCTGAAAAACCAGCAGACAACGACGTGAGGGTGTGAAAACAATCGCCGCGACAACGCGACCTAGGACACAAACTCCCCGCGCGTAACTTCGTATTCGAGCATTTCGCCAAGAATGTCTTCGACTGTACCTACGACGCGAAAGCCTATTTTTTCGAGAATACGCCGAGATGCCGCGTGCCAAGTAAATGTCGAAGCGCGCACGATCTGCACGCGTGGTTCACCGAATGCCCACAAGACGGCCGCATGAACAGCTTCTTGGCCAAACCCTTGCCGCTGCGACTCTTCCTCGATGCCATAAGCGACTTCCACACTTCCCCGAGAATCAGGACCTCCGTGAAAAATCACACTGCCAATGACGCGTGGGTCGGAATCACGCGTGATGGCCACACGATCCCCCCACAAGCGATGTTCGGGATTGGCCCGAATTTCATCGAGCCGCGCGAGAAACGCACGTTCTACGAGCGCCCTTCCCGGCCATGTCGCCGGCATTCTTGCCCCGAGAAGTGCTTCCGTGTCCTCACGACGCCCGTCGAGAACTGCCTCGACGATGTTCAACGTCATGGGAACCATTTGCAGTCGGTCAGTGGTGATTGGCACGCAAGGCACGAATGCAATTTCTCAGAAAAAATTGCATTGCGCAAGTCATCTCGAGGTCATCTTAACCGACGCGATGCGGCGAAACTGCGGGGATTTCAATTTCGAGTTGCGTCATTCCTCGCGCGAAGGTTGCGGCGGTTCGTCCACAGGCGCGACGTTCCGTCCCAACACGCTCGCAGGAATGAACACTTGCGAGGCTTTCAAGAATGTCCCCTGCCCGGCCGGTCCGGCGGCTTCTTCAATGACGTTTTCACC
>JBGAOI010001075.1:0-2693 GCA_044221885.1 Polyangium sp. (in: bacteria)
CTCCGGTTCTCCCACCGGCATCGAACATCTTTCTGGTTGCTCCTCAGCCGCACGCATCGACGTGGCCGTTGACGAAGGCGGCGATGTACCGCCCGAGCAACTGTTGCGCATTGCCATGGCAACCCAGTAAGGTTCCGCGGCACACGCCGATTTTCCGCCAACCACGCCAACCTCACATTCCTCATCCCTTCTTCCGGATCTCTCGTGCGAGCACCTCTTGACAAAAGGCCCATTTGACGCTTTTCTCTCGTTCCCGTCATGAATGCTTCTCGTCGCTCTCCGCGTGAAGTTTCGTCAGGCAAGAGTTCTCTTGGCGTAGCCGCCACGATTCTGTTTTTCATCGCATTTGCAGCCTTTCTCTTGTGGCGTTCGAAGCGCGAAACCGCGTCCGAAGATGCATTGCTCCGCGCGGATTCCGCGCCGAAGACGCGCGCTTCGGCTTCTTCAGCCAAACCTGCTTCATCGGCGCAAACGCGGCGTTTTGGGTTTTCCCCCGCGGATAACAACGACGATGATGCCCGAAAGCGCCTCGAGCGTTCACGGCATACGCTGGAAGGTTATAAATTGTGGGCTCGTTATCCGCCAAGCTCGCGACCATTATCCGAAATGCCCGATTTGCAAAAACCTCATTCCGTGCAGCCCAGCACGCAGCCGCTCGCAACGGACAAAGGAACGGTCACACAAAAAGCGCGCGTGACGCTGCACCAGGATCGGCTGTATTTGGTCGGCGACGAATCGGCGCGAATGCAGGTGACGTGCAAACTTTATGAAAGTCCGACACCTTGTGAAGTCATCTCGGCGCAAGCGACATCGGCCCCGACGCTCGATAATTCCGCAATGGTTGGCCCAGTTCCCGTTTCCTTCGCGACCCATGAACAAGGTCTCGCCATCGGGACGATCCAACCGGCGAAAGAAGGGTTTTCTTCGTATCACGGCGGCATTGGAATCGACGTCAAGTTGCGCATTGGCAACGAAGAAGGAATGGCCAATTTCCAGCTTATTTACACGCCTGCCGCTCCCGCACGTTTTACGGGAAAGTTTCGCGAAGCAATGGAATCCGGCTCCTTGTGTATGTACGTCGAAATGGACGTGACCAAAGCCGGACGTTATGTTTTGGTCGCGCGATTGGATGATGCGGAAGGCGAAGGATTTGGGTATCTCGAGTTTAATGATCTGCTCGAGACGGGTTTACGCGAAGCGAGAATGTGTGCGTTTGGACTGTTGGTTCTGGATCAAAGGGCCAAAACGCCGTTTACTTTGCGGGACCTCGAAGGCTTTTTGTTGCTGGAAGATCGCAATCCGGATCGCGAGTTATTGGCGCTCATCGAAGGCAAAGCGTACACGACGAAGTCGTATCCGGAATCGGCATTTTCCAGCGCCGAATGGGAAAGCGACGAGAAAACACGCTACTTGAACGAGTTTGGCAAGGATGTGGAGAAAGCGGGCGACGAGGCGGGGGAGCCGTAGGTGGCTTCGATTACTTGGCGTACGTGACTACATCCGAGCGTACAGGACCAATGATTCCACTCCACGAACCATTCGCGTAGTGGTTGTACGCTTCGGAGCCGTCACGAAGGAGGACAGAGTGATAACTCCACAATGCCGTTCCGTTGCTCGTGGCACTGGTTCCCGTATTGAGCGTGCCCGTGCAGAGCAAATCGCCCGGATTACAGAACCCGCCGGTCCCGGAAACGCCGCCTGTCGAATGGTATCCCACGGCTTCGTCATCTTGGCCGGAAAGGATGCCTGAATAAAGCGTTCCTTTGGCCCCGGCAAACATGTAGAACCAAAGACCCCGCGTCGTGTTGTGATTGTACAACGCTCGAGCATTGCCGGTTTTCAGATCCGTATCGATTCCATTGCCCGTGAATACTTGGCCCACATTCGCCAATTCGCTTCCTCCGCCAGCCCCTGAAGCGACATCAATCCATTTGATGTTCCAGCCCGTTTGCGTTGCTCCCGTCGTGCCGCAAACGCCGCTCGAGTTCGGAGTGGCGTTACGAACACTGCGTGAAGACCCACCATGCAAGGCCAGGGCGTAACCAATTTGCAAATCGCCGGCACTATGCGCGGCGATGTAACACCAATTGGTGCCCGTACAGTAGCAATCGAGGGCGTCACGAATCTTGCCATTGGAAGCAGAAATCGAACTCCCGCCATCCCAATTCACCGCGCGCTTGTTGATGCCCGCTGCCGTCGAGCTTGGGCCCCAATAAGCAAAGTCCTGATGCGTTGCCTTGTTGAACGTATTTCCTGGTGAGCGACCGTGAATCCACAATGTGTAGTTCGTTGCACTCGCTTCGGTGGCTGCAAAGCTGATCGCACCGGCGATACTCAATCCAAGAATCGACGCAGCGACCGAACGATTGGAACCGGAACTTCTCGTCGTCATAGGCCTTGACTCCTCTAAAGCTCGACGCTGGTTCTGGGGGCGTGGACAAAGAAAGCGTGAGCTGTCGAAGGATACGGTGTTTTTCTTGGACGTGTCCACATGTTTCGCAATGTTCGTTTCGAGCGCCTACGCCAGCCAATGCGGCAATTTTGCAGCTATATCCGAAACGTGGTCGCCACCTTGGAGGCGCTTGGTCGGTGACCTCCGATGCCCCAGCATTCGTGGCCCGGCGGCAACGTTACGCGCCGCAGTTCAAATCACCCGATGTATGTCACGGCCGTGCATCTCTTCCCGAAGATTG
>JBGAOI010001076.1:0-2690 GCA_044221885.1 Polyangium sp. (in: bacteria)
TCAGCTGTGGCCACGTTGCGACGAAACGTTGGCTCCCCGCAAATCCAGGTTTTTCCCGACGGCTGCTTTCCCCCCTGAATGAACACATCCATCGGTTTCGAATCGACGGTGGCCCCGATGTCGTCGCGCATCGTCGGACACAAGCCATCTTTGGGCTGAAGAACGAGCTGTGACCGCGGAAGGTTGGTGAACTCAGCGCTAACGTGAGCTCCCACGGGCGCAAAGTCCGCGAGCGTCACGTTGTCGTCGAAGAAGTCGTCGATCCACGTACAGCCTGTGGCCATCGCACCGAGAATCACGACAAGGATGGAGGATTGGATTTGGCGGGAAAGTGAACGAGACGGCATCTCGAAGTCCGTGGGCAAACAGCGTACCGCGAGAGGACAAACTGCACAAACTCTATCCATGGGCCAATTTGACGCACTGTGCGCAAAGGTCATTTCGCGCCAACGTGCACATTTGGCTTAACTTTCGCTGCTCGACGTCGAGGCAAGTGCGTTGCTGCGTACGCGCCCCTGCGGCACAAAATCCGCATGCGGCACAAAATCCGCGGCTACCTGCGCACCCCACGCGCAGTCTCGACCCCGTTCGCGTGGTAGGACGTTCAGCGCGCGACGTTATGCGCGCCGAGATCGTGCCTTGGCAGCAATTCGTTCCCGTGCTCGAACCTCGGCAACCTCGACAGGCGTTTTTCCAGACGCTCGGGCTTCTTCGAGAACTTCACGAGCCGTTTTGCCAAGCTGATCAATGAGCGGGGTTGGATCCGCGAGACCCATGACGGAACGGCCGATTCCGTCAATGACAGCTCCAGCCGACGCAATCGGATCGGGCACGTGGAGCACACCACGCGCGGCAAGCGTACGCGCCACATCTGCAGAAGCGAGCGCGTTGTTCGCACCTCCGCAAATCGCCCACGCTTGCGTCGAATGAGCAACCTCTTCAGTGATGACCCCGCCGATCGCACAAGGCGCCAAAATGTCGACACGTTCGAGCAGAATATTTTGAGCTCCAACCACTTGCGCGCCTGGAATTTCAGCCGCGACGAGTGCAGCTCGGTCGATGTCGACATCGGCAATGAGCACGCGCATACCAGCGGCGGCAAGCGTGCTGGCCGTGCTCGCACCAATGCTTCCTGCACCTTGTACAGCAACCACGAGACCAACTGGATCAACACCACGCACCGCAGCGCAACCTTCGATGCATCGTAAAATGCCGCGACCAACAGCCGCTGCGAGGTTACGTTCATCCGTGTGTACGTACCGGGACGAACGGGCCATCGCCTGAAGATCAGCAACCGTCGTCCCGAGATCTCCCGCAGTGCGGAAAACGCCACCAAGTTCTTCGACGATTTCTCCAAGACGAACGAAGGCCGCTTCGCGGTCGAGGGCATCGTGCAGCAGCACGACAGCTTTTCCTCCACCAGCATCGAGTCCCGCCAAAGAACACTTGAGCGTCATGGCTCGCGCAAGCCGCAGTGCGTCGCGCAACGCGTCATGCGAGGTCGGATAACGCATCGTCCGCACACCACCCGCAGCGGGACCGAGGGTTGTGTCATCGATGGCGATGAAGGCGCGGAGGCCCGAACGTTCGTCGGAAATAACGATTACGCGGGGGCCACCCGCAGCAGCAATGACGGAAAAGTAGTCGTCCATAGAGCCTTGGTTTCAAGCTTGCGTCAGGGTACGGCACGGAACATTTGCATGGCTCGCCATCAAGATCACAGGAAGCTTCGGATCCAGACCAACTTCGTGTAGGCTTGGATTGGGGTTTGCAATGCTTCGCAGAAGATTGCAGAGGAAAAGCCACAACGAGCTTTTGGTCGAGTGCGTTTTGCTTGTAGCGTGAAGTAAGGATGTCTGGATGAAGGCTGGTCAGCAGGTCACGCCATCGCTGAGACTTACCCGCCTCCTTGGCAAAGGAGGAATGGGAAGTGTTTGGCTTGCCGACCATCTGACGCTCGGTTCGCAGGTCGCGATCAAGTTCATGGCGATCGCGAATCTCGAGGATGAGCTGCTTCTCCAGAGGTTCCGGACCGAAGCAAAAGCGGCTGCGCAAATCAAGCATCCGCATGTTGCGCAAGTGTTTGACCACGGCGTCACAGAGGATGGCGTTCCGTTCATCGTGATGGAGTTCCTCGAGGGGGAGGATCTCAAGCACACGATACGCAAGCAGGGGCCGCTACCGCTTGCGGATGTCGCGCGCATCATTACGCAAGCCGCGAAGGCGCTTGGACGTGCACACAGCCTTGGAATCGTCCATCGCGACATCAAGCCGGACAACATTTTCTTGTGCAACATCGACGGGGAAATCTTCGTCAAGTTGCTCGATTTTGGCGTCGCAAAAATTGACCAAGGTTCGACGATGGACGGCGCGACGACGACCGGCTCGATGATGGGCACGCCGCTCTATATGAGCCCCGAGCAGTTGCTCAGCGCGCGAACGGTCAATCATAAATCTGATCTTTGGTCGCTCGCGGTCGTTGCGTATTTCGCCCTCACCGGTCGTGTACCCTTTGGTGGTGAAACGATTGGATCGCTCTCGGTTGCCGTGCATTTGGGGGTTTTTCCTGCTCCAAGCACCGTTCGTCCGGACCTTCCACCCGCGATCGACGCATGGTTTGCCCGGATGCTCAAACGCGATCCCAGCGAGCGGTACGACTCGGCCAAAGAGATGGCGGAAGCGTTCGAAGC
>JBGAOI010001077.1:0-2682 GCA_044221885.1 Polyangium sp. (in: bacteria)
TCTGGTGCGATGCCAAACTCTTTGCACAAACGCTCGATGGCTTCGAGCATCAGTCCAACCATTCCGCATTTGCTTTTTCGAGTTTGGCCAAATCGAAGACTCGATTGCGCCACGAATCCCCTTTATCCGAGTACCACCTTGCCCAAGCTGAGCCGCAAACCCGTCTCCGATTCGATGACGGGCACCAATTGGTCGTCGTAAACGAATGAGATTGCGTTGATCTTGCTGCCCTCGAACGTAGGCGCACGACCAATCTTGTAGAACTCGACCGTATACGTGTGCAAGTCGGGCGGCGCTTGTCGTTCAAGGAAACCGCATCCATATTCTTGGCCATCAGCGTCCCAATATGCTTTTTTCGTATGACTCTTACAAAAGGAGCGTCCATGACCTTTCGCATTCGTCGATTCATCCTCGCCTTTATGCCCGTCGCGCTCGGGTTCAACCTCACGGCCTGCTCAGTCGACGTCGACGAAAAGACGGACGAAACCGAGGTCATTGAGTTCGAGGGCGAAAGCTTCCTCGAGGAGGCCGTGGCGCCGAGGACCTGCGTGCTCGATGAAGGCGGCAACACACGCACGTGTAGCGGCGGCGGTGGCCCAACCATCACGTATCCGTGCATCACGACGAGCTGCGGATTCTAAGCCCTCCTCGGTCTCCGAACCCATTGACCTCGACATTCATCTGCAACCCCCTTTGCTCGCGGTGGCAGAAACAATCGCGACCGCCAACGACACCAACGACGTTGCAAACGTCAGCGCTGGGATCACGGGGAATCCACCCAGTGGATGTTTGTGAAGAAGTCTGTCCAACAGCAAGAGCCACTCCTTTGATCGCGCCAACCAAAGACGAGCTGTTTGCAAGGCGTGTGACTCCCGCAGCAACGGATGCCAATTGCGATAATAAAACAGTTTGAACGACTTCCAATAATCGGCCCAGTGTATTCGGAGTTTGTCCGTCGGATGAATCACCCGTATTCGTTTGTCCACCTGCTCCATGTGTTCACGGGTGTCGGTCAAAATGGACTGCACAAGATCCTGCCCTCCGATGACCACCACGGGGTTTGACCGCGGAGAACGAACGGACGCGGCGAGTGCGGCGATGCCAGGCGATTCGTGCATTTTATGCCGCCTTCTTTGGGAAGGTCCAAACCATCGTCTTCGTTGGCTCGAATTCAGTCCACGGCAAGCCTCGGCTGTCCGAGCAACCACGTGTATTCGTGAGAGGGACGTTGTTCAGAAAATAGCATTCGTCAATGAAATGAAGGGGAATGAATCCACCGGGCACGAGCCGCCGACCCATGTGTCGATACTTGGTCCGCCACTTGTAATCAATTTCCTGTCGCAACCACGGTTGCAATCCGATATTTCCGGATGTAATGAGGCCATGGATCGGCCAAATGCTTTCGTCGCCTTGATAATTGAGATAATCTTCGTACTTCGGCCACATACCCAAGTAATAGCCCACCCCACGTTTGCCAAAACGGCTCGCAACGTTGACGTAAAGGGAAAATGATGCGGGGTACTTTGGTTCCGCCGTGTAGGGAACCCCTGGCTCCCATATATATTTTTTGGGAATGAGATCGAGTAAGACAACGACGTCAGGCACAATCACCATATCTGGGGTCTTGAATACCCACCAATTGTTTTGATTGAACAGTGGCCGCCGAATCGAAACTTCAAAATCGGCATGCTGCTCGTTTCTGTCCAATGCAGAAAACCAATGATACGCAACAGGCGCCCGTCTCTGACCGTAAATGTCGACTTCCTGCCTGTGAATGTAGTAGTGGAATTCCATCGTCAGATCCTCGCGGTCTGAGCGGGTTTTTCGTCTTGCTTCGTCGGTGATCCTTCGTTCTTCTCCGAAACGGCTTTTGGCGCTGGCACCACCCGTCGCAACGAAAACGCCATTGCGCCGAGCCCCGCCAGCAAGAGCAATCCCAATGCAATGCCGGCACCTGGACCCTCCGACTCCGGTTTTGGTGACGGCACGACCAATGTTTGTCGTGGCACGGTGACCACGCTTCGAGGCCGCGCGTTGGGTTGCGACGGTGGCGAAGCGACTTGCGTTGGTGGTCTCGATGGCGGGGCAAAGGCTTGCGCTGGCCTCGGTGCCTCATTGGCAGGAGTGCGGAATGGGATACCCGTCGAAAACAACGCTGGACCAAGCACCAGCGGATGTTGCTCGTGACGGAATCTCGCCTCGTAATCGAGCCATAAAATACTCCCGCGATTGAAAGATTTCGCTGGCTCGGGCAAACCTGGGATTGCCACTTTCGCTGCTCGTAATTGAAGGGCGGTTGCGAGCGGCAAGAGGCTCGCTGACGCGCTTTGTTCAACGTCCCGATGGCCTGAGCTCGAGGTAAAAACAACGGGCAGATTACGTGCTGCCGCAAGCTTGCACCAATTCAAATAGCCGGGCTTGGGTTGATTGTTGCCCACCGCGGAGTAATAGGCATCGAGCGCCACCAATGACGTAATGCGGTTGTCATTGTCGGCGGCAGTTCGTCCCAGAAGCACATCGATGGCCCCATGAGCTCGCGAAAACCCGGCGACAACGATTTGCTGCGCATTGGGCGCGAGCTTCGATAAGGGGTCGGGGCCCAGTGACATCGCCCAGTTCTTGTACGCATTGGACCCGTTCCCCCCGGCCTTCTGATCATCGTACGTCAGAATGGACCAGTCC
>JBGAOI010001078.1:0-2678 GCA_044221885.1 Polyangium sp. (in: bacteria)
TTCGGATGGTTGATGCCGTACAGAATGAAATTCACACGGGCTTTCGTCAGGCTGTCCGTATTGGGGCCTCCCCAAACTCGAGCCGCATCATCGTTGTCCTGGCCATCGTCCTCCCACCAGCAGACATCGCAGATGTCGTAGTGCCCCAATTCATCGAGCGTCACGTAACCACAACACGGACAAGCTTCCATTGCATTCTCCGTGATGGTTGGCGTCGCTATCGCGCTTGACATGGGGCCAATGGCGCCCCGAGCCATTCTGCGGCGCTCGGGGGACTCACGTGCACCGAAAATTGAGCCGTCCCCGCGTTGTTTGTCGGATCGGAATCATTGATGCCCAAAATGATCGGCCCGGAACCTCGCGAAAGGAACCGCGCGCATGGAGCTACGTTATGGCCCGCTTTGGCGTCACCGATTCCCACCATCGCCAATCCGCTGCCGTGAGGTGCGGACTTGAACGGCTCATTGTCGAAATTATACCCGCGCGCTTCGTGACCCGGATATCCCCGCGGATCGATCCATTGACCGTGCCAACTTCCAATTTTGTAACGCCCCGTTGCCGAAACATCGATGATTTCTCCAGCTCGAATGGGGCGAAATCGAGCTTCGATGGTGCCCGCTTGTACGTTCATCGGCAAGTCAAACGATTCCATGTCGTTCGTATGAGCTGCAACGATCAATTCGAGGCGCTGGAGGCTGCCCGTGGGATCCGATAACGTGAGCAAGGGGTTTGTCTGGAGTGCTTGCAGCAATTGTGCACGTTGCAGGCGTAAAGCCCCAATGACTTCGCGTTGATTCCCGTCGCGATCGGAAACCGTCAAAAGAAGTCCCTCGGGAGGAATGGCTTCCGTCGGAACGACGAATTCGCTGCGAAATACGTGTTGAAATGTATCTCGAGCGGTATACGTGGGATAATTCGTGGTCGCTCCGGCGCTCAATTCGACAACGAGGTCCGGGGCGCTGGGATCCTGCTCGCGTCCGCGCGGGCGCGAGCCGAGGGTACACAGGTATTCGGCGCCTTTACCGGCGATGGGGTTCAGTAAGAACGAACCGGCGACGCCAATCAAGCCGCATTCTGCGCCGTCATTGGATTGCGGTGCGGGGTTGTCCCACGTTATCGACGTGCCCGGGTGATACGGTGATACTTGGACCGTGTCGACGCGAAGCACGAGCCATTGCGGTTCGGAATCGGCGTTCGGGTACGCGGAGCCGCGGCACGACGTGACGAAAAGAAGGCACAAACCAGGGATGAGCGACCGCATGAACGAAAGCGTACACGAAAAACGTTGGGCCGTGTTGCAAAATGTTTCGTGAGCCTTGCTTGGGGGAAGGGACCTGGTCTGAACATCACCACGTTTTCGTGGTCTTGAGCCGTTCGCGTAACGCGGCAAGATTTGCCAAATCGAGCGATTCCAGGTGCGCCAAACGTTCCGGCGACAAAGGAATCGACAACAATTCACAGATATCGCCAATGGCTTGCATCAATTCTAGTTTTCGTCCCTCGTCGATGCCCTGTTTTCGTCCTTCGTCGATGCCCTGTTTTCGTCCTTCGTCGATACCCTGTTTTCGTCCTTCGTCGAGCCCCTTTTTGCGCCCATTGATTTCAGCTTGCGCGAGCATACCACGTTCATTTTGAATGGCGATACCGGCTCGAATGTAATCGTCCCATTCGTTAACGGTAAAATGCGCGGTACGAGCACCGTCGAGGGCCTCGATGATGGGCGGGTGTTGCAAGGCTTCGGGAATCAATTGTAGATTTTCCGCTTCACGGAAGAAGTAGGCCCACTTATCGACGAGCGTTCGTGGGTCGCCGACAATATCGTATTTGGGCAATTCCAAAAATACAAATTGCAATGCCAAAAGTCCAGGCGTGCCGCTCGTTTGCTCGTGCATTCGCCACCGACTGACCATCGGCACCTGAAATCCTTCGCTCCGAGGCCAGAGTTCGAAGTCACAAATGGTAATCCCGACGATATCGTTCAATTTCGGATAATCTTCACCCTTGTCGAGCTGATTCGTGTATGCTTTTGCGACGTTGTAGACAACGCGTTTGTCAAAAGCCGCGACGTGGAGAACTTGCATCTCGACAACGTAATGGATGCCTCGCGCATCTTTGCACTTCACGTCCACAATTGACAACTTCAGCTCTTCGACTTTGGGCCGCTGCGTGGGATCGAGAAACGTCACCTCGAGGATGCGGTGCGCGTCATCGAGCTGCAAGATGTCGTTCAGAAAGCCGATGAGTGCACTCTTGTGTTTCTCCGAGCCGAAAATGCGGTGAAACGTAAAGTCGGTCTTGGGATCGGCAAACACCGGGCGAGGCATGAGGCGAACCGTAGCGCAGGTTTCGTCAATTGCCAAGCCTTTTCTTCAATGGGTTCAACTGCGCGATTCGCGCATGTCCACATGGGACCCCATGCTTGTTTGTCCGCGATCCATTGCCATGAAGGGGAGCGTGTCCATAACCTCGAACACCTTTCAAAACCTCGTGCTCCGCCACCCAACAGCCGGCTCCTCGATCGCGGTCCCGCCATCCACCAAGACAAACACCCGTCCGCGGGCAAACGTTGCTGCCGGATTGGCAACCGTGGGCGGACCTTCCTTCGGATGGTTGATGCCGTACAGAATGAAATTCACACGGGCTTTCGTCAGGCTGTCCGTATTGGGGCCTCCCCAAAC
>JBGAOI010001079.1:0-2678 GCA_044221885.1 Polyangium sp. (in: bacteria)
GGATGGTCGATTTCCGAATTCATTGCCGCCTTGTGGCGCGTTATCGCGTTGGGCGCGTTTTCTTGGCAGGGGATGCCGCGCATATCCATAGCCCCGCGGGGGGTCAAGGCATGAACATGGGCATTCAAGATGCCTACAATTTGGCTTGGAAACTCGCGCTCGTTCACCGCGACAAAGCCAAAGAACCGATGCTGGATTCGTATGAAGCGGAAAGGCGTCCCGTGGCTGCCGCTATCTTGCGTTCGACGGATGCGAGCACCAAAGGATTCGCTTCGGTGGTGACGCTGAAAAACCCCATCGCGGTCGGCATTCGCAATAACCTCATGAGTTTCATTACAAGCCTCGATGTGGTCAAACATCGAACGGGTCGCGCGATGTCGCAAATTGAAATCGCGTATCCGAAGAGCCCGATTGTCGGCCAGGATCAGGTATCGCTTTGGTCCGCGGGCTTGGGAGGTTCAGCGGAACATCCGGGTTTGTCGGATTGGATGCATTTTGGAGATGGCCCGGCTCCGGGTTCTCGTGTTCCGGATTTGCCTTTGACGGAAAAGACATTGTTCGAGATTTTGCGCGGTCCACGCCACACGTTGCTCTGCTTTGATGGTGCCGCGGCAACGGAAGAGGGATACCATCGTTTGGCGCAGATCATCGAATTGGCCAAACGTCGCTTGGGCGACGACATCCAAGCATTCGTTGTCGTTCCCATGCCCAATCGCCCCAAAGAATTGGCGGCCGAAGTTCCCGTCTTGTTAGACGCCGAGGGCGAAATGCACCGGCGATTTGGCGCACGATCCGAATGCTTGTACCTGATTCGGCCCGATGGTTATGTCGGGTATCGCTGCCAACCTGCTGACGAACATCGCTTCTCCGCGTACCTCGATCGGCACTTCGTCTGACTGCGCAAAGTGCCAAGCACTTTTCTGGAAGCGATCGCTTTCACAGGTCGCCCTTTTCAGCGTATCATGGACCGATGCAATTCAAGTCGGTCGATCCCAAAGTGCTTCATCATTCCGTTGAGCGTCGCGGATTTCTTCCTGTTCCCTTGGATTATCAAAACTCCTCGGGCCCGACGATTGACATTTTTTATCGCCTCATTCCGTCGTTGGGAGGTACGCCCGAGGATCGAAGCAAACCCGTTGTGGTCGTCATCAATGGCGGTCCCGGCATTCCGGCATCGTATTATCGCCCGCTCGATTACGATTATGCGACGAATCAAATGCCCCACGGAGGTTTGGATCGTTTCAAGTATCTTCTGCGATCCTTTCGCGTTCTGATTGTCGACCAACGCGGGACAGATGGTTGCTCGGCCCCGATTGACATGGACAATCCCGAACTCGATACGTCCACAGTGGCGCGCTACTTCTCTTCGGATAGCCATGCGCTCGATTATCGTGCGGTGATCGATGCCCTCATTCCTGAAGGCGATCGATTTTTCGTCATAGCGCAGAGTTATGGCGGGATTCCGGGAATGCAATTTTTGGCGCATCCAGGACGACGAGCCAATGGCATCGTTTTCTCGAGTTCCGCATTGCCTTTTGAAGACGCTGTCGAATCGGCTTTGGGACGACGACGGGAACAATTGCGGCTGAATTTGCAATTGAAAGAGGTTTTTCCCGATATTGTCGAACGCATGGGTCGCGTCCAAGCCCATTACAAGGCGCTGAACGTCGATCCGAGTCTCTTACACGGTATATTCGTTTTGCTTGGCAAAGATGTGCCAGGCGTGTGGGAGCCTAGTGTCGTCGCGCGTCTCGACAAGATTCTTGGACAAACGCGGGAAGAAATTCTAGCCGATATCGAAGCGGGCCAAGAAGCACCCAATTTGCTCAATTACATTCTTTCGAGCGTGAACTTTTCGCCCGGTCATACGGACCGCACCCTGGCGGCATTGACGTCGCGAGAAATTCCGTTTGAATCGTGGATGATCGATGAAAACGTGATGATCATGGAGACAGGCCAAGATGGTTCGTGGCGCCAAGAACTCATTCGCCGTTTCGACGCCAATCCTCCGCCTGCAACGCCAATTCCGTCGCTCGAAACCTTGCGTGAAGCCATTGGCAAAAACCACGTGCTTTTTACCGCCGCGGACAATGACGCTTTCGTCCCCGCGGAAGGTTATCAACGTGCCGTAGAAAAGTTTTCGGTTCCTGGACATACCGATTTGCGAACGTTGCCCGGTGGCCATAGCGCCATTTTCATGTAAAAAGGATACTAAACCTTTGTGGAATGGTCGAAGTAAAAATAAGGCCACGATCGACGATACCCGGGAAGCCGAAAAGCTGAATCTTGGCGTTCCCACGTGGCAAACGTCAGAATAGTGCGCGCGCTGGGCTCGCATGAGCGAGCGTGTAAGAGTCGGGGTCGGCTCGTGCAAGGAATGTTGGCGAGATAATGTTTCGATCGGGCGGGACGGATTGTCGACGTGACGTCGACTCTTTGGGGCGTAACTAGGACGGCGTAAAATCTGGGGCACCTGGCCCAAGATCGCCGACGATATCGGTATGGAATGCGCGACCAATTTTGAACGGGAGATCTGCACAATCGAGCCAATCTTCCGATTTTTTCGGATGCCATCCCGTTGGGACGAACGTTTCATACGTTGCTCGCGCCAAACTTAGCGCGTCAAGCAATGACTCGATGAAGTCTGCTCCGATGCCATATCGGACGGAAATGCGTTT
>JBGAOI010000107.1:0-16278 GCA_044221885.1 Polyangium sp. (in: bacteria)
CAGATCATTTCCAGCTTGCTTTTGACCGGCTGCGTTGGCGTCCGTAGGGCATTCGCCAAGATCTGCTCCGCATCCAGCAAAGCCCATGGCAGCAATCGTTGCAAAAGCAAGAACCGAGAAGACGCGTTTCGTTTGAATGAACATGTTTCGACCTTTTTCGTGAGAGTGCTACAAGCATCCCCCCGTACCGGCGAGCGTACACCACGTGGAAGCGAAATTCCACGTCGATTTCGATTCACGGCACACCTTCGACGCAATGCGCTTCGCCACCACCACCCCCAGGACCGGGGCCTGGGCCCTTACGCCCACCACCCATTGGCGCCTTGATGGCTTCTTGCGTATCGAGCGTTTTGCAAATCGCAAGCGACATTGCATCATGTTGTGCAACATCCGTCGGATCGAGCGCCGCGTCGCTCGCATCCTTGAACCACGACGACGTATCGACCGCCATGGCAATCGCGACCGGCGTGGACGCGTCAACTTCGACTTCCCCGTCGGTTCCTTGCTCGGCCAACCAATGACCCGCAAACGTGAATTCCTTGCCCGTGAAGAAACCATCCACGAGCAACGACGCACCACTCGACCGGAAGTCCGCAAACTCATCGCCACTCGCGTCTTGCCCTGCCTCGAGCGGCATGATTTCAATTTCCGCGCCGCCATACGTTCCGCTCGCCATGGCTCCCAAGTCGAATTCTCGATGCGCGCCGTTGAGAATTTCTTCGGCCGTCAAATCGACGACGTTCGGTCCGATATCCGTTTCATCGGACATACAGTCGCGACCTGCATACCCAATTTTCGCATGCGCTACGAGAAGTCGTACACGCGTCAACTCCAAATCCGGCGACGTCGTCGGAAAATCCGTAGGATCCGGGTCCGTCGAAGCCACCTTGAGCGGCGCAACGTCCACACCCAATTTGACTTGTCCCGACGAACACCCTGCCAAAGCAAAAAGCGCCGCACCCAAAACGAAAATACGTTTCATGATCCAAACTCCTTCGTACTGTCCGACCAACCGCTGCTCCCCTTTGCCCGGTCGTGAAGGAACCCTTCGCAAATTTTTTTTGTTTTCTTGAAGCTGTCTAGCGCACAACAGACACGCACATCCACCTACTCACGGATTTCGTGGATTCGCCGTCACCGTGCCCGTCGCCCACTCCCATGCTTCAGCCAAAGACAACACGTCCATGCGCTCGTGCCAATGCTTCAATGAAATTCCGAAACACATGGGTCTCAAGTCCGAAAGCGTCCACGACAAACGTTTTTCCGGTACGCCTTTCCCCAAGAGCCCGAGCGTCTGGATACCGATCCCAATCCCTGTACATTCTCGCGCACGTGCAATCAACGTATCGAGTTCGTCTTGCTGTACCGTTGCCCCACACGCAATCGCGACCGCCCGAGCCAACATCGTGGCATAAGGCCGACCCAACGTTCGCCAATTCGTCGCCGCTCGTTCCGCCAGCTCACACGCAAAAGACAATTCATTCATACGCATCGCAGCCGCCGCTTCATTGAGACAAACCAATGCCTCGAGGTCGTCTGTTCCCACGAGCTTCACCGCCTCGATGAACTCCGTATCTGCGCCGCTTGTTTGTCCTGTACGATATTGAACCGAACGAAGCACCCATTCCGCTCGACCTTCCCACAGCGGGTTTCGATACTCCGCCGCGAGACGTTGCGCAGCTTTCGCCATTTTCATTGCATCTGCATATCGAAACGCTTCGAGCAATGCGGATGCACTTCGCAACATCGCCGCCATTCGCGCCGACGTAGAAATCTCGAAATCCGCCGCTCGTCCGTACCAAGCAGCAGCGTCCTCGAATTGACCTTCATGATACCGTTGCCGCCCACGCCCCTCAGCCAAACTCAATTGCGCCAGCACGTCTTCACTCTCATCGGCCCAATCTTCGATATCGTGCAATACATCTGCAATCAATGACGCCGAAGCTCGCGAAGCCACCGCTGCAATCCGAATCCGATGACGCCAACGCTCGAGTTCCGGATCGGCAAACTTTCCCAATACATCCACCATATCGAGAGCTTGCATGCCCCCAGCTCCAGGAGCCATGATGGCCGCTCGTAACAATGTTTCCACCCGTTTCAATTCGGTGTCGAAGATACGGACGCGCGATATTTCATAAAGCGTCCGATCAATGGCGCGTGCGGAACCATTGTCCAAAGCCGTTTTGGCCCACAACACGAGCACGCGCCTTTCCTCGGACAATCCATGGTCGTCCCGCGCAGCTCGTAATCCTTCGGCCAACAATGCGATCGCCGTCCCTGTATTTCCCGCAGTGGCCTGTTTTGATGCGGCCACGAGCGACTCTTCCGCCGCCTGTTTCAGCAATCCTGCCGCGAGAAAATGATAAAGCCGCATATCCTCGCCAGCTTCCAAAACAACTGCAATACGGCCGTGAGCTTCGCGCCTTTGCTCTTCGCTCTTCTGCATCGCTTGCCGCCAACGAATCTGATATCGCTGCGTCGCTGTCGTCGTGATCCACCCCCGCCCCACACAATCCTGAGCCATCGCTTCGACTCGAAATGGCGGATAACCTGTCAATTGCACCAGTTGTTCGCGCGACAAAGCACAGTTGGCCAGGGACAACCATTGCAACATTTCCTTGATCGCGTCGTCTTCCACGGCAAGTTCGAGGTTTGTCCCAGATGCAAGATGCGCCCCCTCGAGACCCGTACGCAATCGATCCAACGCGCTTCGGTCCACAGCAAACATCTGCCCCACGTGTCGCGCGAGCCCCATGCGCGTCCACGAAGAAAGCTCCGTTGCGACTTGTCCCGCATGACCATTCGTACGTCCGAACAACACGTACGCGGCATCTTCACGCAAATGAAAAAGTCGATCCGGACCCACGAACAACGCACGCAACGACGCCTCGTCGAGCAGCGGAATCTGGAATGTTTTTGGCGCCAAACCATCCTTCGGTGCCGTGACAAACGAGCCAAAAATCGCCGCCGTTTTGCCCAGTTTGCGAAACAAAACCTTGGAACTCCAAGGATCCAATGCCTCGGCATCGTCCGCAAAAAGAACAATGCCGCGCGCGCTTTGCTTCGCCACAGCTTGCTCGGCCCAATCGAGCGCTTCATCCGATCGTAAATCGCGAATATTCTCAGGCTCGTCCACAGCCGGCAAAAGACTGCCAAGCGGTTCACGCGAGGACGGGATCCATTGCACCTTGCGCCCCCATTGCTCGAGCAACGTCGCGACTTCGCGCATGCAGCGCGTTCGTCCGGAACCCGACACGCCTTCCAAAAATACGGAATGCCCAGCGGCAAGTTCTGAAGCAATGTCCGAAAGTATTTGTTGAGGCCCCAAATAGGGAAGCACTGTTTGCGCCGTCATCGCTTCTCCTCGAAGCGCTGCCAAAACATCCGCCGCGGAATCGAATCGATCCTTTTTATCTGTCTCGAGCAGCCGATTGATTACGGATGCCACGGCGGATGGCAACGTCGGCGCCAGCTCTTGCACAGGGCGTACCGGCTTGGAAAGCCGCAAACGAAACATCTTGACGATGTTCTCTGCGTCATGAGGAACTTGACGTGTCACCAATTCATAAAGCATGACGCCAACGGCATACAAATCCGTTCGAGCATCGACATCATCCCCCGAAATCTGCTCCGAAGACATGTATTGAGGCGACCCGACCCGAAGCCCCCCACGCTTTCGACGCTCGACACCAAGGGCTGCGGGAAGAGAAACGCCAAAATCCACCACGACCGTCCGTCCGTCCGGACAGACCAAGACATTGGCGGGCTTCAAATCGCGGTGAATGACGCCTGCCGCATGAACATGCGAAAGCGTTTCCAAAAGTGCCAATGTCGGACCGGCAATCTCTGCCCACGTCAGCGGACGTTGCTCGACATCGCCTGGAAAAGGCCGGCCGTGAATCAGCTCCATGACGAGAAATGGTTTGTCGTCGGAAACGCCGTCGTCGAGCAGCCGCGAAACGCCAGGAAACCGAAGCAAACGCAACGTCGTGATTTCCCGACGAACCCGAGACTCCATGGCCCCGCGAGACGTGCGCAACCACTTCAACGCGACATGTTCGCCCACGATCTGATCGTAGGCTTCCCATACGTCGCCAAAACTTCCTTCACCAATCTTTCGAATGAGGCGATACCGATTTTCAAGAACGGTCGCGGCCGCCACGGGTGCAGCCGCCACGACAACAGACGGAGCTGGCAGGGTTGGACTGATGTCAAGATGGGGAGGATCGGCCGCAGAAAACCGCCGAGGTCCCTCGTCGTCGGGCATGAAGCCAACGATAGGGAATCGGGACGGGAAAGGCAATCATTTCGTTTCAGGGAGCAAACGGAGCCGTTTCACCGTGATGATTCAAGCAGCCCGTGAGAACCATTGTCGCGCCGGCGTTCCATGAAGATTGTGCCTGTACGACAAACGCTTCGAGCGACGAAGCTGCCATGCTGCCCGGTTTCACTTCGGTACGTGCAGCTCCGGCCGGTTGGAATTGCCCCGAAAGAACCCAGTATTCAATGCTCGATTCATCATCCAACCCGCGAACGACGTACGCCAAACCTCGGCCATCTTCTTGCCGAACGTCAATCAATTTGCCTTCGAGGTAATCCAATTGAAAACCGGCTCCCGGACGGTCGGGAAAGGTTGGTTTCGGCAACTTCTCCGCGGAAGGAAGCGCATTCCACGTCGTTCCGTCGTATGTGCCGCCATATTTATACACATCCGCTTGCGCCCACACGTAATATCCATGGGGCCGCCAAGATTCGACAACGTGCTTTTGCCAATCAGCCAGCGACCATCCCGCCATCGAAGCTGGAGCCGCTCGCACTTCGAAATGATTCTTGGGGTGCTGAAACAACAGCCACCGCTGAAGCTGCCCACGACCATGAGCCATCGTAAACGCATACCCAAGGATTTGCTGCGTATTGGAATCGATGACTTCGACAACACCAAGATTGAGTAGGCCCGAAATGGTCATGAGATGCTCCTCGCCTCATTTGAGATTGAATGGGTCCGACGTATGCACATTGCATCATACATGCCACGGCTGTCACCACAAAAATCATCGTTCGGACGACCTTTGACGCGTCAACGCTCGGCCTTGACGCGTCAAAGGTCATCAACCGCCAACCCCCCTTTACGCACGCCGGAAAAACTGCAACCATGGGGGGTCGAATGAAAACGCCCGCCAACCGCCAACACGTTCTTCTCGTGGGAATCGATGCGTATCCAGACGTGGACGCCTTGCAAGGTTGCGTGAACGACGTCGACGCACTGGAATCGTTGTTCCTTGATCGTCTGCATCTCGAACCTTCCGCCATCAGGAAACTCGTGGCTCCGCATTTGTCTTTCGGACGAAAAACACGTCTCCCAGAAGACAAACCTACGTTCGACAACATCGTCCGGGCCTTCGAATTTTTGGGAAGTTCGGCCGTTTGTCCTGACGATCGCGTTTTCATTTATTATTCCGGGCATGGAACCCAAGTTTTTTCACGGGTGGCTCGAACGGCGCACGAGGCGCTCGTGCCGGTGGACGCGTATACCGACGGCGACCTGCTTTTCGATTACGAAATCAATGAGCTGCTTGAACGTATCGCACAACGAACGAAAGATGTGACGGTCGTATTCGACGCATGTTGTTCTGCAGGAGCGACGCGCAGTGCGTTCGAGTCAAACCACAACCGAATCCGCTATTGTCGCCCGCCTCGAGAATCCTCACGGCAGAAGACACCGTCGCCTCGTGGACAAACGACTTCGCGAGGTTCGATGATGCCTATGGACCTGAGCGATCCTGGGTATTTGTTTGTCGCTGCGGCGCAATCGTGCGAACCAGCGCATGAAACTCGCAATGCCCATGGTGTTTGTCATGGCGCACTTACCACGGTGTGGCTCGATTTGCTGGCCCAAACGTCCGATGCCCAATTGTCGACTCTGCGTTGGGTGGATTTGTGGCCAAATCTTCGCACACGCGTGACGACAGCATTTCCCGGACAACACCCCTGTTTGGTTGGACGAACGGAACGGCGCGTATTGGGCGGCGCCTTCGAACATCGTGACGCGGGTTTGGCCATTGTCGAACGGCACGATGTCTACGAAATTCAAGGCGGCTCGTTGGTCGGCTTGAGCGTAGGAGCGCAGGTTGCCGTGTACGGATCCGAGCCGGCGTTTTTCCCAACGCTCCATTCTCGTGAAGATCTGGCCGCTCGTCGAGGATTGTTGCAAGTGGAAAGCGCAACGTTGCATTCAGCGCAGGCTCGAGCAATGGGGCGTAAACCAGCCTTGGAACCTGGCGCGCGAGGTCGTCTTGCCAAACCAGGTAGCCGAGATAAACTGGTCGTGGGAATGGCTGTGTTCGACGCGCATGTCGCTCGATATCTGGAAGCGGAAGCGCCGTGCACCGTGGTTCCGCTCGCCGAACCAGGTGTCCGTGTCATGGAATCGGTGATTGGTTTGTCCGAGGACGGATCATGGTGGCTTGGGGATGATGTCTTCGGCGCCGATGCCCCCTTGGTACGGATTCCTCGAGGTGACCTGGCCGCCTTGGCGCGCGTGATCGCTCACGATCTACAATACCGTTTGCCGCTGCGTTTGGCACGACAACATACATCGGCCACCGAATGGATACGATTGCGGGTATTAGATGCTCAACATGCGGCGCGGATGGAGCGCGGAGATTTGGCGGATCCAGCGCTTCCTGAAGTGGACGCTGACGAGGAAGGAATCGGGCGGTATCGATTACGCAGCGGTCATCCGGTGTGTTTTTCTGTGGAAAATCGTTTTTCTCGACCGCTTTACGCCCACTTGCTCAATTGCGCATCGAGCGGCAAAGTGGAGAACCTCGGACCGACGCAATTGGAGATTCCCGCTTTGCGGCGACAAACATTTTGGCGCGGCGGACACTTGGGCCGGTCCTTTTTATGTGGCATTTCCAAAGGCCGAGCGGAAAATGTCGACCGCTTGATTGTCGTGGCGACGACCGAAGCCGATGTCGATTTGCAACCCTTGGCGCAACGTAATTCTTTTGCCGATGTTTTGACCATGAGCCAGCGCGATGTGTCCATGCAAGACAAACTGCCCGCGATGACCACGGCAACATTGGTCAAGGTCCGGATTGGGGCGGGGTGAGACTGTACCAATATGATCGAAATTCGCTAACAAGAGCACGCGATTCAAAACAAAAATCGCGTTCCGGGGCAAAAGTACGAATGACGCTCGAGGCGCCCGTCGCATCCAGCACCATTCCCGCCATCCGCCGCGCTTCGTCCCTTTGACGCGTCAAAACCATTCGCCATATGGACGACAACGTCATTGACGCGTCAACACCATCGACGACAACTGCCCGCCAATCCGTGTCGCTCCACCGCTCGCTCGATGAGTGATTGGTCCGATTCTTGCTCAGTTTGCCGAAGCGCCATTGTCAAGGAAACTCTTGACAACCCAAGAGCTGCACGTTCCGATCATCCCCCAACGACAATTCCTGTTTTCCTTCGTGATTTCGACAAAGGTGTCTTCATGAAATACCCCCGTTACCTGTTGTTTTTTTTGCTGTTCGTGCTCACGCAAGCATGCGCGGCAACGCAAGTAAAACAGTCCACAACGCCGCCGCCAACCAAAACGGCGCGCATTGCGAAGCCCCGCGTCAAAGAATTGGTCGGATGCGTCGGCGATCGATATCAAATCGACCTTCTCGAGGCGATTGTCCAAATTCCCGACGATACGCTGGATGCACAACGCGAACAAGTGCGGGATTGGATTTTCACCACCACGCTGGCCCGCATCGCTCAAACCAAAGGGTTGGATGAGGTTTTCACCGGCGTATTGATCGAACCGGTATTTCGCGACGATTCTCTTGGCCACGTGCTGCGTATGCAGCATGGCGCAACCCGTTCGACGACAACGAAGAGTGGCGACGCCGTGGTACTCGTCGAAGCCGCTGATCCGGCGACGCTATCCGCACACATTGCGGAAGCCATTGACAACGAAGCGATTCATCTTGGCGTCACGCCGACAGAAACGCGCGTTTACCAATACGTGCTTCAGCCGGAAGTGGCGCGGGCCGAAGTTTGCGCCATGAAATCAATGGCTCGTGCCGAATTCGAGAACACCGCGCAGCAGTATCGAACGGCCACATTGACGACAGCCGCCGAATTCGAGAAATTCTTGTCCGGTGGGGTCGATCTACTCAGCGCGCAATGCACGGAAGCGGGCCTCGAAGTCAAGGGACGACAACGCCCACGCAACGCCGGTGCGCCCATTACCGTCGAGCACATTGCGGCATTGTCCCAAGCCCGCGGAACGGAATTCATTCCGGTCGAACGTTTTGGTACGTCGCTCGCCGAGTTATCCCCGAAAAGTCGCAAGGTTCTCGACCATAACGCGCAAGTGGTCGATCATTTGGATCAACCCCTCGAGATTCAATCGCCCGCGATTCAAGTCGTCGCTGCGTGGAAGCGCGAACATCCGCGCGTATCAACGCAAGAATTGTTCATGTCGCTTGATTTGCAGGAGAAGTCCTATGGTCGACCGGGGTTTTCATTGGATCCACATCCAAGCCCCTCCTTCGCGACGTACCTCTTGGACGAATTCATTGCCGCATTGCCGGACATACAAAAGACTGCGGCCATTTTCCGAGGTTTGCATGAAAAAGAGCGCGCCGACGATATCATTGATTTGGCCGAGAGTACGCGCGAACCGTTTGCGGCTGAAGCAAAGGCAATTCTAATCGCCGCAAGAGCCAAAATTGCCGCCACCAAAGACGACGCAACCATCGAGGCGATTTTTTATCAAAAATTGCCTACGTCGCTCGGAAATTCGTTCGCCCGGGAAATCTTGAGCCTCGTTGGAAGAAACAGCACGCAACAATGTTCACGTTACGACGGCCCACTTTATGGGACCGCCACCGGAATGACCTTCTTCTACACCGATCTTTTGGCCAAGGTGTGGGGGATCGATTACGAGGAAGCGGCACCTGAAGGTCTCATCGAGGGTTTTCATAGCAAAACCCATGGCGCCGTCAATACCGTGTCATGCTCGGAGGTAGGCGGTGAAAACACGCGGACTTGGCTGGGACTCCGTGAGGAAGGTTTTACGCGTGAATCGACGGGCGCCGTGCATTTCGCCCCCGTCACCACCCGAATTTTCGCGAAAAGCTCGAATGCTGGCGAAAGAGACAAAGAATTCGAAGCCAATGCCCAAGCAAAACGTTTCGTGCAATGGTGGGACGAACACTTCACGGATGTCGCCGCTTGGGAACCGCAATTCGAGCTGCTCAATCAAATCATGAAATGGTCGGTCGTCGTGCATCAAGCGACGGCCGAGAAAAAGGAGAGCTGTTTTGCGTTACTCGACAAGGTCCCTGTCCGGGCAAACCACCGCATCGACAAGTGGTTGACCGAAAACAAGAAATTACGTTGGCAAGGCCCGATCAAACTTTTGCCCCCGCCCAAGGGCCAAGTTGAAAAACCCGGTGACCCGGAATGTTTGGAACTGCTCGAATCCAAGCCATTTCCCGAATGCGGCGGAACAAATCGCTACAGTGGCGGCGTGAGTGCCGCAGATCTGGGCACCATCACTCGCAAACCCACCCGCGTTGCGGAAATTGCTCCGGAAATGGCACGATGGACCCAAAATACCAAATCCGCACGGTCCAAAGATGGGAAAGTCGAATTCGATTCCATCGAAACGACCACCGGCAAATTGCAACGCGTCACGGTGGAAAGTCGGCCGGAAAAAGCAAGCTTCAAAGCCGAAATTGACGTCAATGTGTCGCAACGAGGTATCACGTCGTCCGCCGTTTCCACGCACCCGGTCAAACAAGTCGATAAAACCGCGGCGAAAGTCAATAAAACCGTCGTCGTCACCGACACGCGAAATCGTCTCCTGAATGCCGAATTAAAAGCCTCCGATCTCGATCTGGCCGTCGTACACGTTGAAGTACATCGTGGGCCGATGTTGGAGGCCAAAACGCTTGCGCATCAATTGGTCGAGCAAATGGCCACCGATAGCGTCAATGTCGCAGTTGCCGCGAAATCGGTGTTCCGCGAAGGACAACGCGTCAAAGTCGTAAACGAAAACGCTGTCGCCTGGGAATTGCCCAACAGCGGAACACCACCCAAGTTTGCGGTCATGGAATCGGGTGGTGGCAATCGTGGTCCACCTCCAGGAAACGCCGAAACGAGTTTTTCTGTGGGCGTGCCCGATGACGGATCACGACGCGCTGGTGGTTCCGAGGCCAACCGGAATCCCAATATCCGCGTGACGATCGTTCCTCAAGCGGCCCTCGCATCCTATGGTCCGTCGGTTTCGGACCTGGACTTGGATCGTGACAAAGGCGCAAAATTGCTCGACGAAGCGCTGGCGGCAAACAATGATGCCGCCGTCGCAACCCAGATCGACGCTGATATTCGTCAATCGGCTCCGCCCTCGAAATTGCGTCAGCAGCAGAAGAAAATCCATCGGGAGTTGGCACAACGACGACGTGATGGAAAAGAAACCGCTGCCCTTGAAAAAGAAGCCTTGAAACTGGCCATTGCCGAACGCAAACAACTGGAATCCGCACGCAAACACGATGCCCCACCCGACCCGACTCAGGCCACGGTGTATGCACCCACCGGATATAGCGTGGGAAATGAACTGCCACCCGCCGTTCATGCTCCAACGAAAGTGCTGCGTCCAAACGAACAATTCGTGACGCGCACGCTCGAGGAACACAGCGTGAAAACGTTGCCTGCCGACGTCCAGGTAAACGGATTAAAACTCGCAAAGCAGCGCGAAGGGCAACCCCTGGAATCTGATTATGCGGCCGTGGGTGCGGCGTCTCGATTGCTCGGTGGAGGTTATCATCGCATTCACGTGATCGTGCCGTGCAACGATCAGGATATGTCGATGGCCCCTTGTCATGCACGTCCGTCACCGGAAGCATTGCAACGTTACCAAGAAGCCATGAAATGCGACCTCGACGGGAATGGTCATCTCGCCGGAAAGGTCGAAATCGAGTGCCTCGACACGCTCTCGAAACAAATGCAAACCGCAAAGCCCTCGACGAAAACCCAATAAACCATGAAAAGCGCAGCGGACAGAGAACTCGAACGACAATTGTTTGCCCTGACGGAAGTCTTCGATCGGTACAAGACAGTCCCGCTCGACCGCCACACGCAAACTCGATTCGATTCCCTGCTCGATGCGCTTTTTACTTGTGCCCAAGCCCGTCGACGTCAAGGGTTAAAGCAATTCGAGGCGCTGCTTTCGCCGCGTATCGACGCATTGCCGCCCGTGCGGATTTGGCTGGCGCTCGCACGGCTGCACCTTGTTCCACGAAAAAGACCCTATCAAGCGGAGCTCGACGAATTCGATGCGGAATTCGACGGATCGCCGCCACGCACAGAATGGCTCGTAGCGACAAGTGCAGCTCGCATCGTGTGGGATCGCGAAGGTCCCGCTCGTGCTTATGCGCGGATTCGAGGGATCCAGCCTTTTGCCGGAGAAGAACAATGGCAATACGAGAGCGCGTTGGTGACGGCAGCGGTGTTGACGACGACGTCGTTGGCCATTGCGGTAGGTGCTCAGGACAAACGCGACCAAATGGCTCAATTTGCGCGAGCATTATGGCCGGACAAACACCCATCACGGTTGCGCATAGAATTGATGCTCGTCGATCAGAAAATCGCGCGCGGGAACTTCCTCGTTGCGGCGAAAGAACTCGAAGAGCTGGAAAAATGGGCCCGCGGCGATTTGCGTCTCCATGTACTTTGCTCACGATTGCATGCGCTTGTGGGCTCGGGTCGCGGCGAATCAAAAGAAGCGCGAAAAACGTATCGGGCTTTTGAAAAGCTCAAACAAGAACGTTCCGCACCGGACGATGCGTTGCCTTTCGACGAACGCCGTCGTTTGTCGGAAAACACGTTTGACGGGGCTTTTGCAAAAGGAAAAAGAGGCCAAGCTCATCAAGCACAGCGCGCGGCGGCGCGCCGCATTGATGCGTGTGGTTGAACAGGCCGAAACCTTGTTGCTGGACGATGCGACCCAGCATCAGCCCGAAGCGTTGGTCCGGACAAAGCTTTTGTGGTGCCGTCTTCTGGTGGAATTACGGTACGTCGAGATGTTCGCTACGTGCGAATTGAAGCTCGACGGTGTTGTGGACGACGCCTTGCGCCTCGATTTTCCGCAGTTGCGAATGCTCGCTTTGGATCAACGCGCGGTATTACGTGCTCGAAAAGAACCGCCCGATTGGAAAGGAGCGGTCCAAGATAGCACGCTTGCGGCCAGTGTAGCGCTGGAATTGTTGTCCCATCATGCGGACGCCAAACCCGGGAAAGGCGCGGAGCGCGCGCTTCTGGCGGCTTTGTTGCCCATTCTTGATCGCGTCGTCGACCTGCACGCGGAAGGCGCTCTTCGAATCGCCCAACAACATCCGTACGTTCTCGACGAACCATTGGGCAACCTGGAAGGGCTACTCGACGACGAATCACCGCGCGGAGGCTTTTTACGGTTTGGCCGAGTGATTCATACCTTTGCGGAACAATCACAAGCGTTGGCATTGAATGAAGCGCGAACTGCATTCGCGGAAGGTGAAATGGTGCCTCATCGACTGGCGCTTGCATCGCAAGGCGAGGCGCGTGTCATCGTGGACGCGTTCATGAGTACGCTCGATGCCGACTCCGCCATTTTGCAATACTTCGTCGCGGGTCGTTATTTGATGCTCTTTGTGTATGGTCGCAATTTTTTCGATTGGCACGTATCGACTGTACAGGACGAACGGTACCAGAGTCGTGGAGAAGCCGCGCATCGAAAGCTGGATGATTTGCTGTATCGCCTTCGCGGATGGACGCAAGGTGAACGTTGCGAAGACGACGCGAAACCCCTGCATGAACTCGGTCGATGGATTTGGCCGGTAAAACTGGATACTCTGCTGCAAAAACACGCCATCCGTCACTTGTGCATCGTGCCGCATGATAGCCTTTATCGAATTCCGTTTGGTCGAATCGAGACATCTCGAGGCCCGCTCTTACGCCGGTTTTCCATGAGCATCCACGCGACTGGGCAGTTGGCTGCGGAAAGTGCCACCACTGCAACCCAGCCATTACGTCGACGCCTGGAGCATGGATTCGTGTATGGGCCGGAAGTCGATTGTGTGGTGCAAGAACAGGCGGCAATGTTACGTGCTCGCGGGAAATGGCTGCCAAACACACACATCGAATCCGTGGATGGCGCGAAGTTGTCAACGGAGGCATTGCTGACGCGTTTGCCCCAATTTGATCTTTTGCATTTCTTGTGTCACGGAGAAGAAGGCGGCAGTTTTGGTCGTTCACCAGCGCTGCATGTTGGCGCGCGAGACACGGATGGCTTGAAACTCCCGAACGTGCTTCGTCTACGAATGCATCGTTGTGCTCTCGTGGTTTTGCAAAGCTGTTGGACCGGATGGATGGATCATCAACGCACACATCCAGTACAAGGATTTCCCCAAGCATTTTGCGATGCTGGCGCACGCGCGGTCATTGCCCCTTTGACGAAAATCCCGCAAATCCTGGCGCCGCTGTTTACCGAAGTCCTTTACCGAGCGCTTCGCTTTTTGCCGGCGGAACAAGCATTACAACGCACCTTATCGGTCTTGCGGACCCATGGTGAAACACTTGCCGCGACCGATGCCGACGCTCAAAAAGCCCTTCAAGATGCTGGCGGCATGGATATTTTCGAATACCGCTACACGGGTGCTCGCGGGCATCTCCCCGGCCACATGGGCTCCCGATGGTTGGGCCGGCTGTCGTTTTGGTGGTGGGAAAGGCGACTACGTCGTCGTCAACTCGCGGTAAAACCTTGACTTGAAGAACCTATTTGCGGAAACTGGCCCAAGCGAAGGATTCGTTCATGCTGCACGCTGTTCTCGTAGGAATCGACGATTACCAGGATCCCGCCATTCCGAAGCTCTCGTGTGCACGAGCCGATGCACGCGCATTACGCGACCTTCTCGAGCAACGGATTGCCGAAGACGAGCGGCGAGTCACTTTACTGGAAAATGAACGGGCCACGCGCCAGAACATCATGGAAGCCATTGGTGAAGACTTGCCGAATACGGTTGAATCGAGCGACACGGTTTTGCTGTATTTTGCGTGTCACGGTAGCCCCGAGCGGCGCTCCTCACGCGACAAACGCTCGCTGTACCTCATTCCGTACGACACGAATTATCAGAAAATCTATGCCACCGCCATCGACTTGGATCGCGACGTTCCGACTTGGCTCGAACGTATTGCTGAAGCAGGGGCAAAACTCGTCGTCCTTTTCCTCGATACATGTTTCAGTGGCGGGGCGGGTGGGCGAACATTTGTTGGTCCAACGCTGGCGCAATCGCCGAACGTGCCGGGTTATTTGGAATTCGACGACCCCGAGCCGGCGCCGTTCAAAAACGTGGATCTTGGAAGAGGGCAAGCCATTTTTTCTGCCGCCGATCGCGATCAAGTCGCCCTTGAAAACCCGTCCCTCGGGCATGGCATCTTTACGTATCAGCTCCTGCAAGCCTTGAAAAAGCCACGTGATGGAGCGCGATCGGTGCATTTGGGCATTGTGTACGCCGAAGTTTCCGATGCGGTACGAAATGCAACGGAGGAACGTCAAGAACCCGTGCTCAGTACGCGCCTCAAAAACGCCCGTCTTCCATGTCTGGCTTGATCAGCGGTGGCAGATCCGTAACGCGGCGGTCCGAATCGCGTTTGGCACGATAGAACCGTGGCTCAAAACGTCATGGCCTCGTTCACGCCGACGTATTCGTTTTTTTGTCGACCGAAATCGTGGGAACGACGGCAAATGACGCCCCAGCAGGCCCCTTGTGGGTCTTGGCCACCGACGACTTGGCCGCGCTCACGGAATGACTCCATGTGACGAGATTCCAAGCCAAAACCGGTACACCCATTGCGGCCGGGAGGACCCAAGCGAGGCTCTTCGTAGAGCCGCCGAAGACGTCGATGACGAATACGCTGAGAATGCCAATGGCCAAAGCCATCGCGAGTGGCAGCAAAGGACCGCGCCAAACGTGTTCGCGGTCCTTGCGGCGCAGCATGCAGCAGCTCCTTGTTACGCATATTGTTGCGCGTAGACATCGCCCAGCGTGACATCTTCGCCGAATCGATTGGGACCAATCGTTCCGCGCGAGAGGCCCAGCACGATGAACAATCCAATGGGACCAATGATCGGGATACGTCCCGCAATCATCCACCAGCCAGAGAGGTCGTGATCGTGCAATCGTTTGACGCCCAATGCAAACCAGGCCCATAGCGCGGCAATTGTTGCAGCACCAACAAGCATCACGAACAAAGGGCGTCCTACGGATTCGAGCGCCAACCATCCAAAAACAGCGTTGATTGCCGCAGCAAACAACGCGACCAGGCCAAACGAAACCACCATTGCCCCCAAACCCCACCAATATGCCGATCGCGGAATTCGTCCCTCGAAAGAAAACAACAACTGTAACCAATCACGTTTCATGATTCAGGCCTCCTGCTCCACTCGACTCGAATTCAAATTCGTATTGCACAGCTCGTGCCGCCG
The DNA here is from genome assembly GCA_044221885.1 of Polyangium sp. (in: bacteria). GTDB lineage: Bacteria > Myxococcota_A > Polyangia > Polyangiales > Polyangiaceae > Polyangium. The sequence continues at coordinate 15,527 of JBGAOI010000107.1, forward strand.
CGAGAGATGCGTCGCACCAAGACTTGGCCACGTTTGACGCGTCAATCCGCCCTCGAAATCGCAGAATGAACAATGTTGACGCGTCAAAAAACGTTCCCAACTCGTTCTGCCCAACCTCATTTGCGGCCGGCACGCGACCAACAAGGCTCGGCCGAAGTTCGTAGCCCCGCTTCGTGTCGAAATGCCACGCCTGAACCTCGCATCACAGGTCCAACAATGCTCTTGCTCGATGGCCCCAACCCTTGGAACTTCGCGAACATCACGGACCAATCTGCCTCGTCGAATACGAACGTCGCCACATTACGAGACACCGAAACATCCGCGTCTCTCGATCACGCGCCTGCCATTGCCCTCACCATTGCCTACCATTCGCATCTCGAGCGAATCGGTCAACGACACATCTTCTCGTTTACCAACGAACCTACCGAACTTTCACGCGAAAAGCAGATTTCAGCGCCTCCGCGGGGTCCTCGGGCGAACCGTTGCGTGCCCCAGGCGTCAGGCGCTCACCCATTTCTTTGAACACGACCTCGGACGGCGGCGTTTGTATTGAAGTCCGCGAATCCGGCACGAATCTGGCGATTTGTCGTCGAACCCTCACTGGTAAGGTCAAACGCTCGGCCGATGATATCGCCCAAGGGGTCGTCGTCGCCTTGGGCAAACGGATCTTGGTTTGCTGCATTCCATTCCGCCTTTCGATAACCTTTGGGCGTCGATCGACCGGACCATAGCCCCGGAAATGATTGGACCCA
>JBGAOI010001080.1:0-2351 GCA_044221885.1 Polyangium sp. (in: bacteria)
TCCATAAGCTGCCTCCTGAAGCGGTTTGCCATTGAAAACATGACCGACCGCTTCGAGCGGAATGATGTACGAATAAATCTGGACAGCGCCACGACAATGTGAAAGAATCGTTCATCGCTGAACTATTTCGGCGAAATGCCCGTCGTTGACGTAGTGCAACGTTAAACCGGGATTTCGCGTGGGTATTCGTGTATCTTGGAGCCATTGATGATGTCGCGGGCGGTGATTGCTGCGAGCGTCGTCCTTGCATGTGCATGCGGGGCGTGGGCGCTCGCGCGCAATCGGCCGAACGTGACGGCATTGCCTTCGAATCCGCCGAGAATCACGCCGTCCGCGTTGGAAATCGAAACGCGTCCAGCAGATTTTGCGGCCGAAAAATGGCTCGGCGTCGTCTTGGCCCACGAAGCGATCGATATCACGCCACGGCAAGAAGGAAAGATTCGTGCTTTGCACGTGCGCCTCGGAGACCACGTCGCGGAAAAGGGAATCATCGCCAGTCTCGATACGACAAACCTTGCTTTTGATTTGACGATGGCGGAGGCCGCGATCAAAGCCGCCGAAGCCGAACGCAACAAAGCCGCGGTGGAATTGCGCGAAGCGGCCGAACGATACGAACGACGCAAACTCCTCGCCGCCGAATCCGTGGCCTCAGCCGAAGACCTCGCGACAGCCGGTTATCAAAAAGAACTCGCTGAAGCACGGCTCGAAATCGCGACGGCACAAGTCGGCGAAAAACGCGCTCGCGCCGCCCAATTGCGGCAACTTCGCGCCGAAGCCGAATTGCGCGCTCCCTTCGAAGGAATCGTCGCGGCACGTTATGTCGATGCGGGCGCCAACGTCACCGCGACGACGCGCATCGTGCGCCTCATCAGCTCCAAGCCCCCCTTCGTTCGTTTTGCCGTACCCGAAAAGAGTCGCGTCAAGCACGAAAAAGGGCAAAAAGTTCATGTCGAGATCGACCAAAATCCAAAACCCATGCGCGCCACGATTGCCACGATTGCTCCCGAAATCGATAGTGCGTCACGAACGACCATTGTCGAGGCCACCCTCGATCGTCCGGACGAAGTGGTGGCACTTCGCTCGGGTGCCATCACCCGCGTGACGCTGGAGTCGCTCCCATGACGCAACTTTTTCGGCCCGAAGCAATGCAACATGCGGCAGTCGGCGCTCGCGCGGAAAGCGACGTATTGCGTTTGTCCCCCCGGTGGACGCGTCCGACGTATTGGGTGCTCGTGGCTGCCTTCTTCGCGACGCTCTTGTATGGCGTCTTCGGTCGCGTGCACGAATATGCAACGGGTCCCGCCATCGTTCGTTTGATCGGGCGCGAAGAAATCGCCTCGAACGTGGCTGGCACGGTGCATTCGGTCGAGGTTCGTCCGGGCCAATCCGTGGCGAAAGGCGATGTGCTCGTGCAGTTCAACGCGGCCAAAGAAAGCGCGGAGCTCGAACGCATCGAAAAAGAAATCGAATTGCAGCTCGTGCGCACGTTGCGCGATCCCTCGGACATGGGCGCTCGGGAAGCACTCACGAGCCTCCAAGCTCAAAAGGAATTGGCCACGGCCAAGCTCGCCGAGTTCTCCATTCGCGCACCGCGGGCAGGGATTGTCGGGGATGTACGAATTCGTCGGGCCCAACTTCTTGGCGTAGGCGATATCGTTGCGACGCTCTTGCCCGAAGCGCCACGGTTCACGGTCGTGGCGATGTTACCCGGTGCCTACCGTCCTCAACTCACGCCCGGAATGACGCTGCGCTTCGAAGTCGCGGGATATCGGTATGCCTATCAAGAACTCGTCGTGGACGCGGTCGGCGCGCAAATTGTCGGGCCAAACGAAGTGAAACGGTATCTAGGTGCTGAGCTTTCCGACACGGTTCGCGTGGACGGACCCATCGTATTGGTCGAAGCAAGGCCCGCCGCGACTGCATTTCGAGCGGATGGTCGATCGTTCGACTTTTATGACGGTATGAACGGCATTGCCGAGGCTCGCGTGCGTACCCAACGCATCGTCGTCGCGTTGGTCCCGGCGTTACGTCTCGTCTTCGAGGACTTCGGTGAATAAGCCTGGCGATACGCGAAACCTGCTGGAGCGATTCCCAGCGTTGAAGCGCCTCGGGCGTTTTCAGCAACGTATTCCGTTCATTCAGCAAGTCACGGCGACCGATTGTGGCGCTGCGTGTCTCAACATGGTTCTGGCTTATCATGGCAAGGTCGTTCGTCGGGACGAAATACGCTCCGCGATTGGCGTGGGGCGCGATGGAGCCAATGCCAAAGACATCCTCGTTGCTGCACGACGGTTCGGATTACGAGCCCGAGGTGCGCGTGTGGAGCTCGAAGCATTCGAGTACCTTCCGGT
>JBGAOI010001080.1:2361-2678 GCA_044221885.1 Polyangium sp. (in: bacteria)
GCGACCGTTTTGCACTGGTCGTTTAATCACTTCGTGGTGTTCGAATCGGCGACGCGTAACGGCATCACGATTCTGGATCCCGGCCTGGGACGACGCTTCGTGCCGATGGTCGAAGTGAGCCGACAATTCACGGGCATCGTGCTTTTGCTCGAGCCGACGGCGGAATTCCAACGTGGAGGTGAGAAAGACAATCGTTCGGCATGGCTGCTCGGGCGTTTGTTATGGCAATCGGGAGACTGGAGCCGCATTCTGGCCGTTTCCATCTTCCTGCAGGTTCTCGTATTGGCCTTGCCGCTGCTCACGGGCACCATCGTCGA
>JBGAOI010001081.1:0-2672 GCA_044221885.1 Polyangium sp. (in: bacteria)
AAATTCACATCTCGGACAACCTGCGCATTCATTCGCAATTCGACATCCTCGACAACCTCGTGCTCGGGTCGACGCCTGATGGTTACATGAACGTGCCGAGTGCCGGCAGCGGGTACACCGTCGCGGCACGTGGCGGGTACGCGCCGCTCGGAGCTTTTTCGACGACGGCGTGGGCACCTGTTGCAGGTCAAAATAGTTTGACCGATTCAATCATCGCCAAGCGTGCGTGGGCCGAATACACGACGCCCGTGGGCCTCTTGCGTTTCGGTCGTATGCCGAATCATTGGGGTCTCGGCATGGTCTACAACGCCGGCGATGGTTACGACTCGGATTGGCAGTCGACCGTCGACCGCATCATGTTCACGACGGGCATCAAGAAGTACGACCTGTATTTCACGGGCGCTTGGGATCACATGGGCATAGGCGCAACGAGCGCGCGGTTCACCGAACAACAAGGCCAGCCGTACAACTTGGCGAACCTCGATGACGTCAATCAGTACGTCGCGATGATCGCGCGCAAACGTGATCCGGAACTGCAACTGCTCGACTTGGCGAAGGGTTTGCCCGTGATCAACGGCGGCCTCTACTTCGCGTATCGGAACCAGCAGCTTGCGAACGACGACACGTCATCGAGCAACGCCGCATCGCTTGGTCAGACCTCGACAAACGTTCGTCTCGGCTACACTCGTCGCGAGGCTGAGTTTTTCATGCCCGACCTTTGGCTCCAGATCCTCTATCGAAAGTTCCGCTTCGAAGCGGAAGCGGCGATGATGTACGGAACGGTGGAGAACATGGGAACGACGGGACGTCCTGGAGGGAACCTCACGGGTCAGCCGCCTGTTGTCGACGTCAACCCGCTCGATTCCAATGACGTGGGTTACACGGTGCGAAGTTTTGGGGTTACGGGACAAGCCGAGTACCGGACGATGGAGGACAAACTCCGCCTCGATTTGGGTTTCGGTTGGGCCTCGGGTGATCCCGACGTCAACGCGCTTCAGCCCCCGCAAACGGGCGTCGATCCGCAACTGACGGCCGATCGCACGTATTCGATGTTCCGGTTTCATCCGGACTATCGCGTCGACCTGATTTTCTGGCGCAACATCATGTCGCGTGTCCAGGGCGCTTATTACTTCCGTCCGCAAGTTCAATACGACTTTGCGCGGGACCCGAATGGTCAACGGCTGGGAGGCAGCGCGGCGCTTATTTGGAGCCGCGCGAGCGAGTTCGTGCAAACGCCGGGTAACAAGCGAGATCTTGGCGTGGAGCTCGACGTGTCATTGTACTTCCAGGCCAAAGACGGAAGTTTGAATGACGGGATCGACAAGATGGGTGGGTTCTACACGGCCGTGCAATACGGCGCGTTTTTCCCGCTTGGTGGTCTCGACTATTTGCCGGGTGAACTGTCGCGTTACACCACCGCGACTCGTCTTGGAAAGATCGAGACATCGACGGCGCAAGCATTCCGCGTCTATCTCGGCGTGATGTTTTAACGCATTCATCCGGAAAAAATGCTAGAGGGGGGCACCCGTATGTCTGCCTCTAGCCACCAAATTCGCCGCACCTTCCTCGATTTCTTCGCTGCTCGTGGACACGAAGTCGTCCAAAGCGCTTCGCTCGTTCCGCAGAACGATCCGACGCTCATGTTCACGAACGCCGGAATGGTTCCATTCAAGGACGTATTCACCGGCAAGGATGTTCGTCCGTACAAACGTGCTGCCAGTAGCCAAAAGTGCATTCGCATCAGTGGCAAGCACAACGATCTCGAGAATGTCGGCGTTACCGCGCGGCATCACACCTTCTTCGAGATGCTCGGCAATTTCAGCTTTGGAGCGTATTTCAAGGAAGAAGCGATCGTTTCGGCGTGGGACCTTTTGACGAAGGAATACGGAGTACCAACAGACAAACTCGTGGTGACCGTATTTCAAGGTGCGGAAGGTTTTCCCGCGGACGACGAAGCGGCGGCTCTTTGGCGGAAAGTGACTGGATTCAGCGACGATCGCATTCTGCGTCTGGGCATGGCCGATAACTTCTGGAGCATGGGGGATACCGGACCATGCGGGCCGTGTTCGGAAATTCATTACTTCCACGGCGGAACGGCGGATGTTTCGCGATTTGGCGAAGAACCGCGACTCGATGGATCGGGATGGACCGAGATCTGGAACCTCGTGTTCATGCAATACGATCGGGCCGAGAAAAACGCTCCGGTGACGTCGCTTCCGGCGCCGAGCATTGATACGGGGATGGGTCTCGAACGTATTTCGGCTGTGTTGCAAGGTGTTACATCGAATTACGATACGGATCTCTTGCGACCGCTCGTGGAATGCGCGGCAGCGATTGCGCAAAAGCCCTATGGCGCCACGAATGCGCCGGACGATGTGTCCATGCGGGTGATTGCGGATCACGCGCGCACGACAGCGTTCTTGATGGCCGAAGGTGTTTTGCCAGAAAAACAACGTCGCGAATACGTATTGCGTCGAGTCATGCGTCGAGCCATTCGTCATGGGTACCGATTGGGGATCGAAAAACCATTTTTGCACGAAGTGGCTAATTTGGTCGTTGAGCGTATGGGGGATGTTTATCCCGAATTGCGTGCGCGTCGGGAACTCATTTTGCGCGTCACGGAAGACGAAGAAGTGCGTTTCCGGGCGACGTTGAAGCGCGGGTTGAAGATT
>JBGAOI010001082.1:0-2670 GCA_044221885.1 Polyangium sp. (in: bacteria)
GCCCCCTAAAACCGCGGTTTGTCCGCGCTCCGTCATTCCGCACCCGCGACATAAAACCCGCAGAAGGCGTCGGCAGCAGGAGCAGCGACAAACGAGGCGAGGCCCAGGGGAATGGCCAGGGCGAGCGAACGAAAACGAGATGAGGCAGAGGTTGGCATAATCGTGGGAGCACGATACGCGGAACGGTACGGGAGATCAAGACGGGCGTGCCGACGTGGTTGAGGGCGCGTCATTTTGGGGGTGGAGAGCGTAAGCGCGGGCCGGGTCGGCGGTCATCAAGTTCCACCCTCCGAAAGCCAGTGCTGAAAACCAAGCGGATTTCGCCCCGCTCGGCGCCGTCGCCCGCGAGGACGTCGACGAAGCGTGGATAGGGGCACCAGGGGACATCACACAACAACGGCAAACCCGCATCAAAAGAGAACTTGCTTTCGCTCGAGTGCGAACATCACATCGCGATCCCGTTCGAGCTGCTCGCGGTTTGCATTGGCAAGCGTGGCGAACATCACCGCATCCGCAAGGGTAAAATCGTTTGTCGCAACGTAACCCACCGGCCTGACACGTACGTGCGATGCGAGGCTCGGGATCTGCTGCAATGCCGGTAGGTTGGTTTCGCGAAGAATACGCTGGTCGTTCGCGTAGAGCGTCAGCATGTCGACGAATCGTCCCGATGGGTTCCTCTCGTACGGGACTCGGCAGATTTTTTCGATGAGTATATCGAGGATGTTGAAATTGCGGAAGAGCTTGGCGCAGCGCATGAGTTGTCCGCCCAACCCCGACGCCCGGGGATTGATCTCGACAAGCGAGAACTTGTCGCGGCATTGCTCGACGTCGGTCGCCGACGACGGGTCGTGGAAGATCTCGATGTGGGAGAAACCGAACTTGAAACCGACCGCATCGAGCACGCTTCGTGTGTATTCGACGATTCGACGGTACAGGTCGTCGTCCGCGGGGATGGCTTCAATCGAACGGTAGTACGTGCGGCCGCTTTCGGTGCTGTGTTTGACGTAGCGCGCAATGAATGCAATGTCATGCTGACCCTGCCACGAGAAGCAGTCGAGCGCGTACTCGTTCCCGCGAAAGATCTCCTGGAATACGACTTCACCCAGCTCGAGGCCGCTGACCTCCCGAGGTGTCGATGCAATGAGATCTCTTGCGTCCGCAAGACTGTGGCACACGCCGGAGCCGATTCCGCCGAAGAAGTTGACAGGCTTGACGAAGCAAGGGAACAGCAATTGTTCAGGTTCAACCGTTCCGTCGAGAATTGCGGATGCATTTACACATTTCTGCCACGGTGCATCGAGCCCGTGGGCGCGAATCGCTTCGATGGACTCGTACTTGTTCCATCGCCGATTCAATGGATCGACATCGTTTGCGAGCTCCGGGCATATCTTGTTCGCCAACTTGCACGCAATCTCTTCCGATTCGTCAGTTCCGTTGATTACGAAATCGAAGTCGCCTTTGCTGAATTGCTCGAGAATGGTCGAATCTGGTTCATCGAACATGAACTTGCAGGAATGGTACATCGACTCGTTCAGCGCGAAGAGGGGGCGAGGGTCTTTGACGAATAGCCCCGTGATGTCGAAGTGCTTGCTCAAGGACTCGACGATGTACTGGGCTGAATAAAGAGGTTGCACGAATAGCAGTTTTCGCATCAGACGGCGCTCGTGGCTGGGATGGGAATGCTTGCAGCGATGGGTGAACAGAGTGAGACAGGTATGCAGGACGCCGTACACGCGTCAATGGTCAAACGAACCGGTTGTTCCGATGCGCTTGAATTGGAGCGATGAATTTGATAATCGCAGTGGATCGGCATGCCCACCGCGGGCGTATTCGATGACCTGGACGACGAATAACACGGAACGAGGAAGTCACCCCCATGAGCTACATCAACTACACAGCGAAAGAGGTCAACGTCAAGGTCGTCTATTACGGAGCCAGCTTGTCCGGTAAGACGACGAATCTACAATACATTTATGATCGAACGACCCCCGACGTGAGGAGCGCAATCACCACCGTCAACCTCCAAACCGACAAGATGTTGTCCTTTAACTTTCTGCCGCTCGCGCTCGGTGAAATCAACGGCTTCAAGGTCCGGTTCCACTTGTACACCTTGAGCGGTCAGGTGTTCTACGCGTCGAGCAGCAAGACCGTCTTGAAGGGCCTCGACGGCGTCTGCTTCATCGGCGACAGCCAGATTGAGCGTATGGAAGCAAATCTCGAATCCCTCAAGTCACTGAACAGCAACCTCATGGAGATGGGACTCGACCCCATCAAGTTTCCACGCGTCGTGCAATATAACAGTGAGCGTTTCGTTGGCGCGTGTTGCGACGCACGCAGTCCGGCCGGGCCGCCGACGAAACGCGGTGTTGGACAAGCCCGGCGCGGCGTGCGTGGCGCTCGATGCGCGGAATCGCGGAAAATGCTTATGCGGATTTCGTTGCGGCCAGCTTGGTCGATGGAGTTGGTCGCGTATGCCTTTTGGTGCGACGAATCACACAATGGCGGGCTGGCGGGTCAGGCCGGAGTGCCTTCCAGACAAGCGCGAAGCGCAATGCGGTACGGATCGAGCTCCCGAGCGTATGGCAGCAGTACGCAATGCCGAATTCAGGCAACACGAATCCCAAGGGCGCGTTGACCACGCACCAAAAATAAGCAATGCATCGAAGCTCG
>JBGAOI010001083.1:0-2666 GCA_044221885.1 Polyangium sp. (in: bacteria)
GACACGTCGACCTTGTCGACCGAGGAAATTGAGCTTGCTCGGGGGAAAAAATCGTTTTACGGTTCGGATGGCTGTCAGTGACAAACAGGCAGTCATCAAATTGCCGCATCAGGAGCCTCGTTCGTGTCGATTCCCGCCGCGCCTCCAAGCGAACCGATCATCACTTTTCGGCACGTCGGTTATCGACCTCCATTGGCCGCAACGCCAGTGCTCGATGATTTCTCGCTCGACGTTCATGCGGGTGAAACGCTCGTGCTTTTGGGGCTTTCGGGAAGTGGGAAAACCACGGCGCTTCGACTGGTCAATCGACTCTTGGAGCCAACTTCCGGCCAGGTTCTCGTGGAGGGCAAGGCGACGGTGGATTGGGATCCTATTCAGCTACGTCGACGTATTGGGTACGTGATTCAAGATGGCGGGCTTTTTCCGCACTTTACGGTCGCGCAAAACGTCGGTGTCGTGCCCACGCTTTTGGGGCGGGAGCCTGCGGCCATTCGCGAACGAGTCGAATTTCTCCTACAAAAAGTGGGATTACCTCCGGATAACTTTGCCGACCGATTCCCAAATGAGCTTTCCGGCGGACAACGTCAGCGTGTCGGTGTGGCCCGCGCTCTCGCGGGAGATCCGCCCGTGATGCTCCTCGACGAACCATTTAGTGCACTCGATCCATTGACGCGAGTATCATTGCAACGCGAATTCTGTGATTTGATGAAACAATTTGGCAAAGCGGCGATTTTTGTCACCCACGATATGCGCGAAGCGCTCGTGGTGGGAACGCGTATTGCTCTTCTCGAAGCAGGGCGTTTGTCGCTTTTGGCTCGGCCCGAGGAATTCCTTGCGGCGCGTTCGGGACTTGCCCGGGCATTTCTCGATACGATTGAACCGGCGGTTCTGTCATGAGCAACGAAACGATGGAGCTGCTGGTGTTGATGGGCCAGCATTTGCGCATGGTTTTGATTGCGACCATCGGCGCGACAGCGATTGCGTTGCCCTTGGGCATTGCGGCCAGTCGACGGCCGATGCTGGGACGCACCATTCTTGCCGTGGCGGGTGTTTTGCAAACGGTGCCGAGTTTGGCCTTGTTCGGGTTTCTCATTCCTTTGCCTTGGATTGGCGGAATTGGTGCTCACACGGCGATCATTGCCCTCATGCTGTATGCACTTTTGCCCATTGTGCGGGGAACGTTGACGGGCATTACCGGCGTGGATCCGTTTGTCCGGGATGCGGCAATTGCCATGGGTATGACCGGGCGCCAACGTCTATTTCAAGTGGAATTGCCTCTTGCGCTTCCCGTCATTGTTTCTGGTTTGCGCGTTTCTACGGTGACGACGGTCGGCGTGGCCACGGTTGCCGCCGCGATTGGAGCTGGAGGACTAGGATCGTACATTTTTCGCGGTTTGCGCATGTACGATATGCAATTGTTGCTGCGCGGAGCATTACCCGCGGCGGCAATGGCCATTCTGCTCGACTTTGCTCTCGGATTGCTCGCCACAGGGCTTGATCCTCGGGAACGTCGAACGCGGCATCGAGTGCGTATCTTGGCCGCGGCCACCATGGCTAGCGTTGTTGCCATCATTGGCGCGGGAGCTTGGGCCACGGAGCGCATCGAATCGAACGCTCAAACACCAAAGACCACGAATGCGCCCGTCGTGCGCGTGGGCTCGAAGGATTTTACCGAGCAGCGTATTCTCGGCGAATTGATAGCCCAGGTTTTGGAATCGCGAGGTGTGCGGGTCGAGCGGAAATTCGAGCTTTCAGGCACTTTGTGCCATCAAGCGCTCGTTGCCGGACAAATCGACATGTATGCCGAATACACGGGCACAGCGTATTCAGCCATTCTCAAGCATGAAGCCGGTCCTGCGCCGCAGGTCGTACGGGAACGAGTTCGCCAGGAATATCGAGATAAATTTTCCTTCGACGTTTCCGATTCTCTTGGATTTCGTAATGACTTTGCGATCCTGGTTCGAGCCGAGACGGCTCGGGACTTGAGTCTCCAATCGATTTCGGATGTTGCGCGGCACGGAAGCACCTTGCAAGCGGCGTTTGGCCAGGATTTTCTCTCACGCGCCGATGGTTTTCCCGGTCTTTCCGCGCGATACGGAATCAAGTTTGCCAAAGTGCCGCGAGAAATGGATTTGTCGTTATCGATTCAAGCGTTGGCTTCGCGTGAAGTGGACATCATTGCTGGCAATTCCACCGATGGTCTCATCGAGCGGTTGCAGTTGGTGCAATTGGAGGACGATCGCAATTGGTTTCCGCCTTATGAAGCCGTGCTTGTGGCTCGTCAGGATGCGTTGGACAAAGTGCCCGAAATCAAGGATGCCATGACGTTCCTTGTGGGTCGTATTTCGACGAAACAAATGCGTCAATTCAACTTGCAAGTGGATGGCGACAAACAACCGGTCGAACGAGTCGTTGCGCAATTTCTCGAAAATATTCCCAAGTCACCGGTAAGCAAAGACCCCTAGATTTTGAATGCATAGTGACGTGAGCAGTTCCTACGGAGTCGTAACAGGAGTGTTTCGCGAGCTTCTTCCAAAGGCCTCGTAACCCTGATCAATCCCAATTTCGTCAAACCTGGGGTGACTCCGTATGCTCTCGATATCTTGTGTTCCCATCTGGAAATCGAAGGATTCGATGTGGATGTGGTGGACTTGACGTGGACCCCG
>JBGAOI010001084.1:0-2666 GCA_044221885.1 Polyangium sp. (in: bacteria)
AATGTCACCAATCGTGATGGTGCGACATTCTTTGCGGCCAAGATCATCGCCGAAGGGATCGATTATCGGATCATGTTTACCGCGACAAACGGTACATGTCCGACGTTCGATCCCATGACTGGCATCTTCACCGCGATGGACTGTCCAAATGGTCCGGTCACAGCTGGCGTATTGACCGACCAGGGCCTCATGTATCAATACGCGAGCGCTCTGGCTTTCCGACGTACACGTTTTATCCAAGAAACGTTTACGTGTCGCAAGCTCCCGGCCGAATGGAGTTCAAAGCCCATTCAAAAAGGCGCCGGAACCTACACGTCGCCTTGGCCGTTCGAATCGATTGGCGATTTGTCCAATGGTGGACGTCTTGCATTCCAAGATACGACGGCGGCCGTTTGCGCCAACTGCCACACGACGATGAACCATCGTTCGCCGCTGTTTGCAGCGTTTGACGATTTTGGCAAATACGTCGAACCCAAACCAGGTATGGATGGCATCATGGAATACTCCATGGTCGTTCCTGTCGAAGGAAGCCCACTCGCGAAGTTTTCCGATTACCTCGTTCCGGGAGAAACCACTGCTTGGAAATACGGCAAGCCGGCTGCAAACATTCTCGAGTTCGGCCAACATATGGCTGCGGACGACGAAATCGCTCGTTGCGCCGTGGTTCGCATGTGGAACTTTGGCTTCTCCAAGGGAGATGCGGTTTATGATCTTGGCGATGTTCCCGATACCGTCATCGGGTCGCTCGTCAATGATTTCAAGGCCAATGGGTACAACCTGCGAAACACGCTCCGAGCCGTGTTCGTCCACGACGACTTCGTGAGGTACTAATCATGGCGAGGACATTGATTGGCTGGGCTCTCCCCGGCATCTGTTTCATGGTAGGATTCGGATTCGCCGCCTGTTCAGGCGCGGGGAATTCCGGAGATGACGAGTGCCAACCGACCTTGAGCTCATCGAGCTCGAGCAGTGGCGCGGGTGGTGGAACCGGATCAAGCAGCAGCGGGACCGGCGGTACGGGAGCGCAAGCGACCGATCCCGAAACCAGCACCAACCCCAATAACAATTTCCATCATCCGATGGATCCTACCCAAGCGGGGCAAATGGATCCGTTCGAGATCCTCAAGCAACGCGCTGCAGAAGGTCCCCCGGACGTTCGGACGCGCATGCATTCTTGCAGCAAAATGACGTATTCGGCGCTGGGCGAGTTCCTCACGTCTCGCGGCGTGAACTTGGCGACGCCCGGTGCTGGCGGCGTTCCTTCCGCGGGCGACTTGTACAAGGCCGCATCCACGAAGGACGCGCTTGGTGTGGCGAACTTCGACGCTCGTATGGGCGAAGCGTATTATTATACGATTTCGTCGGCGACGAAGATGTTCGACATTTTCGTGCAAGCTGCGCCGCAAGTCATTGCGAACATCCAAAATATGCCTGAATGCCAAATCAATGGTATGGGCAATCCGATGTTCGATACCGTCACGGGCAAATGCGATTATTACGCATTGAGCTGCATCATGGGACGTCCAGCGTCGGATAACGATTTGACGCTCTGTAACCTCATGATTTCGCAAGCCTCGCCGGCTGAACTCGAAAACCGCAAAAAAGTTACGGTCGCGGCATTTTTGGCTGCTGCCAATACGTGCCAATAGGAGACGCGCCATGGCAGACTACAAAGTAAAAGATTTGCGCGGCCCCGAGCGCCGTAACTTTCTCAAATACATGGCCATTGCCGCCGCAGGTTTTGGTCTCGAGCGGTCGAAGTACCTGAATTTCCTCGCGGATCACGGCGGCACTGCATTGGCGGCAGATACATGTGCCGAGACGAACCGCCACGTCGGAATCGTCGCCGGCGGCGGGAACTTCTGCCAGTGGAACCTCATGTGGCCATTGCCCGATATGGCAATGGCAAACAACACGAGCTTCGCTTACAACAGCACCGATGACCCGAACGGTTTCATGTTCAATGGGGACAAACCATATTTCCAAAATGGTCCCGGGGACAAACCGTTCTATTACGGTTCTCTTTCTCCGTTCGTCATGGCGGGTGTTCCCACGCGACCCATGTCGGCGTTTCTCGTCGCTGATCCGGTCGTGCACCATCGCAAACCTTTGCGACAAATCACCATCTCGGGTGCTTTGCCGGGCAACGCTCAAGGGGCCGATGACGGCATTGCCGGCGGTAGCGTCACGCTGTTTGCCGCCATTGGTGCACTGCAACGAACGACGACGTCGATTCTGCCGTCGATCGGGGTCGCTCCGGCATCGATTGGAAATGCTCCAGGCGCCCCGGCGCTTGCGGTCGTTCCCAGCGCCGATGCCATGGTCGATCTCTTCAACAGCGCTGCCGCTCGCGTGATTCTCGCGGCGGAAAAAGACAAAGCGTTGTTCGAGACCTACTACAAGGCCATTTTGGGATTGCGTGAAGCCGCAGGTCGTCCGACTTGGGCGCGCGAACTCGATATTGCCAAAAAAGCGTCAAACCTCATCGGCAAGAACCTCTCCAAGGAACTCATGCCGTCCGCAGCCGATTTGACGTTCTATGGCGTGGATCAAATGATGGCTACGGCCGTCGCCAATTGGTACAGCACCAACAACGATGGCACGCCGGCACGAGATCGCGTCGTCAATTTGGCCAAAGCCCTCATCATTACGAAGAAGGCATTTGC
>JBGAOI010001085.1:0-2662 GCA_044221885.1 Polyangium sp. (in: bacteria)
CGAGGTCTTGAAGCTCGAGGCCGGCAAAAAGCTGAAATCGCTCGCGGAACGTTGGTATCGCGACGCTCGCCCGTTTGCCCGTCGAACGTTGCTCATGTACATCGCGGACGGTTGCGACAAACCGCATCATCGACCGCTCGTGAAGGCACTTTTCAAGCTGGCCGAAAAGACGAATGACGATGAAGTGATGGGGCACTTCATGGTGGCGTTCGATCGCATGATCCAACGCAAGCTCGTTGAAGTCGAAAAGTACGATTGGCGGCAACGTCAAAGCGTCAAACGACGGATGCTCAAAGGCGACAGTCGATATCCTGCGCGGTTTGGACGGAGAAACGACACGGCACCAAACTTTTCCAACGCAACTCGTCGCTACTTGCAACGTCGTGCGCTTCGGTATTTCCGCAAATTAGGGCGCAAGGATCTGAATCGATTCGGTACGTCCGTCCGAGGTGCGTTGGCGCTTTATCGGGACGAGTGGCTTGACAAACCCGAGCGATTTCTCGACGCGTGGAGTTTGGCTCTCCTCTGTTATGGAGGTTCGCCCGTTCTGAAGCATGACGCTTATGGTCTCAAAGTGGCTTCAGGTCATTCGCTCGGAGAACTCGAACCGGCGCCTTTGTATCCACGAGCCTGGGAAAAAGTTTTCGAAGGCGTTTTCAAGCTCGTCACGCAGGCGCGGAGTCGCACCGTGCGGGTGTTTGCAATTGCGTTGCTCAAAGAGAACTACGCGAGCGACCTGGACAAACTCAACGTCGCGCACCTTCGCCCGCTGCTTGCGAGCCCGCATGAAGAAGTGCAGACGTTCGGTAGCGAGCTCTTGAAGAACGCGCACGGCATCGCGAGTTTGTCGATCGCAGACTGGCTGGAACTGCTGTCGCTCGACAATCAATCGGCGCTCTTCTTCTTATGCGAAGCGATTCGCAAGCACGTGTCGCCCTCGCGTCTGACGCTCGATCAATGTGTCGACTTGGCGTGTGCTCCGGTTTCGCCCGTGGCCGAGCTTGGGTTTGACTGGACAAAGTCCAAGAAGATCGACAACAAGACGGGGCTGGGTTCCGTCATGCGGCTCATCACCGCGCGAGCGCCGCGTGTGCGTGAAGCGGCAGCGAAGTGGCTCGTGTCGGTTCTTGCAGCATCGAAAGACGCTCGCATGGATCACGTGCGCGACATGATCGATGCGCGGTACGAGGATGTTCGTCGGGAAGGACTTGGCCTGTTCGAGCGTGACGTACGTTTCAAGGACGAGCCGACATTGTGGGTGGCGTTGTCTGAAAATCCTTACGACGACGTACGGTTTTTCTTGTTGAAACACCTTGTCGAACGCGAAAAAGCGCTCGGTGAAAAGGCGCTCCAACGCGTTTGGGCGACGACGATTCTGGCGGTGCATCGAGGCTCGCATCAGAAGCGGGCTGCGTTGTCGCAGATCTCCGCGCGTATCGTGGCGCATCCAAACGAAGCTGAACCGCTGCTCACGTTGTTCTCGTACGCATTACGAAGTGTGCGTGTGCCTGAACGACGTGCCGCATTGGCAGCCGTTTCGAAAGCGGCGTTCAAGGCCCCGACGTTGCGGAGCGCCATCGGACGCAAAGTTCCCGAACTCTCACTGTTCGCCGAGGAGGCGCCGTGAACGTCGACCTGCGATACCTCGGCAAGAGCTCCGTGCTCGGTGCAGCGCAAGGCTTGCTCGTCAAGTTTTCCCCGAACCTTGCCCGACCGAAAACCTTCTTCGATGCCGAGCTTCGTGATGCGATTCGTTTTCGCGAAGCGATCAGCGCGCTTCACGACGTCGTCGTGGGCGACCTGCGTTTCAAGAAGAAGGACAAGACCGCCTACGAAGAGTGGAAAAAGGCCGAAGCTGAACGTGAAGCGCAAATGCGCGCCGACATGTTCAACCAAGCCAAACGGGATGAACTCGCCAAGATTTCGAAGGAACCCATTCCTCCGAACCTCGACAGCGACTTCCGCAAGATGCATCGCATCTACTGGGACGCTCGCGTGAAGTGGGCCGGTGAGCTCATGCGCAACGATCCTGAGATGTTCCGGCATCTCGTGCCGTGTGATCCGGTCGTGACGGTTGCTCCCGATGTCGTGTTCTTCGAATGTTTTTCCAAGGACGAATCGAGTTACGGATGTTTGTCCGTGGATCGGAACTCGTTCGTGGGTTCGCAAGACGCGGGGCTTGGAACGACAAACGTCGATTATTCTCTGGCGCTTTACGAGCATTTCCAGACGTTGCGTAGTTACCGCAAGACGCGTTTGTCGGTGGACCCTGCGGGATTCGACGTGAAGGTCGAGGGTTTGCCCGAGTACCGCGAAGAAAAGATTGACCTGCCGTCGACGTGGCTTCGAGGCTTTGGACAAATCCAAGCCGCGACGTGTTTGCCCAGTCGCAAGGTCGAGTTGCCGGTCGAAGTTGTTTATTCGCTCCTCGCGTACTTGAAGCGCCATCGGGAGAAGACCGGACCGCGCAGCATTCGCTTTTTACTCACGCCGGGGAAGGCGCCGAAGATCATCTTGGATCCGTGGGGCATCGAGATTGAGTCGAAAGGTCCTGTGTACGACGGGGGTCTCGAGATTGGCAGTCCCTCCGGAGGAGGAAGTCCGTACCGTTCGTCGCCGCGTCGTGGTGGTGCTCCGACCGAAGAGATCAAGGTTTGGGGAC
>JBGAOI010001086.1:0-2661 GCA_044221885.1 Polyangium sp. (in: bacteria)
GTCCGAAGGCACACCAGGAATCTCTCGATTCAATCGGGGATTCGGCGTCCACTCGCCAAGGATTCGAGTAAGTAATTCGGCCTGCACCCTTCGCAAATTTACGAACGCATCTTCCGAAGTGACGTTTTTATGTAGCCATTCCCATGCTTGAAATCGAGGGTGGGATGCTTTTGCGCGATCGAGCGTTGCGGTAAGCCATTTTGCATGTTCGATTCGGGTCTTGAATCCCTCAATCGCCCGGGTGAGGTGAGCAATTTCCTCTTCCAGTTCGCGTTCGGTACGTTCCGGCGTCGCGTTTGTCATCGTTGAAACCTGAGGGAGTCCAGAACGAAGTTTGCGAGTTCGTCATAATCGACATCGAATTCTTCGCGCGCTGCTTCCATGATCTGGACAACAGCGCGTTCTCCCTGGTTTGTTACAATGCCGATAGCGTGCAATATTTCTTCAATTGTCGGCGGGTTTGGTGCATACAATGATTCTTTTGAGAGCCCTTCAATAACGATCTGTTCGTGCTCGGGGGTCTCTTTACCAATAAGGCGATTTTGCAGCGCTTGCATGGTCGCGCGAAACCTGACTTGTTGCATTTTCGAAGGCAAGAAGTGGAGTTCCCAATCGACCAACCGATGTCGGGGATCCGTTAACTTCGATACGGTCATTCGCGATACGGATTCATAATATGTCTCCCATTGTGCTTCGAGTTCTTCGAGCGTTTTTCGTAGCTCATCGACTTTCTGCTCAAGGGTTTGTCGCCGGTCATCCATAATTTTAGCCTTTCAGAATACGAGTATGCTCAAGCTGCCAACAACGATCTTTTCAATGACTTTCGCTATTCCGGGATCCATCTTGATTGGACCACGATCCGTTGTCAGCAGATGGAACAACTGTTGGCCCACAACACCTGTTACCAGATCAGGCATTCGCGCGATATCGTCGAGCGCGCCCGCGATTTTGCCGGCATGTTTGGTAAATGCCTGTAGCACCCCCTTCTCCGTCGCCATTTCCTTACACATTTTCTGAAAGACGTCACTTTTGGCACCGGCACGAAGTACCTTCGCCATTGCATTGAGCGCCTTGGAGAGAGCGGCTCCCTTGAGCCCCTGGACCTTGTTTTGGTTAGCCTGATGCGCGGTTTGGCGCTTTACGCCCTCATCCGCTTGCGCCGCGGAGGTGGAAAGAACAATCGTTGCAAAAAGTAAGATGCCGTGAATAATTGCACGTTTCATAAACGTCATTTCATTTTTCCCTATCGTGACTTGCTCGAGCGTATACAGGGCTCAAGGAAACAGCAAGCGCAAAGTAACAGCGTCATGCCTCGCGAAGTCCTTCATAAACGAGATATGCGCCATGATATCTTGCTGCGGCCAGCTCGAGATTTGGTACGCGCCTTTGCCTGGGGTGTGCATCATCAACATGAACTTCATGGTCAACTTCCTCTGCGTGTAGGAACCTCAACGAGAGGTTCCGCCTCTCTGTCGGAGCCGAACTGCGCCGCTCGACATCAGCGTACAGATTTTTTTTCGCTGGCCGCAATAAAAGTATAACTGCCTACGTTTCACCTAGTCGGACTTCGCAAGGCCCGCCCGCACTCGTTGAATGACCGCCGCCAGCTCTTCTCGATTGACGGGTTTTACCAAGTACCCATCCATCCCCGCCTCGAGCGCCGTTCGCTCATTTTCCGCAAATGCACCCGCACTCAATCCAATGATCGGTAATCGAGCTGCTCGCCCCGTGCTCTTACGAATCGCCCGCGCAGCGCTCAATCCGTCGAGCACCGGCATGTGAACGTCCATGAAAATCAGGTCAAACCGCTCGTGTTCGGCGAGATGAACCGCTTCTGCCCCGTCGTTGGCAAACGTCACATCGCAGCCTTCATATCGCAACATTGCATCGATAACGATACGCAAAATGGGCGTATCTTCAGCCACCAAGACGCGAAGCCGCTCCGCCGGCGCAGGAACCGATGGCTTATGCGGCGCAATCTCCTCGGGAGGCAACTCGCTCACAGGCAGCGATACCCGAATGATCGCGCGTGTACCTTCGCCTTTTTTGCTTTCCAAATCGAGGGTGCCGCCCATTTGCGTAATAAGCGCTCGGCTGATCACCAAACCAAGGCCACTTCCACCGCCTCCACCACGCTCGTGAACCTGGACAAACGGCTCGAACAGTTTTTCCAATTGTTCTGCCGTCATGCCCACACCCGTATCGATCACTTCGATTTCGATATCGCGCGTCTCGCCTAAATCCTTGGTGCGTGCCCGAACTGTGACTCGGCCTTTTTCCGTGAATTTGATGGCATTACCCACGAGGTTCGAAAGCACCTGGCGGAAACGCAAACCATCGACGTTGACCCCCAGCGCCATACCGGCATCGATGTCCTCGACCAGCTCGCTTTCACGTAATCGGGCCGCGGGCGTAAAAAGCGCAACGACCTCGTGAACCAATCGCGAAGGCGCAACGGGCTCGGGTTTTAATTGCATTCGCCCCGCCTCGATGCGCGAGAAATCCAGCACGTCATCCAGCAGCGCGCGTAATGAGGCCGCACTCGACAGGGCCAACGCGAGACGCTCACGCATGAGTTTGTCTTGCGTTTCATCGACCGCGAGCGAAAGCGCGCCCGTGAGGCCCGCGAGCGGTGTTCGAAGCTCGTGGCTCATCATCGCC
>JBGAOI010001087.1:0-2661 GCA_044221885.1 Polyangium sp. (in: bacteria)
TTGGTCTTCGCGCGAGATGGGCAGCTCTTTAGGATATGCTTGGATCGCCCGTCAGAGATTCAATTGATTGCGGATTTTAATGACCGAACGCCAACCTGCTTCCCTGCTCCAGCTTGGGCATGCAACTGGTGACGGCTTTGGATCCTGCCTCCCAGAAGCGTATTCGCGAAATCGGCATGTTTTCCGAAGCGTCCGTGGTCCCTATCCCATCACGAACTCATTCCGAACCTTGCGCGATATTTTCCTTGAGCGTTGCCCATCCCAGGCTATCGTTGCGCGCACGGGATTCTGTATGGACACATCTCATCGCCCACGTCGTTTCGCCTGTTGGTCCATTGTCGCCATGATGCTCGCGTCAGGTTTGTCTTCGTGTTCATCGGCGCCACCACCAACGCCGACATTGGTCCTCATGAGCAGCAGCCCGGAAGCCCCTAAGGCGAATCTTGTTGCCCTCGAGGCCAGGGCCAGTCGTGCAGAAGTGAATGCGCCCGATCCCGGTACGGCAATCCCCGTGACCTCCGAAGATCCGATGTGGGGCAATCCGTTGGCTCCTGTGACGATGGTCATTTGGAGCGATTTCGAGTGCCCCTTTTGCTATAAGCTGATGCATAACACCGTGCCAGGATTGCAAGAGCATTACGGGCCAAACCAATTACGAATCGTTTGGAAACACAATCCCTTGCCGTTTCACAAAAATGCAGTTCCTACAGCGCTTGCCGCGGAGACAGTCTTCCGACTGGGCGGGTCCGCGGCATTTTGGAAATTCCACGATTTGGCTTTTACCAATCAGGGGGAACTCGGCATTGCATCGTTTGTGGATTGGGCTGCCGAATGCGGCGTGGATCCCAAGGCGTTTAGCGCAGCTTATGCCCAGGAAGAATTCGCGGCAGACATTACCAATGATCTGGCGCTGGGAAAAAAGGTCGGTGTATTAGGCACCCCCGCTTCGCTCATCAATGGCGTTCGTCTCAACGGAGCGCAACCCATTGCCCGCTTTCGCGAGGTGATCGACGAACAATTGAAACTCGCCGCCAATTTGCGCCACGAAGGCGTCCCGGAACGACAAGTTTACGCCCAATTGTCCGACGCCAATTTCAAAAAACCACCGCCACCTGCCCAGACCCAGCCTCCCCCGCTTGATACGACGGTCTACAACGTACCCATCGACGGCTCACCGGTACGGGGGAAAAATACCGCCCTCGTTACGCTTGTCGAGTTCGCCGATTACCAGTGCCCATTTTGCCAACGAGTCACCCCCACGATTTACGCACTGGAAAAAAAATACGGCGACAAACTCAGGGTCGTGTTCAAGCACAATCCGTTACCCATGCATCCACGAGCCGAACCCGCCGCGCAATTCGCGATTGAAGCGTTGACGCAAAAAGGTGAAGCGGCATTTTGGAAAGCCCACGAAGGCCTTTTCAATTTATCAGGAAACCTCGAAGAATCCGACCTCGTGACCTTGGCCACGACGCTCGGCTTGGACGCGAAACGAGTCAAAAAGGCCCTGGAAGGCCATGTGCACGCAAACCGGATCGAAAAAGATCAGGACCTTGCCGATGATCTACAAGCCAATGGAACACCTCATTTTTTCATCAATGGTCGGCGCATCGTCGGCGCGCACCCGCGCGAAAAATTCGAGGCTTTGATCGATGAAGAGATGGCGAAAGCCGAAAAAATGATGGCTTCAGGCACGGCCGCGGACAAGGTTTATGCTGAAATCATCAAAAACGGCAAATCTCCGCCACAACCCGAACGCATTTTGGCGCCGGCCCCAACGGCCGACAATCCCTCCAAAGGTCCGAAAAATGCCCGCGTCGTCATTCAGATGTTTGCCGATTTTGAATGCCCTTACTGCAAACGATCGCAAGATACCATGGCGCAGATCGTGGCCAAATATCCGAAAGACGTGCGTATCGTTTGGCGGCACAAACCACTTCCTTTTCACCACGGAGCGCAACTCGCGGCCGAAGCATCCGTGGAAGCATTTCGTCAAAAAGGCGATGCCGGCTTCTGGGCCTTCAGCGCCAAATTATTCGAGGCGCAATCGCCAGGAGTGTCGCTCGACCCGAACGTCATTGAACAACTGGGCCGCGAAGCGGGACTCGACGTAGCCAAACTCTCCGCAGCGCTCAATGCCCGAACACATTGGAAAACCGTCCAAGCCGACGCCGAACTTGCCGACCGGATGGGGATCAGCGGTACCCCTGGATTCGTGGTCAACGATTATTTCGTCAGTGGTGCGCAACCATTTCCACGTTTCAAAAAATTCATCGAATTGTCGCTCGGACCGCATGTGGCGATTGATCCGACCCGTCTGCATGGCGATGGGCGACAGCCTGCTCCCTTGTTGATCACCACGCCTCCACCACTTTTCGTGGTTCCAAGCCCAACTTCTCCCCCTCCTGCACCACCAAGCAGCACGTCGCAACAGAATGGGCAATTTGGAGCCAAGCATCTCGTCGTAATGTACGCGGGGTCCATGCGCGCCCCCCTGCATATCACGCGCACGAAAGCAGAAGCATTACAACGCGTCACCGAAGCTCGACAAAAACTCACCAATGGATCGAGCTTCGAGGATATCGTCACGCAATACAGCGACGAACCCGGCGCTGCACAACGAGGTGGCGACTTGGGCACGTTCCCCAAAGGCGTGATGGT
>JBGAOI010001088.1:0-2660 GCA_044221885.1 Polyangium sp. (in: bacteria)
AAAATGCTCGTGAAATCGAGGGAGACGAATAACGCACGGGGAGGCCTCCAGATCACCACAGTACGCGGGGGATTCAGCGGACGTCAATGTGAATCTGAATGCGCAGAGACCACCACGTCAAGCCATGTGGAAGGCTTGATTCTTGGTTTTGTGCGGGGATACTCCACAGCCTGAGCCCAAAGGGCGAGTTTGGGGTCCCGCGCCAACCGAGAATCGAGACTTCCCAGGGCGGCCTATTACGTTTTGGGAACACACCGGTACATCGACTCGCAACACCACGCTTGCATTCGACACGTTTCCCAGCGTATCCTCACGTCATGCAGCACCTTCGTTTTTTCACATTTTTCGCCTCCAGTATCGTTGTTCTCGTGGGAGCCACAGGATGTGGCCAGATCATCGGTTTCGACGACCTGGAAAAAGTCGATTGCGACCCTTCCGTATGCATTGGAAAAGGCACGGGAGAACCTCTTCGGGCTGTTTCGCTTTCGGTGGGTCGTTATAAAACGTGCGCGTTATTGACCGACGGTACCGTGGCTTGTTGGGGCGCAGCGATTGGGGACGGCACGCCGGCCATTCGCGCGCGACCTGTGCGTTTGCCCGAGTTTGTCGACGTCAAGTCGATCTCCATGGGCGAGCAACATGCGTGTTTCTTGAAAAACAGCGGCGAAGTGTTTTGCTGGGGTGACAACAATTCGGGGCAACTGGCGGATGGAACGAACGCGGCATCCTACACGCCGAAAAAGATCGAAGGAATTCCGGCGGTAACGAAATTGTCTTCCGGCCGAGCGCATACCTGTGTCGAAACATCCGAATCACCGGCCAATGCGTATTGCTGGGGCGCCAATGATTTTGGTCAAATCGGCAATGGCGAAACGACACCCGTGCGTACGCCCGTCAAAGTCAATCTTCCTGCGGGGCTCGAAAAAATATCAGGAGGTGGTCAACACACTTGTGCGGCGCTGATTGATCAATCGGTGTATTGCTGGGGAAACAATCAACGCGGGCAATTGGGCGTTTCCGCAATGACGACGCCCAAAGGCTACAGCGCAACGCCTGTTCAAATCGTCGGATTCACTCAAATCGAACGCGTCTACGGCGGATTTGAAACCATGTGTGCGCGAACATCGAGCGATACTGGTTTTTGCTGGGGCGCCAATGATTTTGGCCAGCTTGGTTCTGGTAAAGACGGAACGCAATTGCCAGAAAGTTTCGCTCCGGTCGAAGTGACGGGGCTCATGGGAATCAGTTATTTTTCGCCCGGCGCCCGTCATTCATGTGCGCAGATCGATGCCGTGGGAGCGCGATGCTGGGGGGCAAACGACTTCAACCAATTGAATTTACCCGACAATGCCGTGCGTCCTGCACCCGTTCCGCCGGAACCATTGCCCAATGGTAAATCCGGTGTCATCACGCAAGTCGAAACAGGTGATGAACATACGTGCGGTGTTGACGAAGATGGCTCCGTCTACTGTTTCGGCCTCAATGATACGGGACAAGTGGGCAATGGCTTGGTCGGCGGATCAACAAACCCCGTGCTCGTTACGTTTTGAACTCCGCCACAGAAGAACGTTCTCGCGGTATCCTCGCGGAGAAAATCGAACACCAACGTTGGCGCGTTTTTTCTTGATTCCCGCCGTTCGAGCTTTCTGATACCGTGCGATCGTGACTCAACTCGAGGCCGGCACGTTCGTTACTCCCTCGATCCGCCTCGTCCGAATATTCGGCCAAGGTGGCATGGGTAGCGTTTGGCTTGCCGAACACCTCACGTTGCGGACAAACGTTGTCGTGAAGTTCATGTCGCCGGCGCTTGCGTCGGATCCGACGAGTTTGTCCCGTTTTTCCCGGGAAGCATCGGCCGCGGCGCAAGTAAAAAGTCCGCATGTCGTTGCGGTGCTCGATCACGGCGTCACGTCGACAGGTCATCCGTTCATCGTGATGGAACTGCTCGAAGGCCACGATCTGAGCGCCGAACTCAAGGCCAAGAAAATGCTTCCGCCGGATGACGTGGCGCACATTATCGAACACGTTGCGCGAGCGTTGGGACGGGCCCATGAACGGGGCATCATCCACCGCGATATCAAACCGGCCAACATTTTCTTGTGCGATGTCGGGGAACGAAAGCCGTTCATTAAATTGCTCGATTTTGGTATTGCCAAACCCATTGATGATCCCTCGCAAGTCACGATGACGGGCGATCACGTGGGCACACCGGCATTCATGAGTCCCGAGCAAGTGCGGGGCATGAAAGTCGATACGCGTACGGACATTTGGGCGTTGGGAGTGCTCGCATTTCGGGCGCTCACGGGCGTGCTCCCCTTTCGCGGCGAACATGCTTCGGCCGTTGCGGTTGCGGTGGCAACGTATGAAATTCCGCGGCCTTCTGTGACGCAACCGATGCTTGCGCGATATGCGCCAGCCATTGATGAATGGTTTCTTCGCGCGTGTTGTCGCGATGTTTCGATGCGCTTCCAAACAGCTCGTGAAATGGCCGATGCCTTGTGGCACGTGATTGGTATGCCCGAGCAAGCCACGGGCCAATGGGTGAGAAATTCCGCCCCGCCAGCGTCGATGCCCACACCGGCAGCCGTTTCCATTCCGCCTCCACGATCGTCGACGCCTGGACAAAGTTTGCCCCCGCCCATCGAGCAATCCAATCCGAC
>JBGAOI010001089.1:0-2656 GCA_044221885.1 Polyangium sp. (in: bacteria)
CGTGTCTGCGTCGCTCATAGGTCCATCGAAGGGGCGTCGGCACGCTCGACCCCGCAAATCCGCACGTTCCTCGGTCTCGCCGCTATCTCACGCCGCGGCTGTTGTCTACTCTTTTGGCACCGCTTCGAGCACACCGCCAGAGGCTTGGCTTTCAGGTACCATCACTGCTGCCGCAGGCATCGTGGGCAGACTCGGGGGCGCATCGTTTGTCGGGGACGTTGGCGACGACGAAGGTGTACGGGACTTGCGCCCCAAGAAAGTGTCGAGCGACGTTGTACGTCGGCCAGTGCCGCTCTTGTCCTTTGTACATCGTGTACATGTCGATGAAGTCGATCACCGACCCGTAACGAATGCGATCCACCAAGTTCCCAACGGCTCCGCCAAGCGCCAAGGGCAAACCCCAGCGCATCGCCCACTGTTCAGGATGCAAACGTCGATAGACGGAAATGATGAAAATGATCGCGGCAGAGGATACGAACAGGAAAAACGGGCGCCGCAAATTCTCCGGCAAACTACGCAAAAAGCTCCACGCACCGCCAGGATTCAACGTGTAGATGAAGTCGAAATGATTGGCGATCACCGTCATGCTTCGCGGTTTGGTCTTGTCCACCCCGCTGAACATCGCCTTCGCCCAGCCCTTCGAAACGAGATCTGCCGCTGCTGAAATCACCGTCACGATCACCAAAAACGTCGTCGAAGGCACGTACCCGTCCGGCGGACCAGGTTCCGTGGCGTGTTCGTTGGGACGATCGGTGTCGGCTGTCATGAGAGGCCCATGTCTACGCGATGAATCTGTTGGAAGCAAAGTGGTCCCTTCAATCCCTGACGAGTAGCGCATAGCGGTACATCCGTTTAGTATCGCCGTCATGCCGCGGCCCCCTTGGAAACAGCCCGTTGGAGTCGACGCTGTCATCGAGCAGTGGATCGGATCCGGAGAAGTCCGCCCATGTCTCACCGCGGATCACGCCGTGCCTGCATCCGATGGCAAGTATCGAGACATCCCTGCCGACTTGCCCGAACCTTTGCGTCGCGCCCTTCATTCCCGCGGCATCGAGAAACTTTACTCGCACCAAGCCGAGGCCCTCGATGCTGCGAGACAACGCAAGCACGTCGTGGTCTCGACTCCCACGGCGAGCGGCAAAAGCCTCTGCTTTCACCTTCCCGTTTTGCAAGCGTTGATGGCCGATCCCGATGCCTCCGCCATCTATCTCTACCCCACCAAAGCGCTCTCGCGCGACCAAGAAGCCGGCGTGCAGAAGCTCGTTCGCGACGCGGGTTTGTCTATACCAGCCATCGTGTACGACGGCGATACTCCGGGCGACGCTCGTCGAGCAGCTCGTGAACGATGCCCGATCGTGATGACAAACCCCGACATGTTGCACTCGGGCATCCTTCCGCATCACGCGCATTGGGCCCGTACGTTTCAGCGTTTGCGGTACGTCGTCATCGATGAACTGCACACCTACCGTGGCGTCTTTGGTTCGCACGTTGCGCATGTCCTCGCGCGACTCGTTCGTGCGGCGCAGTTCCATGGGGCAAACCCTATCTTTCTTTGCGCCACCGCGACCATCGGCAACCCGGCCGAACATGCCTGCAAACTTCTCGACGTTCGTCCGGAACAACTCACCGTGGTCAGCGAGTCCGGTGCTCCTCGAGGCGCCCGGCGGCTCTTCGTTTACAACCCGCCCGTGGTGAATGCCGAGCTTGGTGTCCGCGCCAGTACGCTCAAGAGTGCGGTGCGTCTAGCGGTCGATCTCATTCGCGCCCGGGTGCCTTCGATCATCTTTGGTCAATCGCGAAACTCGGTGGAGATCATGCTCAAGTACCTGCGGGATCGCATGGGCGATCATGTCGGACCGGATGCGATCATGGGGTATCGCGGCGGGTATCTTCCCGAAACACGGCGCAAGGTCGAACGAGGGTTACGTGACGGCGAGATCCTCTGTGTGGTCGCGACAAACGCGCTCGAGCTGGGCATCGACATTGGGGAGCTCGATGCGGTCATTTGTGCGGGTTATCCCGGAAGCATTGCGGCGACGTGGCAAAGGTTTGGCCGAGCAGGCCGGCGTGGCGGGACGAGCATTGCGGTGATGATCGCGAACAGCACGGCGCTTGATCAGTACCTCGCGCAAAACCCCGATTACCTGATGCATGGTGATGTGGAACAAGCGCGGATCGATCCGGAAAACACGGAAGTGCTGATTCAGCATTTGAAGTGCGCGGCGTTCGAATTGCCATTCGAGCGGGGCGAACCTTATCGGGAAATGGCGGCGGCGGATACCGACCAAGCATTGCAATTTTTGGCCAATCACGGCGTCGTACACGAATCGAAAGACAAGTTTCATTGGGCGACGGATGCTTACCCGGCCAATCACGTCAGTTTGCGGACGATAGGTTGGGACAATTTTGTCATTGTCGATCGTGTCGAAGGCAAAGTCCTCGCGGAACTCGATTGGCGTTCCACGCATACGATGCTGCACGAGCAGGCGATTTATCAACACGACGGCGAACAGTACCAAGTAGAAAAACTCGATTATTAAAACCACAAGGCATTTGTGGCGAAAGTCGAGCCGGATTATTTCACGACGGCCATGACGAACCCCAAAGTCACGGTGATCGATCAGACCTCACAAGCGACGCTGGGCCGGGCAAACAC
>JBGAOI010000108.1:0-16239 GCA_044221885.1 Polyangium sp. (in: bacteria)
CCTCGTCGGGTCTGGGGTGAAACCCCAGTGAGGCGGTTTCAGTTGGGCGCGAGGTCGATATCGAACAGCGTGTGGTGCGCGTATTTGGAGATATCGCGCAACGATTCCAAGTCTACATTGGTGACACGCGGAAGTTTGCCGAACCATTGTTTCCATTCATCGTGCGTCAAAAACATCGCTTCGCTGCCCGGCGAGGCGTAGGCGCCCGATTCTCCGCCATATTGCAGGTCGGCTTCGATGCGATGAAATCGATTTCGCATGCGGTATGAAAATGTCCATTCGGGCATGCTGTCTTCGAGCACGAGGACTTTTCGTTTGGCCACACGAACGATTTCGTTCATCAATTTTTGCGCGTGTTCCGGCGTTAGATGATGGAGCACATAACAAATCGTCACAACGTCGAACGATTGATCCGGAAACGGAATGGTATGGCCGTCGTACGTGTGCATTTCCACGCCTGGGGGCGCGCCACGCACATGAATGTCCACGCCGTGCCGCTCGATACGCCGAAACATCCCGAGCTCTGTCAATCGACGACCGCTGCCGGAACCCACGTCGAGGAGTTTTTCGCCGTCGTGAATTCGTTCTGCCATACGTTGTGACTTGAGCAAGTCCCACGTGGTGAATTTCTCGTATTGGCGTGCGCCCGTTTGCGGACGATTGGCAGCGACGACGGAAGCCAATTGCAAGCCTTGAAGAACGCCGCGAGCAATGGCGCGCGTGATGTTTCCGAACATGTTTTGTTATGCGCTCATTCGAGCTGCGATGTCAAGGAAAAGTCATCGATTCGCCGTGGGGTTCGTCCTACCCGCAAGGCTGATCCTACAATTGCCCTTTTCTTCTGCTAATTGGAGTGCTACTGTCGCGTTAATGTCGCTCCCGTACGTGAAGCTGTTTCACCCCCGCGTTGTTCGTCGCGAACTGGAAACACAGCAATTTCCCGACGATCTAGCGGAACGACATGCCCGTTTTGTGTTGCCGTGGGTGATTCGGCTTCGGCGCGGAGAGCTTGACGAAGTCAAAGAGCGCAGCCTGCAAGGAGCGTTTTTGGCAAGTATTTTCGGAGGTGCATTGGGGTATCGGGCGATGACCGACACGTCTGAACCTCAGTGGACGCTCGTGGCGGAAAAAACCGTGTCAAAAAGCGGCAAATCCGCTGATGGTGCCTTGGGGTTTTTCTCGACGCAAGGTGAATCGCGCGTCATAGCCCCCATTGAGCTCAAAGGCGCAAAACAGTCGCTGGACGTTGCACAAGGCCGAACCTTGACTCCGGTTCAACAAGCGTGGGAGTACGCCAATTATTCTCGGGGATGTCGCTGGATCGTTGTCTCCAATTTTCGTGAATTACGGTTGTACAGTCGAGTTCGCACGCCTGGTGAGTACGAATCATTTCGGTTCGAAGAACTGGAAAATCTCGAAGCATTTAAACGGTTTTATTTATTTTTGGCCCAAGAGCGCATGTTGCCGTCCGTGCCCGAAGGTCGTTCGTCTCTGGACGATATGCTAGTGGCGTCGAACGACGCGCTTGCGGAAATTACGGCCGAACTTTATCGCGAATACAAGCAGTTGCGCCAAACCTTATTCGAACATCTTTGTCAGGTTCACTCGAATTACCCACCGCTTGATCACATTCGGCACACGCAGAAGATTCTCGATCGCATTTTGTTTATTGCATTCGCGCAAGCGCGCGATTTGCTTCCTCGACGAACGTTGGCGGAAGCGGTGGAATATCGTCACAAGTATCAGCGACAGTCGGTGTGGCAAAACTTGGTGGCGGTGTTTCAATGGCTCAATGCGGGAGATGCCGCACAAAAAATTCCCGCTTACAATGGTGGACTGTTTGCCCCGGACAGTGACCTCGACGAGTTTGAAATTTCCGATGAAGTTTGTCAGAAGCTCGCAGGGCTTTCGCGTTTTGATTTCCAGGATGACGTATCCGTGGAAGTGCTTGGACACATTTTCGAGCAATCCATTGCGGATTTGGAGGAGATGCGGGCTTTGGCGTCGGGCGAAGCTTTGCCCCGGGTATCGAAGCGCAAAGTCGAAGGCGTGTATTACACGCCCGCCTATATTACGCGATACATTCTCGATCAGACGTTGGGCCGAGTTTTGGTGGAAAAACGAGATGCCGCGTGGGCTGTGGAAAATCCCGAAGCAGAAAAACGCAAAGCCAGCCGAGAGCGTAAAGAAATCGCCGCGTGGGAACGATATCGCGATGCTTTGAAAGAGACACGAGTCGTTGATCCTGCGTGTGGGTCGGGCGCATTTTTGGTTGCAGCCTTTGATTTGCTCGTGCGCGAATACGAGCGCGTGAATATCGCGCTGGCGTCATTACGAGGTGGTCAGGTCGGACTCTTCGATCTGAGCAAAACCATTCTCAACAGCAACTTGTTCGGCGTGGATCTCAATGAGGAATCCGTAGCCATTACAAAATTGTCGTTGTGGCTCAAGACGTGCGCGCGCGATAGCAAGTTGACCTATTTGGATCGAAACATCAAGTGCGGAGATAGCATCGTCGCGGACCCGAATTTCGATCCCCGAGATGAACGGGCACCTCGGGCATTCGATTGGACCATCGGCAACTTGGTCCGGTCCTTTATTGCGCCGGCAGTGACGTCCGAAGATGCCGAGATCGACGCTCGATGGCGCGATAAATTCGATGTCGTCGTGGGCAATCCACCGTATGTGCGTCAAGAGTTGCTCGGCAAGTACAAGGAATACTTGCAACGAGAATATCAAAGTTATCACGGCGCAGCCGATTTGTATTTGTACTTTTACGAAGTTGGATTGCGGCTTTTGCGGGAGGGGGGCCGTTTGGGGTACATTTCGTCGGGGACCTTTGCCCGGGCAAACTTTGCGCAGGCCTTTCGCAAGCTACTGCCCACCATGGTGCGTCTAGAATCGTTCGTTGATTTTGGCGAGAATCAGCCATTCGAAGGCGCGGAAATGGTGCGTCCTTCCATCATGATTCTCAAGAAGGCGCCGTCATTACCTTCGTTTCGTTATTTATTCTTGTCAGGATCCATTCCCGAGTCGCTCGAAGAGGCCATGGACGCGGACGGCGTGGATTGCCCGACGACATTGCTTGACAAACCAGAATGGGCATTTCAGTCCGACGAGAGCGCAGCCTTGTTTGATCGCTTGTTGGCCAAAGGAAAACCGCTTGGAGACGTTACAGGAGGCGGGATTCGATATGGCGTCAAAACGGGGCTGAACGAAGCGTTCATCATTAACACGGAAACCCGCGACAAACTCGTGCATGAGGATCCCGCCTGCTCCTCGATCATCAAGAAAATGTTGCGGGGCGAGGACCTTCGTCCGTGGTATCAGGAGGATGAGGGGCGGTGGCTCATATTCACGCGGCGTGGAATTGACATTAATCAATATCCGTCCATCAAAGCTTACCTCGATGCGCATCGTCGAGCGTTGGAACCGAAGCCTGCTGATTGGCCTTCGGGAGAACCATGGCGCGGGCGCAAAGGCGGTTCCTACAAATGGTACGAAATTCAAGACTCCGTCGATTATGCGGTGGATTTCGAGCGCCCAAAGTTATTCTGGCCGAATATTACAAAACTCCCGCGTTTTTCTTGGGATGCGAGCGGGTATTTCATCAACGACAAGGGGTACATTCTTTGCACGGATGATCCAGCTATCTTGGCATTCCTTCAAAGTCGGGTGTGCTGGTTTGTGATTTCACGGATCTGTACGCCATTACGTTTGCGCGCCGGACTTTGGCAGTATCAGCTATTTGCGCAATTCATCGAACGGCTTCCCATTCCTGAGATGACTGCCGATGAACGGGTACAACTGGCACAATTGGCTCGACGTATCACGGAAGCGGCGCAAACAAGGTACGCTCTTCACTGCAAAATGCGTCGCCGCCTCCACGACATCATTCCGCCAGGAAAAACGCTCAATCGCAAATTGACGGCTTGGTGGTTGCTCGACATGAGCGCGTTACGCGCCGAATTGAAGAAAAGCTACCAACAAGACATTCCTTTGCGCGACCGCGATGATTGGGAATCTTTGTGGAACGAACGGCGTCGCGAGCACGACAAACTCACGAGGCGCATCGTGGACGCGGAGTCGGAAATGAACGAATGCGTGTACCAGCTATTCGACCTTGCACCGCGTGATATTCGACTCATCGAGGCCGAAACGAAATATGCGTACGGCGAAGTTTGACCTCGCTCAAGCTTCGATATCGCTTTCGATAGGCTCTTCGTTGTTTGTGATTTTCGTCCAAAGGGCGCTTTGTTCTCCTTGATAACAAATGTCGCCTTCGTGCCGAAATTCGAACGAATACTTGACGAAATGGCGTGTCGTTCCGCGCCGGGCCTTGACTTCTTTGCAGCTCGCGATGATGGGTTCGCCCGGAGGAACCAATTTGCGAAATACAACTTGGTAAATGTGCGTCCCGTATCCGATCCACCCGTCGGCGTGACGCATTCCGTGCAGATAATATGCGTGGACAAACCCGAGCATCCCGGATGCGTGCACCAATGTGCCTCCCGCAACGTGCCGCGGATGTCGAATCGGATGCGCCCTTTGCGAAACGGTGAACGGAAGCGGACGATCCGTTGGCATCCGACAAACCACAAGGTTTTCTTCGCGGTTCAATTCGACAATCTCGTCGAAGAGCAAAACTTCCGGGTCATAAGGAAGATCGGCCAAGAACGCGTCGTCAAATGGTTGCGGCATGGCCTCTTCATAACGAACTTGAAGCGGTCGATCCAGGAAAACGTGCCGGAGACCTGGGCACGACACCGAACCGTGCGCTGCCAGCGCCAGGTTGCCCAGGAATGTCCTGGCTGTACCTTGGCACGACTGCTGTAACACAAATTGCATTCAGTGACGTCTGATCAAATTTCTATGGCGACGAAGTTGACGACTCGGCTTCCTTCGCGTAAGCCCCCCGCATGTCTGGCGCTCCTCGTCGCTGGCCCTCCATCGTTGCCCTTGTTGCGTCGCTACTCGGGCTCACGTTTGGGAGTTTGTCGACGATTGATTACTCGAAGCACCTCGATCGGCAGGTGCATGGCATCCACTGCTCGTTCATCCCTGGCATGCCCGCTGATTCTGGCGGTGAAAGTGCGTGTCGTGCGGCGATGTACAGCCCCTACGCCGCGCTTTTCCGCGACAAGTATTGGGGTGGTGTTCCCATCTCGCTTTTCGCTGTTGGTGCGTTCGCATTTTTTGCAGCGTTTGCGCTGTATCTCGTGTTCGCGGGCCCGCTTGCTCCGCGCAAAGCAACCAAGTTTTTCGGCATCATTAGCTTTTCGCCGCTCCTTGCATCCGCGCTCATGTTCGCGATCTCGGCGCTGGAATTAGGCCAATTCTGCAAGACTTGCGTCGGGATTTATATCTCCTCCGTACTGCTCACGATTGGCGGCATTGGCGTTCTTGTAGAAAGCAACCGCAAGGGACCCATCGTCGTTTCTGGAGACAAACCCGAAGCGGGAGAGGCGAGCGTTGCGACAAACAAGCCTTCATTTGTCGTGCCTGAAGGGGCGTTGTGGATGCTGCCCGTTTGGCTCGTCACGCTTGGTATTTTTGCGGTCACTCCGGCTTTGCTCTACGTGAGTGCATTGCCCAGCTACGCGAATTACATCTCGGATTGCGGAAAGCTTGCGAAATCCGGCGAAGACAACCCGATCTTATTGCATCACAAACCAGCTGGTGCAACGCAGCCCGTGACGCTTTTCGTCGATCCTTTGTGCCCCACGTGCAAAGGCTTCCACAAACGCCTCATTGCCGAGAAAGTGCTCGACCAGCTCGATACGACGCTCGTGCTGTTCCCGCTCGACAACGAATGCAACTGGATGCTCGATCGCCCGCTTCATCCGGGATCATGTTTGGTGTCCAAAGCAGTTTTGTGTGCGGATCGCCGGGCCATGGATGTGCTGGAATGGGCCTACGACAATCAGGACAAGATTCTCGAAGGCGCCAAAGCTGCGGCGGGACAAGCGAACGTTCGGGCCATGATTCGCGAGAAGTGGAGCACCTACGACGCGTGTATCGACTCGAAGGAGACGAAGGTTCGTCTGGAAAAAATGCTCCACTACATTGTCGACAACAAGCTACCTGTCTCGACGCCGCAGCTCTTTTTGGGTGATACGCGACTCTGCGATGAAGACAGCGACATCGGTCTCGCGTATACGTTGAGGAAACTCGCACCGAATTTGAGGCAGCCATGAAGTACGCAGGCATCATTGGCATCATTGCAGGATGTGCGCTTTTGGGTGGATCGGCATTTCAGGTCCATGCGGAAGTTCGGGCCAGTGCCGAAAGGCTGAAGACGGGGGCAGTGCTTCAGGAAAAACCCGCTGTGGCCATTGCCAACCACGCCGAGGCTCCTTATTGCACGCCCAAGTTCAAGGAAGTGCTCGCACGCGTGATTCACGCTTGTGGTCTCGATGGCGGCGATTCCCGCCGGGGCTGTCAACCCGCGGACGTCAAAACGCTGGCGTCGATCAACGATGACGATTTTAATAACTTGTTCATACCGTTGAAGGATCGCGGTGGCGTCGTCATGTACGACGACGGCTCGGAAAAACTCGACGACGATGCCAAGAAGATGCTGGAAGATTTGTGGATTGACCGCAAAGGAGCCCGGTATTTCTTCATTTTGGCGCGAGCGTCCAAGACGGGTGCTCCGGACTTCAATCGATCCCTCTCGCACAAACGGGCGAACAGTGCCTTGTTCCACATTGGGGACAAATTCAAAGAACCGGACCTCGACAAACAGGTGGGTTTGCTTTGGCTCGGCAATGAATTTGCGCAGCTTGGACAAGATTACTGCAAGTGGAACGTTTCCCGGAAGAACAAAGCTTGTACGGCGGAAGCCATCAATCGGAGCGCGTTTGTCTCATGGGTCGACTGTCAGCTTTGAGTTTGGTCCTCTTGGGCCTTGGATGTGACAATGCCGGCAAAGAACCGGCGCCGCCAGTGACGGGGCGCAGCAATGCGGTGACCGCACAAAGTAATGCTGCCACGACGGTCGCGTCGACGGTTCCTTCCGCCAAACCCGCGACGCCCGCGGCTCCAAGAAAATTGTGTGTGGATCAATCGCCACATGCAGCACCCAAAGGAGCTGTCAAGACCGCAAGCGCTCCTGGAGCCGAAGCCTTGCCGGCGACTATTTCGTTTGGCGTGGGCAAATGGGTTTGGGTCAATTTGTGGGCGGCTTGGTGTGGCCCGTGCAAAGAAGAGTTGCCCCGTATCATCAATTTTCACAGTCGCCTTCGGACCGCAGGGGTCATGGTCGATGTCGCGTTTGTCTCGCTCGACGATGACGAGCGACAATTGCAGCGATTTCTCGAAGGACAGCCTGAAAAGGGTGTTCGCACTTCGTATTGGCTCCCCGAAGGTGGCGGCCGAGATTCCTGGATTCAGGCGCTTGGCGCGAAAAACTCGAATGAGCTTCCCGTACATGCGCTCGTGGCGCCCAGTGGTCAAGTCGCCTGCTTGATTCAAGGCGCCGTTGAAGATTCCGACTACGCCGCGATTGCGAAAATCATGGGTGCCAATCCGTGATTACGAAGAACGGTCGGAACGACGATTCCACCGTTTTTTCGGACCCCAGCGAACGCAAGAAACGGCTCGCGACAATCCCCGACAAACCAAACGAAAGTCATCGAGCTTTGCTGCTGGCGCTTTTTCGCGCCGAGATGCAATTCCGTGACGATTTGTGGCACGGACGCGTCTCCGATGATGACGATCATTTCGAGAACATCTATGAATGTGCTTTTTTGATCTGCCAATTGGGCCGAGTCGAAGACGTGTTTTTGTTATGGAACGCCAAACATCTCAACATGGATGTCGGCGCTTCGCTCGGAGTCGAGTATTTTCTCGGGGCGGGTTTGGAAACAACCTTGAAGTTCCTCGATGATTCGAAGCACGAAGATGCGCCTGCGATTCGTCGGTATTTGATGCATGCCGAGGATGTCGATGCGCAAGCTGCATGGGAGCAGGAGCAATTGCGGTATTGGGGGAGGCGAGCGGAATGAGGTTGCGCCAGATTCCGGTTGTCCCTCGACGCATTTTCGGGATATGCTTCCGAGCGCGTTCCCTTGCAGAAACGATCTCTATTCGCTGATGCCGATGTTGGACTCCCAAAAAAGAATGCAGCCCACGTGGCTCATGTTATGCATCGCGTTTGTCATCCATGTTGCTCTCGCTTTGCCAACGACGCTGAGCCGGCGCGAGCTTCACCATGACGATGCGATTACGTTGCTCGCGATTACGGGGCACCAAATGGAATATTACGCGCGCATAGGCGCAAAGGCTCCGCCTTATGGCGTTTGGGCGACGGCAGGCGATTGGCAGCAATTCGTCCAGCTCGAACCCTCCCGACCGCCGGAATTGCCTCGAATTGCCGAGGATCTCGCACAAGCAGATATCCACCCTCCACTTTACTTCTGGCTCTTCTCGGGCGTTGCGCAACGGTTCGGAGCGACAATCGCAACGGGACTCGGGCTCAATCTTGTACTCGATCTGTTCACGATTCTCTCCGTGTTTCTCTTGGGCAAAAAAGTTTTTCGTGACGACCGTAAAGCTCTGCTTGGAGCGTGGCTTTGGGCTTTGTCTCCGGGTCCGCTCGAGGCCATGTTCGAGATGCGTCAATATGCGTTACTCGCACTGTTGACGACGATGTTTGGTTATTTCGTTGCCCGGAAATTGGATACCGATACTCGTTCCGGTTTTCTGGATGCACTTGCGACGACGATTCTTTGTGCGCTTGGTATGCTCACGCATTACCATTTCCTCCTCGTTGTTTGTGCAGCATTGGCTCTCGTGACGGTCGAATTCGGTCGCAAAAATATTCGCTCAATATCCATATTTGCTCTTCCAACCCTTCTGGGGACGGCACTTGGTTTGCTTGCGCATCCCTACGTGTTGGTGATTCTTCGCCGCCAAGGCACTCAAACCGTGCCTTTTACTTGGCCTGAGTTCGCATTTCGACTCGGTGGCGTGCTGGTCGGGATGGGACGGTTTTTGGTCTGGAGCATTCCCATGATTGTTCTGTGGATGATTGTGCTCGTCGTGGGAATCGTTTTCGCCCTTCGGGCCCCGAAAGGAACGCTCGCGCGTGTTTTGGGCTCCGTCGAAGGGCCCGTGCGTCGCGTGTTGATTTGCTTGGGACTCACGTTTTTGATGCAAGTCGCATTGTTTCTTGCGTTTCGAAGTCCCGCCGGCGCAATGCGCGCGAAATATCTCGTAATCGATTACCCTTTTGTCGCTTGCGGTTTGGCTTGGTTTTTGACGCGACCAGCGACGCCCGCGCGAATCGCGCGTATCATTCCTGCGGTTATGCTGATGTCATCGCTCATTGCGACGGTTACCGAATTGGTTCAAGCTAAAAAAGTTGCAGATTCGATTCACGTCGCCAATTCGGCGCGTCGTATGGTGCTCGATACCGTTGCTCGAGGCTCTTTGCCGGTGGCCCTTTGGAACATTCGGCCCGATATGCCGGTTTTCGCAGCAAATCAAGATGTTGTTGCGGCACAAGCCGACACGTTCAAACGGTCACTCGAACCGGGTACGTTGTTGATTGTGGATGCCGAACGCGGAAATGCGAAAATGCGTGCGGAGTTTCAACACGCGCTTGCGGAACATTTTCAACTTCGTGAAATGCATATGGGGGTTTTCGGCAACAGAATCGTTTACGAGATACAAGGACCGCGTTCGGCGCCCTCGGAGCGCTGATTGGGCGAGGGCTTGTCGTAGATTCGGTTGGTTCGTCAAGATGAAGATTCTCGTTAATCATCCAATCGCGTGACAAACTTTGCCAAGAGTTTGCGTCTCATTCCATCCTCGAAGAGTATTTCGAGTTTTTCATCGTCACCCGTACCTGAACGATTCTCCAGCTTTCCAATGCCGAATTTCGAGTGTTGATATCGTTCCACCGGGCCGCTTTGCGCTGGTTCCACAGGTTTTACGGATTTATCGAGACCACGCTTTACGGGGGCCTTCGGCTGTGCGGGGGCCGTCGATTGCGACCGTGGCGCCAAGATGTCGAACCCCGCTTGCACGCGTCGAACGTATTTCCACCAAAACCCACGTTCGGACTTCGTCGCCTTGTCAATAATGGCAAAATGCTCACGCCATTGCTCCACACGTGCGGGTGCAGGTTGGTAAAAACCCGCCATCGCCAATTCAACGAGCACACCAAGGGGTGTCAAAGCGTCCGCAGCCTCATACAGATCCATTCGGTCTCGTGCGGCCAAGGCGTCATCCAGAGACTTGGCCATATCTTCGCCGAATGCATCAATGATGGGTTTGGCGCCGGGGAATCGCAGCAATGCGTCGATGAGCGGTCCGTCGGAATATCCACCCATGACATATCTGGCTTCTGGTTTGCGCGAGCCTTCTTTGGTTGCAGAATCGGGATCGTCCAGCAAGTTTTCCAACGCATCGAGCGTTTCTTGCGGCAAGCGATCAAATTCTTTGGAGAGCGCTTCGACACGTGCATTCATTTCTTCCGTCATATAACAAACGGCAACGGGATTGAGCCACGCGGCGAGCCCGATCCGCGTCGTTAATGCAACGATATCCGTGACATCATCGTCGATCTTCAAGAGTTCGGCAAGATGATCGAGCGCGCTGTCATTGTCGTAAAGGCCTTCACCCCAAGTTCCCATGGCTTGTAGCTTTCTTCGGTTTGTCGACTTTGAAAACAAAGAGAATCATCGTGCTACTTCGAGGATGATTTTCAGGACCTCGGGCCAATTGGACGACGATGGCGTAATTACGTCAAAATGGTCCGCACCTTCGACGACATTCAGCGTAACACCCACGTCGCCTGCTGCTTTCGCCGCCTCGAGATAATGCTGGCTCATGATGACCGGCACCAGTGTATCGGCAGTTCCGTGAATCAAACGTTGTGGAACGGGAATGGGCAAAAGTTCCTTGGGCGATGATTCCGCATAATGAGCGGGCACTTCTGCCGGAGTGCCTTGCATGAGTTTGCCCGCGGTTCCATTACAAACGCCGAGATTGATGGATTCAGCCAAATCGAGTACCCCCGCCAAAGCGACGCTGGCGCGAATAGGCAAGGGATCGGCACCGTGTAATGGATTTTGGTTGTCCAATTTTTGTCGTGCCGCAGCCCAAATGGCCAGATGCCCGCCTGCAGAATGACCTACCGTGGTGACTTTCGCCAAGTCCAATCGATGTTCCGCCGCGATTTTCCGGAGGTGGTCAATGGCCAAACCCACATCGAGCATCGTATTGGGATAATCACTTTCGGCGTCGCCAATGCGCCGATATTCGATGTTCCATGTTGCCAAACCTTGCGCGGTCAAAACATCCGACATATCGTGCATCAAATCGAGCCCATAATAATTGACCCAACACCCCCCGTGAATGACAACAACGACGGGAAAGGGTCCGCTTCCCTTGGGCACGCGCAAGTCGCCGAATTGTTCTGGGCGCGGGCCATACGTAATTCGCAATGGGCCCGTGGGCATAACGTCGCCGCTTGAAGACGACGATGACGATGGTTTGGTGCTCTCCGATGTTGCGCATGCTGGGAGCAAACCGAAGGTCAAGGCGAACGACAGGAGGAAACAAAATCGGCGCATCATCGCCTCCAAAACAGCATGAGTCGATTCTCGCGTCAATGCATTTTCGTGGAAGACGATGACCGGGAAGGTGACAAAGCTCGATAATTGAAAGAAACGTTGCGTAATGACTCGACTCGCGTACATCGAGGGCTGGCTTTTCCATTTCGCCGGGGCAATCTTTTTGCTAACGTCGCGACCATGCGGACGAGCATTCTTTGGATAAGTACGCACCTGGGATGGCGCGGGCAAACC
Organism: Polyangium sp. (in: bacteria); assembly: GCA_044221885.1. GTDB lineage: Bacteria > Myxococcota_A > Polyangia > Polyangiales > Polyangiaceae > Polyangium. The sequence continues at coordinate 11,820 of JBGAOI010000108.1, forward strand.
ATCCTTGCCCCGCATCATTACATTGATGCAAATCACTTCTGAACGTTTCCGAGGACTCCCCAAACGAATATGATGGACAAACCAAATCTCCTTTTGACCGGTGTGGGTGGTAATACCGGTCGGGTCATTGCCGAAGAATTGCTTGCTCGCAACATTCCTTTTCGAGCCATGACTCATCGGCCGCGCCATTTGGTAGATTTCAGAGCCCAAGGCATGCATGCCGTTTTCGGTGATTTTGACGCCCCGAATTCGCTGCTCGAGGCACTCGAAGGCGTCGAAAAAGCGTACCTCGTCTGCACACCCGACGAAAAATTGGTCCAACGCGAAACGGCATTCATTGCTGCGGCCAAACAAGCAGGCGTACGACACGTCGTCATGTGTTCGGCGTACTTATCTGGCGAAAATGCCGAAACGCAGAACCTCCGCTCGCACGGCGTCATTGAAAAGGCGCTCAAAGAATCAGGGATGACCTACACGATCCTTCGTCCCGTCGGCTTTATGCAGACGTTCACCATGTTTTTGTGGGATATGGTGCAAAAAGCCCACGTGATTTCAATGCCCACCGGCGATGGAGGAATGGCCTTCATCGACGTGCGTAATGTCGGCCAAGTCGGCTTGAAAGCGTTGCTCGAACCAGGGCACGAAAATAAAATCTATGATCTCACTGGGCCCGAAAGTTTGTCGATGCATCAATTGGCGGAAATTCTGAGCCGCGTTCTCGGTCGGGAAATCATCTATCTGCCTTCCGAAGAAAAGGAGTTGATGCGGGTCATGTCCGTTCTGGGGGTTCCCAAAACGCCCGCGGAACATGTGTTGAAGATCTTCCGAATGCAACGCGAGAAACGCCTCGAAATGGTGCTTCCAACGTTGCAAGAATTGGGAATCGAGCCGATCACGTACCAACAATTCGCGGAGGATTACGTTGCTGGACGCACGAGCGGAGGGAATTCGTTTCCGGTACCCGACACGCTCACGATTCGCATTTTCAATTTCATTGGCGTTCTGCTCATGCGTATCCGCGTTGCGCATGCCAAACGTATTCGTCGCTCGAAGTGACGCGCCCATGAGTGGCAAAGCGTAACAAAAGCAAAACGGCCAAGCCGGGAGGCTTGACCGTTTTATTCACCGCGCGGTGTCAATCACTCGGCAGCGATTCGTTCTTCTTCGACGAACTGCGACGTGCGTACTTCCGGGTTGTTCTCGAAAATGGCTTTTCCGAGAAGCTTTTGGAGCACCGGTTGCATACGATCCATCGCTTTGCCTTGGAGAAGCTCGCGCAATACGCTTGCGTCTTCCTTGACTCGGGCGATATTGTCCGGATCGGTCACGACTTTCATGACCGTATTCATCGTTTCCGGAGCATTTTCCGCAGCCTTGCGCACGACATTGGCTACGTGTTTGGCACGATGAACCGTTCGTTCCGCCAAGGATTGCTTGATGTACGGCGCGAGTTCGTACACCATGTTGGCCGCAGTTCCCGCGCCGTGGTGCGGCGGGTAATACAAGGCGCTCTTGTATTTCGGATTTTTGTCCATGTAGGCCCGGACTTGGTCGACCGTGACGCCGGTTTCTTTCAGCGCTTTCTCGAATTCTTGTTCAGCCGCGATACGCGCTTTGAACATGTACATCTGAATGCGCGAATAGAAGTTTGTCGCGCCGTCGCCACTCGTTTCCACTGCGCAGAAAATCGTTCCCGGATAACGACCGGTAATCAACGATTGAACGCCGTCAGAAACGCCCGATGAAGGCATGCAGCCGAATGGTTTGACGCTGACCGTGATGTGCGCCTTGTTCTTGATGGCGTTCACGATAAGCTTGCCGACTTCCATGTGGCCTTCGCCGCCTCGAAGATCGTTCGAGTAATAGTCTTCGGAGACTTTCGCGACGAGGTCCATATCGGGCAAGTGATAATCGTGCAAACCAATGGGTTGCGCGAATGCTTGGAAGCCCAAACGGAGCGCCGATTCGGCAAAACGCATCGTTGCGACACGCTTGGCCACGTCGAATTCGCCCTTGTGCTCTTTCAAGCTGTACAAGCCGTCATCGATGCCACGAAGGTCGGAACGATCCGCTGTGTCATGACGAACTTCCCACAGGTTGTAAAGCAACCAAGCGGTCGTCAATTGAATATCGTTTTCCCCGCCTTCGCTTTCGAGGAATTTCTGGAGCTGGTAATTGCCGTCGCCTTCGGTCGTCATCGCCCAGAATTCGCCGATAATCGACGTTTTGGCCCGAATGCGCAAACGATCCACTTCCACAGCCTCGAACAATGCACGGCACTTGTACATCGCGACGAGGATATTTGTGTGGTCGTAAAGCGCCTTGTAAATGATGCGCTTGGCTTCTTCCATTGCGCGGTTTGTCGCGCCAGGAACGACTTCGTAGGGGCGAACGCGATATCCGAGCGCATTGAGCACGTCGCCGCACACGATGGCTTTGACGAGCGCCACGAAAAACGCCGGGTTCATTTCGAGACCAATGTCGTCACCGGTCGCTTGTGACAAACCACCCGTTTGCTGGAAGAGCATGACGCGGAAACCGTCAAACCCTGCATCGCGCAAGGCTTTGCGATATTCCGTCACGTACATGCCAAACCGGCACGGACCGCAAGCACCAGCCGTCAAGAAAACGTAATTCTTGATGACGTCTTCGGTCGACATGCCTTGTTTGTCCCGCAAGTCAATCAGGTACTTGACGAGATTGCCGACGGTGAAATACGTCGGATTGCATTGGCCGCGATTACCGAATTCTTTGCCAACTTGCAAACCCGAGTTGTCCGGGGTGCCAAAGTTCACGACTTTGTACCCTTGACCCGCGAGTGCTCCTTCGGCCAAGAAATCTTGTGCCGCGGTCAAACCCGAAATCAAGAGCGTGACATTGTTACGCTCGCTCTTGCGCATGGTGGGATCGAGCATCGTGTCGACCCATTGCTTGCGATCTTTTTTGATACCGAGACGTTCACGCTCCGCTTCTTCGAATGCGCGAAGTTCTGCCTCGATATCCACATCGTTTTGCTTGACTTTCGCAGCGCCATTGATGATGGGCAACCGCGTTTTTTGGACTGACGTTTCCATTGTCGTCTCCCTCATTTCCTTTCAAACCCGCACCACGGTGCCATCTGCTTGTTTTTTCTTGAGTTGCACGAGCCCTTTCGGCGGCTCGGGCGGCGCTGCTGGAGGCGCCTCATACGCCCGCATCTTAGCCGATAGCTCCATAATCTGTCGCTCGATTTCCGGATCCGACGTGCGGCGTTCGGCAAGCGAAGCCGCCCTCATTTTCAACAGCTCGAGTCGCTTCTTGTCGATGTTGTGCGCCAATTCATCCTTCTTCTTTGCCAAGTCTTCGAGCGATTCTTGGTAAAGCTTCAGGCTGTGTGCATACGTTTTCACGCGAATCTTGATGGACCCGCCTGGTTTGTTCGCATCGATATCGTGCAATGCCGCATAAGGCGTCGCACTCGCTGAAACGATGCTATCGACAATGCCGTAGGTGGGTGCGTCGTGACCGCACTTGAAACTCGACAAATCCAAGAGCACGACGTTGGGATGCCGTGCGGCGAATTTGACAGCCCACACCTTTTGCGCGCTGTTTGCGGAATAGTTTTCCGGCCAAACATCGTTGATATTGAGCGGGTGTTGCCCACGCTCGTATTCTTCCCGGAAGAACCGTCGCAAGTAGTCCTCTTCGCGCGGAATCGAACGAACGCTCAAAATCGGATATCCGAGAACCTGGAATTCTTCCGGAATGCCGTGGTTCAAGCCCGGATCGGAATGGTACGGCCGGCCAACCATGAGAATGGCCACGCGGTTTTCCTCTTCCACGGTCTCCAGAATGGCGCGACCTTTCGCCATCACCTCGCGTTCGAACATTTCCAACGCTTTCATTGCTTCTCGATGCGCGTGATCGCTCTCGTCTTCCGTCACGCCAAGACGCGGACCCCATGTTTCGTACATGCGGCGCGCCGTCAGCAATGGCTCGGCAAAGGTGAGCGGCGGATCGAGGTATTCAATGCCGCGCGTGGCAAAGAAATCGATTTCCTTCGTAAATGCCGCTTTCATCACGTCCGGTACGCCTGCGACAATCGGACAACTTGCGTTGTCCATGACGCCCTTCCCAAAACTCGGCACGTGCGTCAGAATCGGGAAGAAAATGTACTTGAGCGGTTTTTCCGCGCTATGGTGGTGGAACAGCAAGTTGTGCACGTGCGCTTGAGCCACCTTGGACGGGAAACACGGATCTACCGATCCATATTTCCCACCTTCCACCCACATCTCTTCCGTCGTTTCATCGCTGAAAATGACGTTTTGCTTGGGAATGAAAGTGGAGGAGGGGTTGGTCGGGATCGCCGACACGCGGGTGACGACAGGGGCGGAATGCATCACCGCGGGAAAGGTATCCATCCATCAACATGGCCGCCACT
>JBGAOI010001090.1:0-2650 GCA_044221885.1 Polyangium sp. (in: bacteria)
CTGTGCTGCGATCTGCTCGTGGCGTGGATGGTCGGCCAATCGCGTCGTGCATCATCGTCAATGGACGATGCGCAAAGCGGATATGTCGTACAAGGGCGATTTGCCGGCGATGGTGGCGCAAATGATGGATACCGGAACGCTGCATTTTGGCATTTCGTTCTGCGACGTCGAAGAAGATCCGTTTCCGCCGGGCGTGGAAACCAGTTCTCCGCAAGAAGAACGCGACGAACCGTAATCGTTTCGTCCCGACCAACCCCAGGCATTCGCCTCATTTTTCCGACGAAAAGCCTTTCAGGCGTACCACGCGTCGGGCCACCTTTTGCCCACCCGCCCGGACGCCCACGGATTGCGACTCGGCATCGACCCCCAAGTTGCCACTTCCCGAAACATCGTAATAGTCTTCGATTTCCACTTCGATCGCCGTGCGAATACGTTCCGCAATGGCGAACTCTTGTTCGGCGCGGGCACGGGCTTGCATCATTTCCATCGCGAGCTTGCTGCGTTCAGCTTCCAAAGAGACTTCGCTGGAAGACTTGCCTTGAAGCTGCGTCAAGGCTTCCGTCATCCGCGCATCGAACGCGGGAAGCGTGACGGGCGTCATGGCGGCGGATTCGAGTTTTGTTTGCCAAGTCGGCTTGTCGGGAGCGGTCATGGAACCATGTTTACCACGTTTTCAGATCGATGAGGGAAAAAACGCTCCCGCAATGATTGCTGATTTCCAATGGCCCGTCTCGACCCCTTTCATCCCTGGAGCAAATTCTGCAACCATGGCATTTCCGGAGCGATTCGTCGGCGCAATTCTGCAATGGCAGCTTCAATCGCCGGCGAACCCCCGACATCTTGCGGATCGAGGCCGAGTTTTTTGAGACGAACGTACACGGCTTGCAACGTTCGGTCGGTTCGGTCCGCCAATTCCCGCACGTCCGCACATTCTCGAGCAATCCCCAAAAAAATGAGGTTGTCCAATTCCTTGGCCACCACGGCACTACCCCCTTTGGGGCGAATACCACTTTGCACACCATTCGATTCGCTACCCATGGCTTCATCGAGCTGCTCGTCAATTTCCACCTGGGCATCGTACAGGACCATGAAGCGTTCGATGGCATTACGTAATTCTCGAGCGCCTCCATTCCATGACCGCCTGGAACAACGTTCCGCCAAACGTTCGAGAACGATGGAAGGCAAGAATCGTCCGTGGCGTTGCATGGTTTCGTGAGCCAAGGAAGCGGCAATGGTCTCGACGTCTTCAGTTTCGAGTTCCGGAATGCGTACGAGCACGACACTCAAGCGGAAGAAGAGATCTCGTCGAAATACATCTGCCGTTGTTGCATCGATTTTTTTGTGCGTTGCAGAAATGATCCGCACGTCTGCGCGCCGTTCGGTACTGCCGCCGACGGGCCAAAAACTGCCATTGGCCAAGAAACGCAAAAGTTTGCCTTGAGCATCGGTCGGAAGGTCTCCCACTTCGTCGAGGAACAACGTGCCTTTGTGCGCCAATTCAATGAACCCGGGTTTGTCGTTCATGGCGCCTGTAAAAGAACCTCGTGTATGTCCGAAAAAGGCGCTTTCGAATAAATTCGGCGCGATGGCAGCGCAATTCACGGAAACGAAGGGACCATGATCGCGTTCGCTATGGCGATGGATGTCCATGGCCAAAACTTCTTTTCCGACCCCCGTCGGACCCAGAATCAACACAGGACAATTCGACGCTGCTACGCGACGCGCCAGATGTAAAGCTCTCTTACGTAATGGAGTTTTGGCATCGAACGCCCACGTCGCTTCTTGAAGTGACTCGTTGTTTTGAAGGAAGGCGACGTTGTTCTGCATGGTGACCTCCGAGAGCTTTACCGTCCGTGGTCGCACAGAACCGAGAAGCACAACCATGACACGCCGTTACTCGCGCGCTTGGGCGACGAGCTCGAGCTGACCCCGGATACGGCCGACACGTGTCATGGCAAGTCATGGACAAGGGATCCGCGCGTTCAAAAGTCGCGGGTTCTGTGCATGTCCATGACAGCGCATGACAATCGCAAAAATGGGGGCGGATCAAATAAAGTTTCAAATGGAAGAAAAGTCGTTTACATAGGATCCGGCTCAGAACGACTTTGGCGCAGATGTGAAGCGGCACGAGGGGTGCCACGCAGCGTCAAGTGCTTCGACACGATAAAAGGACACGCGCGTCATGAAGACATTGATCATCAGCGATCTCCATCTCGGCAACGGTGGCCCCTACGATGTATTCGAAGGTGAGGAGGCTCTTCCCGCGTTGCTCGATCAACTGGGCGGCGCTCCGCTACGCGTGCTCGTGAATGGCGACGGCGTGGATTTTCTCATGAATGAAGACCCACTGCAGCTCGATGAATCGCGCGCCATGGAGCAGGCGCGGCAAATTGCGCGAAATCCAGCATCGGCTGCGGTGTTCCGCGCCTTCGGCCGCGTGCTCGCGCGTGGGGGCGAGGTCACGATTCGATTGGGCAATCACGACATCGAACTGGCATTTCCTGGAGTGCAATCCATTTTTCGCGAGGCGCTCGAACAACCGAAAGTCATCGCCGACAAACTCGTTTTTGCGACGGGCGATGCGCCGGAAATCATGGATGTTGGCGGAGCGCGCATTTTGGTGACCCACGGCGAGCAAGATGATCGCTGG
>JBGAOI010001091.1:0-2647 GCA_044221885.1 Polyangium sp. (in: bacteria)
AAGACGTTTCGGAAACAAGCGCTCCAACGAGCAAAGAGACGAGGGGAGGGAGAAGAAAAAAGATCCAATCGTAGGCTGGACTGGCAATGTACGGCGAACGTTGTGAGGTCGCAGCCGTTGGCGCGGTCGTGGTCACGTTTTCTCCGCCGCTGTCGTCGAGGAGAATCGCAACGTGACGCCCGATTCCGCCAAATGGTCGATGAGCCAAAGAATGAACAAATTGATGGCAATCATTTCCATCGATTCTTCCACGGCGTCGATCAAGGCATATCCGAGATTATGGGAACCGTGTTTTTCCGTCCAATACCCGAGCGGCAACTCCATGCCCACAGCGCCGCCAACATAAAGCGCGCCCGCGACCAAAAAGCGCAAGGCGGTTCGTCGAGGCAAATGACGCAAAAAACGCAAGTACGACAAACCGATGAAAAGCACGAGAATGGAAGCCGGGACCACCCAACTGAAATACAAAACGCCGGATAATTTCATAAAGCCGCCGGCTAATTCGTGAATGGAGAAAACTTCGTCGATGGCGATGTAAAAAAATCCTAACGCGAGAATCCACCAATGCGGTACGAATCCCGCTTTTTGTTTTCGTGCGGCCATTGCGGAGAACATCAACAGGCAGCCCGCAACGGAGAGAATCACTGCGGAATAAAAGGTTGGAACATTGCCTTCGTAGCTCAGGGAAAATAAGGGCAAGAAACCCGATTGCGTCGACCAGCCAAACATCGAACCGAGCACTTCGGCGCAAACACCGGCGACGATGACGAGGCCGAGGATCGCGAAAAATGGGCGTTTGAGCTGCGATTTCGCGAGGACGATGTCCATGGCGGGGCGGGGTGTTTCGTCCACACAGACATGATGCACGAAGAGAGGGGTCGGGTGCAACGATTTGCGTCAATGCAACGCTACATCAAGGCGGCCGTTGACTCCTTCCGCTCGCTCGGTGACCAGGTTTTCGTACGATGGGCGGAAGTGTTTTTGAAACGAATGGAGGTGATTGTCCAGGCGAACTTTGAACTTGCTTTCGGGCATAGGCGTTGCGATTGTGGCGGCGTGGTTGGCAGTGACGAACTTGGCTTATGTGGACGAGTTTACGTGCACGGTGCCATGGTCGGGGGATACAGATTGCAATTGGCCCAAGATCAACATCGCGCCTTCTGAGATGCTTGTTTTTGAGGTGTATTCGGTCCAGCACGATGGAAAAGAAGTCGGAGAGACAGCATGGTTCAAGATTCAAGATGCGAACAACAACAATGTGCAGGTGGACGAGATCCCTGTCAGTCCTCGAACGACCGTCATTTGGTCTCCCCCCAACAAGGATACTCCGCTGGTGGCACAACTTCGTCTGAATGTTCATGTGAACAAGACGATGGTGGTTCGTGGCCGTTATCGCGTAAAACTAAAGTAGATGTTGGGGTGATGGTTGCGTGCTGACGTGGTGACAAATCTCATCTGGCAAGACGTCAAGAGCAACCTGCGTCCGATTCGTGCCGTGACCATGTGGACGGTTGCAGTTCTGCTCGCGTACCGTGACGTGAAATACCACGACGGGAGTAACACCTATCCCAGTCAAGAGTTCTTATATTACGCCGAGGGAGCGTTGAGTCGCAATCACTACTGGCTGCTGATGGTGATACCTCTTTTTGCAGGCTTGATGGGTAGCGCGTTGGCCGCCGAGAGACGTACCGGTGTGGCCCTTGGGATCCTCGCCAAAGGGGTTGAACGTAGACGGTATCTCGTCGGAAAACTGATGGGAGCAGCGGCGAGTGCTGCGCTCATCACGCTGGCCGCCATTCTCGGATTCTTCGCGATTGTGTTTACGACATGGACGCCCGGGCGTGCAAAGGTGATTGATTCGATCTGGCTTGCCGGGCCAGTTGAGGCGTTATTTGCGTACAGCCCCTTCATGCACGACCTACTCGTCGCCCTGATGGCTATCGCTGCGGCGGCTGGATTGGCGGTTGTGGGTGTACTTGTTGGTGCCCTTGTAGCCAATGAATACGTCGCGATGGCAGCGACGCCGATTTTTACGATCATCGCCATCGTGATGACACGTGCAATCTGTAAACCACTCAACCCTGAGAGATACATCTTGCTCGATTACGATTTCTACTTCAAATGGATTCCTGGCTGGCTCATTCCTTTCGCCCCATTCCTGTACTGGGGCACGTTTGCCATGATCATCTACTTCGTTTGTCAGCGTATATTCGCCAAAAAGGAAATCGCCTGATGGCGTTTTTCCGGTCCCTCGGACGCGTTACTGCGCTCAGCTTTCTCAGCGGCGTCGTTCGTTGGCGTTGGGCTTTGATTACCGCCGTATTCGCCCTCGCGGCGGGCCTTCTTGCCGATACATTGCAGTATTCGTTTAACACGGACCATATCACGCGACCCGTGGACGTCTGGGATATCTTCCCCGCTTTATTGCGCCACACGTACGTTTTGCATTTTATCTTCGCGTTTGGCTTCTTGTTATTCGTGGGCGACCAATACCACCGCCAACGCGACCTGGGCACCTCGACCCTGTTTGCCGTTCGAATGCCCTCACGAAGTCTGTATTGGCTTGGCAACATGGGCGCAATGGGCATCCAAGCGCTCCTGTTCATGCTTGTGTGTTGGGTCATGTCCCTTCTCGTCGGATTCATTA
>JBGAOI010001092.1:0-2636 GCA_044221885.1 Polyangium sp. (in: bacteria)
CCACGGGGGCCATGTCGTCTTCGGCAATCACGTCGCCCGGCGACAAACGCACGATCAACTCCGCGGGAGCATCGGCTGGCACATCGAGAACGACGTCTTCTGCGCGAATCGACGCACCCAACTTGGCTGAGACGATCTGTTTGTCGCGGCTCAAAACTTCGATGCTTCGCCCTGAAGAAGCCGATGTTTGTCCAGGCGCATCCTTGGCTTCTTTCGCGGGACTGCACACCACGCGTGCGCGAACCTTTGCTCCAGAGCGATCGGCTCGGGTGATCGCACAATCGGCACCTTTCGCTTCGAGCTCCGGCAACGGAACCCACACGGGAATTTCCGATCCTGCACCCAGGGCTGGAGCATCGGGCAAACCATCGGCGAGGTCCGAAAACAAGACGACGCGACGATCCGCATGCGGCACACCGCGTACGAGTTCCCGCGCCAAGCGAATCGCACCTTCGAGATCCGTTGCGCGATCTGACGGCGTGATTCCATCCAGCGTCGCTTGCACCGCCGACAGGTTTGTCGTGGCCGCCAACGCCACGCGCGGCGGGGATCCTGCAAGAACGATCGCGACGGCGTCGCCACTCTTCAGTCCATCGGCAAGCTCGTGCGCCCCTTGCAAGGCTCGCTTGAACTTGCTGGGTTTGCCCACCGCAAGTGCTCCCGGATCAAGCTGCGCGCGCATGCTGAGCGAATCGTCCACCACGATGGCCAGCGCCGCCGACGCACCGTCCTTGCGCGCCAAACCAAGCCGCGCGCATTGCACGAACGGCGTTGCACCAAGCGCTGCCAAAAGGAACACGCTGAGCGCTCGCACCGAGAACAACGCTCGGTCCTCGAGCATGCTCCGTCGCCGCGCCGAAGGTTGTGTCGGAGGAACGAGTTCGGCCGGAGGAAACGGTTGCTCTTCCGCTTTGCGTCGTCGCAACAAATGCGCCGCAATGGGAGCCACCACGAAAAGAGCCACGAGAAGCGCAGCGATCGAAGCAAAACTCACGCGCGTGCCTCCGACACGGCCCTCACGACCGTGCGCACGACTTCGTCCGCAGGTTTGTCTGTCGACGTATCGACAAACCGACCACCTCGCCGCGTCAATTCATCCGCGTACCGATCCGCAATCGCGTGCAACCGAGCTTGATACGTCGCGCGAACTTCATCCGCGTTCGTTTCGACGACCGTGCTTCCTTCCATCGCGCGAAGACGAACGTTCCCGGTAAAACCAAACGAGACTTCCATCGGATCGAGAACTCGTATGACCACCAACTTTCGACCGTTCGTTCCGAGCGCTGTAAATGCCGGCAAAGCTCGGTCGGGCAAGTCCACAAGGTCGCTGATCAGCACGATGACCGAGCCTCGTTTGGCGCGACGAGCAATCGGGGCCAACGCTCGCTCCATCGCGCCGTCGTCGGCTTTGGCATCACCCGCTGACGTGATCGATTCGAGCGCACCAACAACACGATCGAACGCTTCTCGTCCACCCATCGCGGGCAACGACATCGCGCCGCGACCACCGATCCAACCAAGACCGACGGGATCACCACTCGACAACGCGACGCGCGCGAGGGCAGCACCCACGAGCGCTCCATACGCGAGTTTTGCGCCAGGTGCCTTTGCACTGCGATACGCCATCGATGCTGTTGCATCGACACACAACCAAAGAGCTCGATCCGTCTCGGTCTCGAACTCGCGGATCATCATGCGATCGTGTCGCAAGAGCGCGCGACGATCGAAGAAACGAAGGTCGTCACCCGGAACATAGGGTCGATGTCCGCCAAACTCGACGCCCGCACCTTTGCGAGCACTTCGATGCGCGCCGGCATAAACGCCTTCAGCCAGATGTCGTGCTCGAAGGCGCAAAGGACCGATGCTTCCCCAATCGATGGGAATGCCGTCCGATGCAGATTTGGTTGAGGGGCGAAGGTCGGCCATTCGTTCGACGTGTGAAATTCAGAGCAGAAGCTCTCGCACGGAATCGAGCCTAGCACTAGCATGCACGTCGCCGTCGTCGGTATGGTTGGGCAAGGGACCCGAGCGTGCACATTCGTTGCGCTGCATTGGCGCGCTGGTTTTTTACTGTTTTTTCGCTCCTCGCGACATCTTGCCAAGATGCTTCGCCCGTCGAGGTCGGCATGGCCTCGCCGAACTCTGTCGCACCCTCGGCAACGACTTCGGCCTCGTCTAGCTCGGCGCGTCGTCCGTCGATTCGGTACTACCTCGAACGGACCGAAGAGCGTTGCGAGTTGTATTCGCTCGATGGAGATCGGGTTTCACCAACCGAACGCGTGCCGTGCCCGATGGAACTCGACATCGGGGAACGCGTGCGTGTGGCAGGAAAAACTTGCTTTCGCGAGGGCAAAGAAGGGCGTGAACGTCCGACTGTTTGTCCTGTCCCGTTAATCATGCGTGCGTTGGGTGATGCCGGACCCGACGCTGCGATGCCGATGCCAAGGTAGCCTTAGAGACCGTCTCAGAACCTGAGACATCGTTCGTCACGTACGCACGCGCGGGGTTAAAACCCCGCGCTACATAATAAAAAGTCCTCCACTGCCGTTCCGGACTACCATCTTCGTTTTTCTTTCATGATCGAGATTTGCCCTCGTTGACCGAATGAAACGACTTCTCGCAGTGAAACCACGAGG
>JBGAOI010001093.1:0-2636 GCA_044221885.1 Polyangium sp. (in: bacteria)
GAATCGGTAAATCAAGGCGCGGGAGCCTCGTCAATTGTGCCTTCCAATAGGCTCGAGAGGCGGCAAATCCATCGTGCTCAAACGCCTCTTGTTCGGCGTGAGCGTAATCGGCATATTGGAAAACAACGGCAGGCAGCGCGACTTGTTTCCCGCTTCGTGCGGCCTCGTAAAGTGTGGACCATTCTTTCAGTAAAATGCCACCGGACCACTCGTCGGTCACGATATGGTGCTGGTGCAGCATCAATACGTGCTCCTGCTCCGAGGTTTTCATCGCCAACACGCGCGTCAAGGGGCCATGTGCCAGATCGAACGCGGTCGCGATTTCCTCCGCAATGAGCTTTTGGATAGCGGCGTGGCGTTCTCCGTCAGGCAATGATGCAAGATCTTCGATACGCAAAGCCATATTGGGTTTGTCGTTGACCACACGCACAGGCGTTCCATTGACCTCCGGATACGTCGTGCGGAGCAGCTCGTGCCGATTCGAAAGCGCATCCAAACTCGACCGCAATGCAGCCTCGTCGAGAGGCCCTTGCACGCGGAACACCTGCGGCACCTGATATGAACGCGCTTCGGGATGCAGCCGACCCAAAAACCACAACCGGCGCTCTGTACCTGACAAACCTGAATACGCAATCGCACCTTCGGCACGCCTCGTCCATTGCAATACAGCACCTAGTGCTGGACGCTCGGCCGTTCCGTCAACCAACGCCGCCAATGCAGCAATGGTCGGGTGCTGGAACAAATTCACTATGGCCGGCGCATAACCAAGCTCAGCTTGCATCGCTGCCATCAGCCGCACCGCCAGCAAAGAATGCCCACCCAAATTAAAGAAATCATCCGTCACGCCGATGGGTTTTACATTCAGTAACTCTTCCCAGATCGCAACGAGAGTTCGCTCCGTCTCGGTACGTGGCGCGATGAAAAATGCTGCCAACGCATCACGCGAGCCATCCGGAGCAGGCAAGACTTTGCGGTCGACTTTTCCGTTCGGTGTCAGCGGCAATGATTCCAGCACGACAAACGCCGAAGGAATCATGTAATCAGGCAACGTTTTTCCGAGATGCTCGCGTAATGAATTCACGATGCAATCGCCATCGTTGGGCACAACGTACGCGACGAGCCGTTTGTCGCCCGGAACGTCTTCGCGTGCAAGCACCCACACAAGCACGCACGCTCGCATGTGAAGCCAGCGCTGCTTCAATTTCGCCAAGTTCAATGCGGAAACCACGAATCTTCACTTGGTGATCGATACGCCCCAAGAATTCGAGATTGCCGTCGTCATTCCAGCGTGCAAGGTCACCCGTGCGATACATGCGGCTGCCAGGAGGGCCGAATGGGTTCGGGACAAACCTTTCTGCCGTCAATGCGGGGCGATTCAGATAACCCCGCGCCAATCCGATGCCACCAATGTAAAGTTCGCCTGTGACACCTACCGGATTCGGATGCCCTTCCGGCGACAAGACATAAAGTTGATTGTTGGCACTTCCTTGGCCGATGGGCAACGGTATGCTCGGTAAAACCTCACCTTCCCAATAGGACGCCGTGATCGTCGTTTCGGTGGGACCATACGCATTCACGAGCCGACGCCCGTTTGCAAATCGGACCGCTGAATCGATTGGACACACCTCACCACCGACCATCAATACGCGCAACGACGGGATCTCGTTGTCGAGCAGAATCAATGCGCTTGGCGGAATATCGGCAATTTCGACAGCGTGCGTGTGCAGAAGATGCATCAGCGCTGTATTCGAGTGGCGTTCCGCTGAGGATGCGACCACCAAGCGTCCACCGCGAATCAAAGCCGAAAACATCTGCGAAACCGATGTATCGAAACCAATCGACGCAAATTGCAGGACGGGCGTTTGCGGACGTATGCCCAGCAAATCCGCCTCGTGCACCACGAGATTCACCACAGAACCATGGCTGACCGAAACGCCCTTTTGTTTACCCGTTGACCCCGACGTGTAAATGACATACGCCACATTTTCTGGCAAAACACCGCTCAATGGCGCCGTTGTCGGTCGCTCCGAGCAATGCAAGTCATCGAGACAAACCACACGAGCACCGGACACAGGAAGTTTGTCCTGCAAATACGATTGCGTCAATAGCACGCTCACGCGCGCATCCGCGAGCATGTACGCAAGGCGATCCGCTGGATACGTCGGATCGAGCGGCACATACGCACCACCCGCTTTCAGAATGGCCAAAAGCCCGACGACCATTTCAATCGAACGTTCTACACAAAGGCCAACGAGCACTTCCGGCCCGACGCCCAGCGACCGCAAATAATGCGCACATTGGTTTGCCCGGGTATTCAGCTCGGCATACGTTAGCTGGTTATCTTCGAATATGAGCGCAATCGCGTCCGGTGTCTTCGCAACCTGCTCCTCGAACAATTCGTGAATGCACTTGTCCGCGGGATATTCACGCGCCGTGTCGTTCCACGCGGCAAACTGTGCTTGTTCGGCTTCGGTCAACAGGGAAAGCTCCGACAAACGCTTTTCTGGGTAGGCCATTGCATCCGTGACCAAGGTGCGCAAGTGCCCCAGCAGCCGCTCGGCCGCCGGACGCGAAAGCCGCGAAGTATCATAGGAAAGCACGACACGCGTGCCTTCACGCCCATGATGCACGGCCAC
>JBGAOI010001094.1:0-2634 GCA_044221885.1 Polyangium sp. (in: bacteria)
CAGCACATCGCGGTCCAGGTCCCAAAGCCGGACATGCCTATGCTTCGACGTTACGTCATATTCGTTTGTGACGACGAACCGACCTTCGTGGGACATCGCGAGCATCGTTTGGGAAAGATCGGAACGTTTGCGCACGACTTTATCGATTTTCGATCCGGTGTTTGCGTTCCATTCCGAAAGCACAATTTCGAACCACGTGCGATTCGTGATTGGATCCGAGCCGCGTCGATTCCCAGGAACCACCATCTTCTGACCATTGCCGGAAATCATGAAGGCGGCATCGAGCGTCGTTCCGGCATCGCGCACCATCGGACGCGATTGAAACGTGTTCAAATCCAGCAGCGTAAAACCCGTGGTATTGGGAATCCAAACGCGCGATGCATTTGCCGCGATTTTGCCTCCGGCTGCGGTGGGCACATTGGCTTGCAGCCCGAGCGTCGACAAATCCCACGAAATCACGCGCGAAGTTTTGTCGTCTGTGCCCAACGCTGCGGCTCGTCCGGTGGACGTGTCCGCTCCCGCCGAGGTGATGGCGAAAACCGAGTATTTTTCATCGAGCAGCGATTGTACGAGCTTATTCTTGGCCAGATCCCAGCGCACCAACGTGTTGGCCGATCCCCATAAACATTGGTTCCCTTCGACAAACACCGTCGCGCCTTGGATGACACCCGACGGCAGTTCCCCTTGATGGACCAGCGTGCCCGAATCAACATTCCATTGCTGAAATGTACCTTTGGACGCAATCGCTAAAATGGTTTTTCCGTCTTTGGAGAACGCTGCGCCGCCACGCGTATCGCCAGGTTGGAATATCGTTCGCACGAGTTTTCCGGAAGCAACGTCCACCACATCGATCGGAGTTCTGTTGTCGGCAAGGCTTGGTCGAGTATATGCAGCGCGAGTGCCATCGGGAGAAACACCTAGCCATGAGGCCAGATGCGACTCTTTCAACTTATATCGCAGGGATTGTCGTTCCGTATCCCATATTTCGACTTGACCATTCACACGTGTCAAGAGGGCAACGTGGCCATTCTCCGAGGCCGCGAGGATCGAAATCGTGCGCGGATCCAATTGATTGGCCGGTATCCCCGTGGGCGGTGGCGTCCCGAATGAATTGACTATCTTGTTGTTTTCAATATCGAAGACGTGCACCGTGCCCGTGGGATTTCCCCCTAAAATGGCTCGTTTTCCTCCGGCTACGACGGTGGCAACGAAAATCCCGCTCGGTCCCACATGCTGCGTGAAGTCCCCGGTCGACAAATTCCAATCGCCTGACAACAACGTCGGTTTGCCTCCGACAATCGATACCGTAACATACCGTAAATATCCATTGTCGTTTGTAAAGGCAAACTTGGGGACACCAGGTGGCGAAATGACGCGCAAAATCGTTCCGGTCTCCACATCCCATACGTAAAGGCTGCCTCGATGCAGCGTTGCCAGAAGACGACCATTGGGCGACAAAGTTAGATCGGAATACGACTCGGCCTGCTGAACGAGTTGCGGCGTGATCGTCACCGACGTCGTCGACACCTGGGCATAAGCAGGGGAAACCGTCGCCGCAAATCCGATCACGAATGGCCAAAAAAGTCCTGAGGTTTTGATGATTTGGCGCATGGCGAGTCGAATTCGGAACGTTCGTCGTGGATCGTCCACGGTCGAGCACCTCTACCATGGTCGACCGAGCGTCGTCCATAAAAACGATGACCCGCAGCGAATACAACCCCTTTGCTTGCTTACATCGACGCGCAACGAGCCACTTTCGTGCGGCTTGCTCCATCATTTCTGCATCGGACGCAACTTTCGGGTTTTCAAGTCTCGATCCGTGTGTTATGCACCGCGTCCAAGGAACGAGACGCATCGATGGGCGCGCACGATATCTCCCTCGCGGACCTCAGGCAGGACGTTGCCGGTGCATTGCCGCATGACCTCGTATTGCGTTGGAACGAATCCGACAAATCGCCCGAAACTCACGATTTGCTGCTCGAACCTTACGCTGTTCGCGGCACGATTGTGTCCATGGATGCTGCTGGGTTGTCGAAACTTACGCAACGTCGTTCTCTCGCCGAAGTGCTGAAATTGGTGTCGGAGCCCAAGGAAATCTTGCACGCGTTTGGCAAAGCGCTCGGGGGTCGAGCCATTGGCGTGTGGGCGGCCGACAATGCGCAAATGTTTTTCCCGGATCCCATTGAGCCTGCGGCCATTGTGGAACAAATGCTTGCGGTGCAAAAGCGCAGTCGACCGTTGACCGTCAAAATGGGGATTGGAATTCATTGGGGCGATTGCGTCAACATTGCCGGAGGGCTTTTTGGCAACGAAGCAGATTTTATTGAAGAAATTGCCGAAAATCACACCCACGGCGGCGAAATCGTCGTTTCCCAATCGGTGTATGCGCGACTTCCCGAAGCTTTACGTGCGTTTGCCGAACCCCGCAAGGACCTCTTTGAATTCGGCACCTTGTGGTCGATGGTCGACGTTCCCGACCATTTTCGTGCCGTCATGGGCGAAGACATTCGTTACCCCACGCCGTTCGACGACGGCTTTTTCCAAAAACTTCGCACGTCCTCCTTGGAGCGGTTGGCGCACGAAAAGTTCGACGAATACCGCAAGCACGCAGCCATTGCATTCGTCAAAATCAAT
>JBGAOI010001095.1:0-2632 GCA_044221885.1 Polyangium sp. (in: bacteria)
GTCTCACCGAGGTTTGTCAACGTGATTCAGATTTGCGCCAAACGCGCAAAGAATTGTCGAATTTTCCTTCAATGCCTCTCGCCAGCTCGCTTACGACCGTTTCTGCTTTTTGCCAATCGCAGATGACCGTGCCAAATCCAATTCTTCCGTTACGTCGGCCTTGGCCAACGCCTCCAAGAGAGCCTCCCCGCCTTTCTGAAGTTTGAAGTCCATTTCATTGGCGTGGAGCGCATGCAACCAATAAAAATGAACTTCGCGTCCATCGGACAAAGCTACGCTTTGTGCCTCGTCCTCTGCCTCGAATGGTGGAAGTAGCACCCAACCGCATAACTTCGTTTCCGCCGAAAACGGTCGAGGCGGATCGCCATTTGGAATCGTGTGCAACGTTCCCAGCCACGTGTTGTAATCGTGCGGCAATCGCGCCAGTTGCTTGAGCCACCGAATAGGCCAATACCAACGCTCCAAGTCTTTCGGCGGAGGCTGCTGGCCCAGCGCATTCATGTTCCACCCAGCAGGCAAGGAAATCATCAATTCAGCATAAGCATAATCTTCGGCACCTTCCGGGACGGCCATTGGTAATGCACTCATACCCGTCGTGAATAACGTCCAACGATTTCTTTCGGGCGTCGGCGCAATGAAATGCACGTCGATATGCACTTTGTCCGATACGAGCTCGTGAAACACATTGCTCGCCGGCCCGAAATACTTGGCCATGTGCGCCTCGATCTCGTCGACGCATGCAGTTTCCGCCGGCATGTCGTACGTCCGGTCCACTTCGTCTTCGCGATGCCGATAAATCGCGCTCCCATCCGGCGCGCGGCCCAGAGATTTTTTCGCTGTCATGATTTCAGCGGTAAAGCACACATTTTCCCGCCTGTCGAGGAACGTTCGAGATTGTCCGGGCAAAAATTCGTAGGGGCTTCGACTTCGCCTACGTCTCATAAGCGCACGCGCGTCCGCATCTTTTTTGTTCGCACGGTTTGTTCCTTCCGGGCGCCAGGTTGATTCGAACCTCGTTTTCGGTTATCTCACCCTAAGGTTTCTCGAGGAGCCATGATCACGTTGTTTTCGTCGTTGCGCCGTAACTTAGTCCCTTGTGCGCTTCTCACTCTGGCGACATGTGTGGCTGCTTCAGCGGCGCAAGCCCAAGCGCCTGCGCCTACGCCGGCTCCCACACCCGGGCCCGCGCCTGTATTGACTCCGCCGCAAATTCAAGGATCCCCGGAAGTCGCTTATCCCGTTGGGGGCGTGGGCGACGCGGAAGTCATTTTGGCCCTCACGGTGCAAAAACACGCAATGGCGAACCAGTTGCGGCCAAAATTCGCTTTGCCGTCACGTTCAAACAAACCAAAGTCGAACAGCCTGTCCCCGACGAACCTGAGACCCCTGCGAATCCGCAAAATCCCGGATCATCCAAGCCCGCGGAAGTCAAACCCAAACCGGCCAAACCCGATGCCATTACCGTAGACGTTCGTGGCGAAAAACCACCGCCCGCCGTATCCACGTTGTCTCGAGCCGAAGTTCGGCAAATTCCCGGTACTTTCGGCGATCCTTTTCGAGCGCTCGAAGTTTTACCCGGCGTAACCCCCATTGTTTCTGGCTTGCCTTATTTTTATGTCCGCGGAGCGCCTCCGGGCAACGTCGGGTATTACCTCGACGGCATCCGAGTTCCCTATTTGTTTCACGTCGGTGTTGGGCCATCGGTCGTCAATCCGAGCATGGTCGAACGAGTCAATCTGCACGCCGGTGGTTATCCCTCCGAATTTGGTCGTTATGCCGGCGCTATCGTTACGGCGGATTTGACCACGCCTCGCGTCGATTTGCACGGCGAAGGTGTATTTCGCATTTTCGATGCCGGCGCGACCGCAGAAATGGGCTTTGCCGGTGGCCGAGGTTCCGTCATGCTCGGGGGCCGATTTTCCTTCACCAGCATGATCTTGTCACTCCTGTCCCCAAACGTTGGATTGGCGTACCGCGATTACCAAGCCCGCGTGACCTACGATCTTTCCCCTCGAGATCGCATTTCGCTCGTTTCCTTTGGCGCCTATGATTTGCTCAAAGACACGACCAATGGCGTCGAAACCATCGTATTTGGTTCCGAGTTTTACCGCTTGGATCTGCGGTATCAGCGCTTGCTTCCCAACAACGGCGTATTGAAATGGGGCACGACCCTAGGATATGATCAATCACGTCTCGGAGAACAACGCAATGCCCAAGACAAACTTTTTGCGACCCGCGTGTTCCTGACCCAACCCTTGCACCCAAAACTCACCCTCAAAGCTGGTTTCGACGCTCAATTCGATCATTACACGGCCGACAAACGTCATTGGGCTGATCCCGATGATCCCGACACCATTGCGTACGACAATCTCTTTCCACCGCGCGACGACGAAGCATTTGGGGCCTACGCTGACCTCGATTGGCAAATCGATCCCCGCGTCAAAGTCACTCCAGGCGTGCGTTTGGACGTGTTCGCCTCCGGAGGAGCGCACGCGACGAGCGTATCGCCTCGCTTGTCGGTCACGGCGCAAGTCCACAAAAAGATTCGGCTTTTGCACGCATTTGGCATAGCCACGCAACCGCCAGCGTTCGTTCTTCCATTGCCGGGTTTGTCCATTGGCCAACTTTCCGG
>JBGAOI010001096.1:0-2624 GCA_044221885.1 Polyangium sp. (in: bacteria)
CAGGTTCGCATCCGCACGCGGTGACGCTGCGACGGTGCTGCTCGAGGTCGTTGGCAACACCGACGCAACTCGCCGAGGGACAAACCTTGGTAAGTGCGCGGCGCGATGAACCTCGGGCGTGGAAGGGTTCGCTAAAGACAAACTCGCCGCGGCAACGACGAGAGGCGCCAGGACAAACGCGACGCCCTTTGCCAACCAACTCGAGACTTCAGCTCGCAGCCTTCTTGTCACCGAGCGATCGAATGTACTCGGTCGCCGATCGGACGCAGACGATAATCGCTGTGATGTTGTCGTGACCGCCAGCGTCGTTGGCTTGCTTGATGAGGATATCCACCGTGGCTTGTGGATCCGTCATCTCATTGAGGATCCGCTGCATCTCCTCGTCTTTGATCATCTTCGACAATCCGTCGGAGCACAAAAGGTAGACATCGTTGGGACGCGGACGACCCATGATGAGGTCGATCTCCACGCCTGGCGTCGTGCCGACGGCGCGATGCAAACGATGCGCAAATGCAGCTCCTTTGAAGCCCAACGCGGCCATCGTGTGATCGGTCGTGATCTGATCGAGCTTCGTGTCACGCAAACGGTAACAACGGCTGTCGCCGACGTGTCCGAGGTACAGGCGTTGTTTGTTGAGCATGAAGCGCGCGGCGATGACCGTCGTGCCCATACCTTTCAACATCGGATCACTTTGCGCTTTTTCGAAAATCGCTTTGTTCGCCGTTTGAATGGCTCGCGCAACCTCGGCCCCGCGACGCGGAACGTTGTCGTACGTGGGTCCTTCGAACTTCTGTGACGTGAACGCTTGCTCGATGAGTTCCACCGTCAAAGCACTGGCAACTTCGCCACCTGCATACCCACCCATGCCGTCGGCAACGATGTACAAACCTTGGTCGTCGAGCACGAGGAAGCTGTCTTCGTTGAACTTGCGTCGCTTGCCGCGATCGGTTTGTCCTGCTGCACTGACCAAGAAATACGGGGACGTTTTCGTGGGTTCGTCATCGCCCGCGTTGTCGTCGATGACGATGGGTGTGGCCGCAATGTTGCCCGCCACGACGTTGTCGTCGTCGTCGTCATCGAGCGCCACTTTGGACAAACTCGGCAGAGGTTTGTTCTTGTCGGCCGCTGGGCTCAGCGTGATCGTCGTGATGTCGTTTTCTTCTTCGGCTGCTTCTTCAGCCGTACGAAGACTGGGCAAACCGCTCAAGTCCGCGCGCGGTTTTTTGGTTGTGCTGGGCGCAGGTTTGCTCGATTCAAGCTCAGCCTCCGCCATCGCCTGTTCGAGCGAAGGTTTGGGCGTGCCTTTGCCGCGCATGAGGACAAAGCCAACCACGGCGAGCACGACTCCGGCGATGACGGCAATGACGATCGTATCCATGGACGAGATCCCCAGACAAACGGTCGATGTCGAGCCCGTTCCTGGTTGGCTTGTACTACGGACACGTGCGTAGCCGTGAGAAAAAACCGGTGGGGTGGTCGTCTTCGTTGGGTCACCCGCTGAGAACGTCGCGGATCGCGGGTGCGTCAGGTCTTGGACACGGGCATGGATTCAAGGCGGGCCAGGCGTCGAAGAATGCGATCCCGCAGAACATTCGGAATTTGCCCCGCCAGCTCCGCGGCTCGTTCGTAGTGACGACGCGCGGCATCGAAACGCCCCTGCCTTGCTTCGGCCATCGCCCGCGCTTCGATGACCTCGATGCGTTCTTGACCCACCGAATACCACTTCATTGCGCGCTGTTCGAGAGCGTCCCAGGCCGCGTCGTCCGCGTTCGACGTCGCCAATTCGACCATCGAACACAACACGTCTTCCGACGGCACTGCCAGTTGCGTCGCTTCACCGCCTCGCAATCGTCGAGCAAGTGCCTGCGCGTGCTCGATGTCTCCTCGATAAAGCGCAATGCGTGCTTCCAGTAAAACCGTCTCGGGACGAAACCCTCCCGTTGCCCAACGTTCGTTCATCGCGTGTGCCCGAGCAACATGCACAGCGGCTTCGTCGAGTCGCTCCATCCAATAGAGAAACTCGCCGAGATTGTAGTGACCGGCAAACTCTACGTAGTACTGGCCAAGCTCGCGGCCGAGCGAGATGACCCGTTCAAAATCTGCAACCATACCTAAGCTATCGCCTTGGAAAGCGCGGAGAACTCCGCGACTGTTCATCGAACTGCCAAGATGCAAGGCGTCACCATGGGCTTCACAAAGCGTGACGGCACGGTCGAGCACAGTCTCGGCACCAGGCAAATTTCCGAGTCCTTGCTGCAGTGCACCCAGCAAGAGCAAAGCTACGACTTGGGTTTCGTAACCTTCTTCATCGAGCGCGGCGGCTTCGTGCGCAGCACATTCCAGCTCCTTGACAGCATCATCCAGGCGAGAAAAACGCGCGTTTGACCGGCCAATCGCCAAGTGTAAGCGCGCAGAAAGTTCGGGCGTTGCTCGCCCATCCGCAAGCACTTGTGCCGCCAACGCCTTGTCCCGCGACGCCACATGATCGCCCATCCAATCGAGCGCCGTCGCTTCATCGAGCAAAAATCGCGCATGCACGAGGAAAAAAAAGTGGGTTGTCTGGGCCCGAACATCGGCACAATCCACCAACGCAAACTGATTTCGACCCACCCCGGAACACAACA
>JBGAOI010001097.1:0-2620 GCA_044221885.1 Polyangium sp. (in: bacteria)
AAAGTCGCCTCCCAGGACAAACGGATTTCGCTCGCCTTTGACTTCGTCGTAAATCTGCTGGATTTGCTTCCCTTTGGTACCGTCTTGATCGTACGCCTCGGTATGCACGACATAGGCCGTGATGTCCCGATTGTTGCCCACATCAATCACGGCTCGGCCAATCATACGATGCAGGTAATACGTGGCCGTCACGGCATCTTGATCACCGCGATCGACTTGGCGAATTCGTTCCGCAAACGCAATGGGATATTTGGAAAAAATCGCATTTCCGAGTTCCATGCGCCCCACACCTTCGGAGGGTATGTACCGGCTATCCCACGTTTGGAAGTACGCACCATAATTGAGACGTGTATTGTCGAGGATCCCCTGGACCATGTCGTAATACGCACTGCGCTTCGAATTGGTCTCGATTTCCTCGGTCATGAGAATGTCAGGATTGTATTCATTGAGCAATGCATAAATGTTGCTCATGTTGAGGTCGACTTCGCCTTTGGTCATTTGCGTGCGATCGCCCCAATAATCGAACCAAAAGTCGATTCGCCCGGCGCCGTATTTGATATTCCACGCCATGACCTTCAATTCAGCAGGCGCAGTATTCGTCGGCGAGACGAGGGAACTGCGCTGGAAGACCGGAACAGCCTCACGATCGAAATCGAAGTCCTCGGCCAAAGGTTGACACGCGCCGAGCGCCAAAGACACCACGCCAAGAATCGCAACGGAAAGCCGATTCTGATTGCTCATGACGCGGCATCATACGCCCAACGCCAGAGCATCGAAATATTTTGATTTCGTACCTTATTTTCATGAAAGGCACATTCCCGACGTCGCCGTCCGACACGTCGCACTTCACGTCGATGATGACCGGTGTTCTCCGCAAAACGCCAGCGTCCATCACGCCCCTCTTCCGTCCAGCCCCGACTGTCGTTTACCATGCGCCGGATCGTTCTCTCGTGACGAAAAACGGAAAGGTACGCGCAGGATGTCTCTCGAAACCACGGCGCAAGCAGCGACCCATGTAGGACGCAAACGACGACGAAACGAGGACAGTCACCTCGTAGATGAAGAGTTGAATCTCTACGTCGTGGCCGATGGCATGGGCGGACAAGCGGCTGGTGACATTGCTTCGCAGAAAGCTGTCACGACCGTGCGTGCGTACGTGAACGAGCGCAAAGCGATCATCGAGAAGCTCCGACACGATGCGTCTCAAGAGAACAAGGCTGCGGCTCAAGAGCTCGTTACGAACGCGATCCAAGCGGCATGTGCAGACCTTTGGACGATGGCCGAAGCCGACGAAAAACTTCGCGGCATGGGCACGACGATGGTGTGTTGCGTCGTCGCCGAAGAGCGCGCGGTGTTGGGCCACGTTGGCGACAGTCGCGCCTACTTGATTCGTCAAGGTTCCGCGCACTCGCTCACGGAAGATCACACACTCGTTGCTGCTCAAATCAAATACGGCACGATGACCAAAGAGCAGGCGAAAAAGAGCGCTTTGCGCAGCGTTCTCACGCGTGCTGTTGGTACGCAACCGTCGGTGCAAGTCGACACGCTCGTCGTCGATCTCATGCCCGGTGACGTGATCCTCATCTGCAGCGATGGCTTGCACGGGTACTTCGAAGACGAACAAGAACTCGCCAATCTTTGTTCGAACATGAACGATTCGCTCGCGGAAAAACTCGTCGACATGGCGAACGAACGCGGCGGACGCGACAACATCACCGCGATGCTCGTGAGCGTGAAGAGCCACGAAGAAGCCGAAGGGCCCGAGAGCGTGATGTACGAGTCGCTGCGCAAGCACGAAGCGTTGCGCGGCATTCCGCTCTTCATGCACTTGACGTATCGCGAACAAGCAGAGCTCGTGGCGATCGCGACGGTGAAGTCGTATCCCGAAGGTGAAGAGATCGTCATCGAAGGCGACGTGGGCGAAGATCTCTATGTCGTTCTGCGTGGACGTGTCGCGGTCGAGAAAAACGGGACGGCGATCACAGCGATTCCTGCCGGCGGGTACTTTGGCGAGATGGGCCTGATCGACGACTCGAAACGATCCGCAACCGTGCGGGCTTTGGAGCCCGTACGCACGATGATCATCAAGCGTGCGGACATGATGAACGTCATGCGTCGTGAACCCGTTTTGGCGGTCAAACTTTTGTGGAGCTTCGTGCAGGGTTTGTCGCAGCGCCTCCGGACTGCAAACACAGAATTGACGGAAGCTCGCGCGGAACTCTTTGCGGCACAAGGCGTCGCGCCCTACACGTGACGTCGCCGAAGCGTTGCGGCACGCGGCTCTCTGTCGCGATCCTCTCCATGTTGCTGGCGGGTTGTTGCCAAACCGGCCAAGACAAACCTTCCGTTCAAGCCGAACCTTCTCCATCAAGCGGGTCGGTACCGGCTGCGTCGGCTGCGTCATCGTTTGCGGTTGTCGAAGCTGCCCCAAGTGCATCCGTGGTGGCATCGGCCAAGGTTTCGGCCCCTGCCCCTGTGCCACTCCTACGTCCGCTGGGTGCGAACGAAACGGCGGCGGTGGTCATTCGGACAAAACCGAAATACCCGGCCGTGCCAATGGAATGGACGCGATTTATCGAAGCTGATGGCACGATGACGTCCAAAAAGGGCGCCCTGCTTT
>JBGAOI010001098.1:0-2620 GCA_044221885.1 Polyangium sp. (in: bacteria)
ATTCGAACCACCTACTCGAGCCGCTTTACCGCCTGGTTTCGTGTATGTCCCGGATCCCTTGGAAGACGACTGGAAACCAAGCGTTTCTTGCGGCAATTTCGAGGTTCAGAATGTAAAACCTGCCAACATGACCACAACGTATGAACCGTTTGTCGTCGTGAATGATAAAACGGGCAAGAAAGTGTACGAAGCCCACGGGCGAGTCGATTCCATGGACGGTGCCAAATACCGCCGATCTTTGGTCGTCGATATTTGTGGCGATTTGACAGGCGATGGCATTGCCGAAATCATCATGACCGAACGGACGATGGGCGCGCATTGCTGCTACACCCATTACGTCGTTTCTTTAGCCGATAAGCCAACGCGTCTTTTGATGTGGGAAAAAGGTGAAAGTGGCGATGGGATCAAACCCATCAAGTTGGGCACGGGAAAGAGTTACAAGCTCATCAGTTACGACCGAATTTTTCCTCCGTTCAAAGGAGAAAAAGGCGAACCCGCCGTGGCGTATGCGTTTGTCCCGGGTTATCCCATTCTCTTCGAATTGGTCGGGAGCGAATACAAAGCTCGAACGTTTTTGTTTGGCGATGCTCTTCGTGAAATGCGCGAAAAAGAGCGTGCAGCATGCAAAACGCAACCCGGGTGCGAAACGAGCGAACTGTACGAATGGGGTTTGGCGCTCATCATCGGCGATTGGGACAAAGAAAAAGCGACCATTCTTCCGGACCCCGAAGACCGCAAAGCCTTCGATCGCCGCAGCGCCGAAATGCGCGATTTACTGCGGCGCCGATTGGGTCCGTGACGTCGTCGTGCTTGCGACAATGCTTCACAATATGCATTGCGACGGTGGGTAGGCGGGTGTTTATCAGAAAAGGCGGTGATTTGCACGTGCGGCCAATGAGACCGCAGGTCCCAAAATTCGAGGTTAGTGTTCGTCTCGTACACACGCCCCGGGTTGAAGAGGCAGCCTCAAAACTTGAACTGCTCCGGTCTTTTTTTCGGCGCTGGAGGTGATTTCGGCGCGCCGGATTTTGCGCTGCTTGGCGGTCGGGCACTGCCCGTCGTTGCTGATTTCACGGGGGGCATTGACGTGGCCATAGGGAGAGGCATTGATGTCGCCATGGGCAACGGCGCAGCAGGTTCGCTCGGGGGCGCTGCCATGGGTATCGCTGTTGCTGTCCGCGGTGGAATGCTTTCGCTTGAAACGGGTTCCATTTGCGATTTTTGAGGCAACACGAAAAAAATGGCTCCCGCTGCGGCTGCCAAGATCGTGGCTCCTGCACTCCACGCTGCAATTCGACGCCCTCGCCAAGGGATGACCGTTGCCGATTCAAGGCCCAATTGCTTTGCCGTGCGTTCTTTCGCGCCTTTCGGCGGCGGCGGTCCATCTTTTAATGCCGCGCGAATGAGCAAACCGGCTGCACCGTCCGGATCCTCGTCCAAAAGTCGCTTCGGTTCGTCGTTCATACGGCCTCCGCAGTTTGTCGCATCGTACGCGTCACCAAACGTGTGAATTCTTCGCGGGCGCGTCGGAGGCGCGAAGCTACGGTTCCCAGCGGCAAATCGAGCGCCGTGGCGATATCTTTCGTCAACATTCCCTCGAGCTCGAAAAGCACGAAAACAGTTTGGAGTTCCGTATCCATTGTGGCCAAAATTCGATAAAAAAGCGCGCGCCTTCGTTTTTGCTCCACCAATTCGTCGGGAAGCGGTGCAGGATCGGCTACGGCACCCATGGACGCATCGTCGTCGTCTTCAGCGACTTCGCGCCGGCGCGTTTGCGTGCGTCGCGCGTGCGCGGCTTTGTTTGCTGCGGTGGCTAGCAAAAAGGCTCGTTCGCATCCCGGAGCAATCAATTCCAGTTTGGTTGAAGCCACCAAAAATGTTTTTTGCGCTGCGTCTTCGACTTCGGCCTGGCGCACGCCGAAACGTTGCAATGCCCGGTACACCGTGTCGTAATGGTCGTCCAGCATTTTACGCAAACGCGCTCGGTCCGTCGCACTCAGATTCGCCGCTCGCGGCGCTGGACGCTCTTGGTTTTCGTCCCCGTTCATTGTCATCCACATCCGGGATTCAGCCTTCGATAATGCTCATGGTTCACACATGCCCCATGATTTATCCAAGCAGACCAAAAATCCAATTTTTGGCATTATTTTTCCGTGGCGGGCGAATTGATGGACGAGTTAGCTGCATTTTCACGGCTCGTCGTCTTGGCTGCCCCTACCGAAGGCGCTTCCAGAAGCGCTGCACCGGCCAAACCCGTACGTTTGGGGGGTTCGTCGAGTTTTACGCGCAGTGTATACGGGACCTCAATGGATTGTCCGCGGTACCGAGCTGGTTGATAAACCTGCTGGCTAATCATGTCCCGCATGGGCTGATGCATCACCGCGGGACCCGCAATGATCTTGCAATCGCGAGCTCGGCCGGAAACGGCAATCGTGCAACGTGCGACCAGTGTTCCGGTGGCGCCTTTGGAATTCGCAACCGTTGTTGGTCCAGCGAGCAATTGCGGCTTTGTCGGTGTCTGTTCGACCGGTGGCAATTGGGGTACGGCCACGGTACCCATCGGCACAGGCATTTCTTCGCGTAGGTCGGCCTCGCTCATTCCGCCTTGAACCGCCATTTC
>JBGAOI010001099.1:0-2619 GCA_044221885.1 Polyangium sp. (in: bacteria)
GATTGCGAGTGCTTGGTCGACTTGGAACGATGCCGTCGTTCTATCGCGGCAACGTAATGACAAGCGCCGCCAAGAGACCGCTGAAAAACGCGCCAAAGCGCTCGAGTCCAAGCTCCCGAAATTGCAAATCGATGTGCCTCTCGAATCGCGCGTGGAAGATCTTGTGGTCAAGCGCAACGATCAGGTAGTCGAGTCGTCCATTTTTGGCTCGGCGGTGCCGGTGGATCCCGGTCAACAAGCCATTGCAGCGTCGGCACCCGGGCGCGAGCCGTGGACGACTTCCGTGGAGATCAAGGCGGAACCGGGCTCTACGACCGTGACGGTTCCAGTGCTCACGAAAATTCCCGAACCGCCGAAAATCGAAGTGCCTGAAGAAAAACCCAAACCCGAAAACCCCAAACCCCCACCGCCTCCAAAAAGCAATACGCAACGAACGGTGGGCATTGTCCTCACCACGTTTGGCGCTATTGGAGTTGCCGGAGGTGCGGCCGCAGGGGGTTTGACGTTCTTGAACGTCAAAACCGCAGAAGGGCAATGTTCCGGTGACAATCCTCCTCGATGCTCCCAAGAAGGCCTCGATGCATATCGTACTGCCGATGTAACGGCGACCATTGCAGATATTTCCTTGGGCGCAGGAGGCGCATTGCTGCTCACGGGAATCATCGTGTGGGGGACGGCTCCTTCCAAAAAGCAGGAAGAAAAAACAGCGATTCGTTTCGCCCCTTGGGTTGGTCCGGGTACACTTGGTACTTCGCTTTCCGGAGAGTTTTGACATGCAATCAAAAGGTCTTTTCACGGCGATACTGCTGGTTGGATTGGCGTTCGGTTATGGATGTCACTCCATTGCCGGCGTTCGAAACGATGCCATCCTCGAAGAAGAAAAAGGATCGTCGAGCAGCGGAATGGCCGGTTCCGCTGGAAAAGGCGGTATGGGTGGAGCCGGCGGAACCGGAGGAATGGTTGCCACCGGGGGAATGGCCGGTACTGGCGGTGCGGGCGGTGGAGGAGGCAATGGCAATTGCGACCCTTCGAATTGTGTCAGCAAACAATGTAAGAATGGCGCATGCGTGCCTGTAAATGCGACGTGTTTACCGCAAGGCCAAGTGTTTCCGATTTTTCTTCCGGCCCAGTTCACCAAACCCGATGGAAAATTGATCGTCGGGTACAATTCCAAAGCCGTCTATGTCGCCATTGCCGAAGAATCCGGAGCGACGGTCACGTTCCGAGCTCGATCGATTGATGCGGCCACAACCGATGTCTCGCCTATCACCGATTGCTCGATTGCGTACGCAAAAGCATACATGAACGCGACGCGCACATCCGAGACTGAATTCGTTTTACAGGGCCATGTCGCTCCGAATGTCGTCGTCGCCGAAATCTCCATTCCGCTCGATTCCGTTACCGGTGGCTTGAAGAATGGGTGCCAACTCGCGGCCTTGCCCTCCTGGTCGGAATGCATGAAAAATACGATCAACGTCAAGTTTGCGCGGCTAGGCGCAGTGACGAAATACGCCGCGACCTGCGAAGATCCCGTCGATCCCAATACGTGGCACCTCGTCAAAGGCGGTTCGGATGAACCCGCATACACGGACATCGGCACAGGACCGCTCAATGGATTCGAGGCCCGGGCGTCCGCCGTGGCGTACATCAACAATGAACAGGTCGTTTTCGTGGCGTCGGAATTGTACGGAAAGATCGGTTATCGCCGTCAATCCAAAGCATACGCCTTGGAAGAATTCGATCTTTCCACCGATCCTGCACGCCAAGAAGCCATTTTGGCGATGATGCCTTTCGTATCCGGCCAATCCGTATTCATGCTCGCAGGTTCGGGTCTTTTGCCGCCTCAATTCGATGCAAAATTGTTGGGCGGAATCGTTGACGATATGGGGCAATTCGCAACCGTGCCTCCGACCGGGGTCAGAATCATCGGAGAATTCTCAGGAGCTGCCGTGGCGAAACTTGGCACGTACGCACAACCTGCCGAAGATGCCAATAGCTTTTACATCGGCGTTGCCCCCTTGAGTCAAAAAAGCGCAGACATTTATTGGTTGTCGAAAACAGGTGAAACTCTGGTCGCGGGTCAATCGGCGTACGTCGTTCCGGCTGGAGATTCGTCGATTATCCCCCGCGTTTCGTTCGTGCCGCTCGGTCAAGTGTATCGTGTCGCCATATGGCGCGAAGATCTCAATGGAACCGTGACCGTTCGTGGGCAACGTTTTGTCTGTTCGTACTGACAATCAGTTGCGCTCGTCGAACAATTCTTCCCCATCTCCATCGCCTTGCTTCGTTTTGACAGGACCCGTCGTTCGTCGCGGCGTTGTCGACTTCGTTGATTTCGTTGTCGCCGAAGCCGACGCAGACGCCGCGGCAGATTCAATCGGTGCGACAATGGTCGATGTCGCCGTAGGAGCCTGCGCCGTTGCCGATGGTGCTTCCACGACCACCGATACCACCGTTGGCGTGGCGTTTGTCGCTTTCCGGGATTCGGACGAGAAAAACAAGATTGCCGCCGCCGCCAAGGCGACAAGACCGATCGCACCCACGACGTATCCCGCTGGATTCCGCCGGACCACAACGGCATTTGCTGACAAACCCGTTTCGAGAGTATTCGCCATCGAC
>JBGAOI010000109.1:0-15806 GCA_044221885.1 Polyangium sp. (in: bacteria)
CTCCCCGAACCTGATGGAGGTGCAGCGTGAAGCGGTTTTTCTCCATCGCGTTGCAGTTCATCGTGATCTTGGCGCTCGCGCTCGTGTACCCGATTTACGCGCGCGGAGATGCATGGCCCACGGCAACGTTCGAACATCCTTGGCTGCTCTTGGGGTTGGTCTTCGTGCCGGTCGTCTTGTGGTGGGGAACCGTTGGTCAAGACGAACGAACGCCGCGTATGCGCCTTGGAACGATTCTTCCGTTCCTTCGTGGACCTCGTGGCGCGCGAGCCCGGTTCCGGGATCTACCGGGCGTGTTGCGAGCTGTCTCCATTGGCCTGCTCGTCGTGGCGATTGCTCGACCTGTGTCCGTGTTGCGTGATCAAACGGGCAACGACAAAGGCATCGACATCGTCGTCGTGCTGGATTTGTCCGGGTCGATGCGCGCGATCCTCGATGCCAAACCCGGCGATTTGCCCGGGAACATTTCCATTCCGCCTGGTCGACGGTTGACGCGTCTCGATACGGCGAAGATTGTCATTCAAGACTTCATCAGCCGGCGGAAAACAGACCGCATCGGCGTCGTCGTGTTCGGCAAAAGTGCGTACGTCTTGTCCCCACCGACCCTCGACTACCACTTGCTGAACGAACTCGTTGGCAAGATGAGCCTCGATGTCATCGATGGTTCGAGCACCGCCATTGGTGATTCGCTGGCCACAGCCGTGGCGCGGTTGCGTCGGAGTGATGCGCAGTCGAAGGTCGTGATTCTGTTGACGGACGGCGACAACAAGGAAGGTCTTGTTTCACCGCAATACGCGACAGAACTCGCCACGAGCCAGGGATGTCGCGTCAGCACGATTCAGATTGGTTCGGACGACGAAGTCGAAGTCGAAAACGGCATCGATCTGTTGGGTCATCCCACCTATGTGCGGCGACGTTATCCGGTGAATCCCGAGCTGCTCAAGTGGATTGCCAAGACAACCGGCGGCAACGCGTACGTCGCGACAGACGCTCGCGCGCTTGCAGAAAGCATGCACTCGGTGCTCGATCAGCTCGAGAAAACACGGTTTGAGGCGAGCCGAACGTCGTTCGAAGATTTGTTCGCGTTTTTGCTGATCCCCGGCGTGGTGCTCGTCGGCCTCGATGCTTTGCTTCGAGCGTGGTTCTTGCGGAGGTTCCCATGATCTTCGCATCGACTTTCTTCTTGTGGTTCTCGTTGCTCGCGTTTGTCGTGGCTGCACTTCTCA
This sequence comes from Polyangium sp. (in: bacteria), assembly GCA_044221885.1. Taxonomy (GTDB): domain Bacteria; phylum Myxococcota_A; class Polyangia; order Polyangiales; family Polyangiaceae; genus Polyangium. The sequence continues at coordinate 1,227 of JBGAOI010000109.1, forward strand.
TCCACGGCATGGTGTTGCGACGCAAAGCGATGCAAGCGTTTGGAGACGCCGATCGTGTTGCGTCGCTCGTCACGAGTGATCCCACGCTGCGCCGTTCGTGGAAGGCCGTGCTCCTTGTGTTGGCGACTGCACTCGCGTTTGTCGCGGCTGCACGGCCTCAATACGGCAAAGGCACACGCCTCGTCCCCGCGACGAACGTGGATGTCGTCGTCGTCCTCGATTACTCGAAGAGCATGTTCGCGCGCGACGTCGAGCCGTCGCGCATTTTCCGCGCCAAGGTCGAAGTCGCGCGCCTCGTGAAGGAACTCGAAGGAGCCCGGTTTGCCGCGGTCGCGTTTGCCGGAGAACCGATGGGTTTTCCTCTCACCGCCGACGGAGCAGCCATCGCTCAGTTTTTGCGTCAGCTCGATCCCAACGACATGCCGATTGGAGGCACAGCCATCGCCCGCGCGTTGGCACAAGCCCGTGAGTTGCTCGTGCGGGATCCGAAATCGTCGGAGCACAAACGAATCGTTCTGCTCATCACGGATGGCGAAGATCTCGAAGGAGATCCCGTTTCGGTGGCCCAACAACTCGGCGCGGAAGGCACGACGGTGCACGTGGTCCAAATCGGTGGACGAACGCCGGAACGCATTCCGGAAGTGGCCGAAGATGGGCGCATCGTCGGATTTCGTACGGATGCAAAAGGAAAACCGCTCACCACGTCGCTCAGTGTCGACGGCGAAAAGCAACTTGCGTCGATCGCTGCTGCAACGCCGGGCGGCGAATTCATTCAGGCTGCGAAAGGCACGACGGGCATCGAACGCATTGCGAGCGACTTGCGCAAACAGATGAAGAGCGAACTCGCGGAACGTATCGAGACGGTCTACGCGGACGTGTACTTCTACCCCTTGGGGCTCGCGATCTTGCTGCTCTTGGCCGAAGCATTCTTGGCAGACGCTCCACGTCGCTGGGCTGCCCGACCGAAGCCGAGCGAGATGTTTCCGGTGCGACGAGCCATGGGTGCGACACGACAGGAGGTGCGTCGTGGCTCGCTCTGAGCGCAACAAGGTGGTTGCTTCGCGTTTGCCCGCCGCGGCGCGCGTCGCCGGAGCCATGTTTGTCCTGGCATGTTTCGTTGGTGCAGCAAGTTATTTCGCTTCGGGATGTTACGGCTGGGATCCTCGCAGACCTTTCGAGCGCAATTCGCCGACTGTGGATCAGGCGCTCGAAGACTTGGACGCGGGTCGATTGCAATCGGCGGAAGAGGCGCTGGAAACGTATTTGAATACGGGCGCTTGTAGCGACGGCGGCATTGGTTTGCCCGACACCGTGCGCCAAAAATACAATGGCTCTTTCGACTTGGGCCTCGTGCTGTTTTCGTTGGCCGAAAAGTACGGACGACGGTTTGGCGAGGAAGAACTCAGCGATGGCGGCCCGGGCGAAGAAGAGCTCATGGCGCAACGATCGCTCGAAGTCGATTGCGCGTTGATCGTCGCCCGAGCCATTGCCGAAGACACGAAAGTGCCGCTGGATTTGCGGGCACGAGCGCATTACCTGGCCGGCAATTTGGAGTTTCTGCGCAAGAAATACGAAGAAGCCGTCAAGCATTACAACGACGCGTTGTCGTTGATTCCCGGTATGCCCGAAGATGCAAGTGCAGACGGGATTGGTCGAGATGCCGCTTGGAATCGCGCAATCGCATTGCGACGTATCGAATAGCAAAAAGACGCCGGCCAAGACGCTCCGCCCGATTCACCGCCCGCCGCACCGGAGGATTCACCAGACGGCAATGACGATGCCAGCGACGGCTCCAAGGGAGAGGACGGGTCGAATGGCAATGATGGCGGCGAAGACGCCGGAAACGACGGCGGGCAAGACGGCGGCCAGGACGCGGGCCAAGACGCCGGAAATGACGGCGGACCACCCGATGCGGGGCAAGACGCCGGGGGCCAAGACAGTGGTTCGTCCGAACCTCCTCCGCCGCAACCAGCCAAACCCGAAATGCAAAAAGGCCAAGAAGATCGCATTCTCGATCAATTCGAAGAGGCTCCGACGTATCAAGAGCAAGAAGCCAAAGCCCGAGCAGCCAATCGAACTCGCCGCGTCATGGAGGACAAATGAGTTTCGCGCGGTTTGTCTCGACAGGTATGACGGCCATCGCCGTCGTCGCCGCCAGCGCTGTTGTTCAAGCCGAACCTTTGGTATCGACGCGGGTGAGTACAACCCGTCCCGAAGTGGGTGAACCTTACACGGTGCAGCTTTCGGCCAAGGTTTCACCGGGCGAACCATTGCCCGCGGATCCTGTGCTCAAGCCGGCCAAAGGCATGAGCGTTTTGGGACCGCCGACCATATTTCGATCGCGATTCTCCATCAATGGCGTGGAACAAGTTGGCATTGACGCCACGTGGCAGCTCATCTCGAACGCTCCGGGCAAAGTGCAAATCCCGGCCCCCTCGGTGCAATGGTCGGGGCGTCGTTTTTCTGGACAAGGCATCGAAGTCGAAGTCGTCCAAGCGTCGGGAAAACCACGCCGTTCGACGAATCCTTTCTTGATGCCCGGTGGGCCAGGATTTGGTGGTTTTGGTTTTCCTTTTGGTGGCATCGATGGCTTCGAACCGGAGGAAACGTTGCCTCCGCTCGAAGGAAGCCTCGAAATGCGTTCGGCGCCCGATCCGTACGTTTTCGTTCACGCCAAAGCCGACAAAACGACGGCTGTCGTAGGAGAACAGGTCACAGTCACCTTTTATATCTACCGGCGCATTTCGGTCTCCGTCGAAGATCGTCATGATCCTCCAGCCGCGGACTTTTTGCGTTATTCAATGCTGGCGAATCCGGGCACGGAACCCGTCGTTCGCGCCAAAGCGGGTGGACAAACCTATGATGTGATCACGGCCGATCGTTTTGCCCTTTTTCCTGTACGTGCTGGTGATTTGCACATCGGTTCGCTGCAATTTGCATTTACTGGACGGCCCATTGGTCGCCGCGCTTTACGTTCGAGCGAAGACCTGGTCATTCGTGTCGTCGAACCGCCGCGTGTGGGACGTCCAGCAGGGTATTCGTTGGGCGACGTGGGTCGATTTTCAATCAGCGCCGAAGTTCAGCCTCGACGCATTCCGTTTGGTGAAACCATTGCGGTTACGGCCCGTGTCGCCGGAAATGGAAACTTTCCCCAAGCGCTCAAGCTTCCCGAGCGAACGGGCGTAGAATGGCTCGACCCGGAAAAACGCGAATCGATTGGACCCCAAGGCGGCATCATTGCGGGATATCGCTCGTTCGGATACGTCGTGCGGATCAAGGAATCAGGGACGGTCAATCTCGGGACAATCGAGCTTCCGCATTGGGATCCCGCCTTCAAAAAGTACGACGTCGCCAGCGTGAGCTTGGGCAGCGTCGAGGTTCTTCCAGAAAAAAAGCCCGACCCGACAAACCCGGCAACAGCATCGTCGGCGGATGCCAATGTGCCAAGTCAAACCCAAGCTGATCCGTTTTCCAACATGCCGCAACTTCGAACGACGCTCGGCGCGTACCAACCCGCGCCGACGCCCGTGTTCGAAGGCGCGAGTTTGTACGTCGCGTTGGGTGCGCCGCCGTTTGCGTATGCCCTTTTTTCAGCGGGCGCGGCTGGCGCACGAAGGATTCGTTTGCGTCGCGCAGCAGGCGCGGTTTCTCCGGAACGACTGACCAATTTGGCCCTCGATGATGCAACACAAGCTCGCAAAGTCGGCGATACGAAAGCCGTATGTGCCGCCATCGAACGCGCGATGCACCATGCGATCAAAGCCGCAACGGATCTCGAATCGCGAGGGATTCTTCTGGACGAACTCACCGACGAACTCGAAGAAGCCGGACTTGCAGAAGACCTCGCCGAACGAACCAAGTCGTACTTCGAGGAGATCTCTGCCTTGCGGTACGATCCAGACGCCAGCGATGCGAGCGTAGAAGACATCCTGACACGCGGTCGAACATTGGTGCGCGAGCTCCTCGATGCGCCGAAGGATTCGGCATGATTCGTTCGCTCTTCCAAACGACGTCACGTCCTTTCGCGTCCGTCGTCGGAAGGCTGTTTTTCTTGACCGTACTACTGACGCACCACGTGTCGTCGGCCGAAGAACGTACGGCCGAGGCGCTTTTTCGCGAAGGAACACAAGCGCTGGCCAAAGGCGAATACGCCGTCGCGATCGAACGATTCGAGGTTCTGTCGGACATGGGCTTCGTACACCCGGACGCGAGTTACGATCGCGGACTCGCGTATGTGGCACGTCTTCGTGCAGGAGCTGATCGGCCTGGAGACTTGGGACGAGCAGCAGCCGCTTTCGAGGAAACGTTGCGATTGCGACCGGACGACATCGAAGCGGATCGCGCGCTCGATCTCATTCGTGCCGAAGTCACGAAGCGTCGTTCGCGTCGAGGCAAAGATGCAACGACGGTACGTCCAACGCTCGATCGGGTCGTTGTGGGACTCGCGTCGGAACGTACATGGAGTCTCTTGGCCCTCGTCGCGTCGCTGCTTTTTGCGCTTGGGTTGTTCTTGCGTCGATCGGGCACAACGGGTGTTTCCATTGCCGGACGCGTGTTGGCACCCACAGCGTTTGTCCTGTGCATGGTGTTTGTCCCGCTCACCCTTGGCGCGCGATCGTTACGTCTCACGACACGAGCAGCCGTCATCGTGGCGACGGAAGTGCATCTCGTGGATGACACGGGAACGGCTTTAGGCGGCGATCCGATTCCTGAAGCGCAACTTGTCGAAGCTGGCGAGCTGCGCGGCAATCTCGTGCATGTACGTTGGGGAGCAACGGAAGGCTGGGTCCCAACAGGCAGCGTTCGCTTGCTCTCACCATGAAAGACACTTTTCCAACACGACAGCATCACGCCGCCGTGTGCTAGGTTGACGCCGTGTGGGTTCGTGGTGCTGCCATTCGTCCTGTTCCATCGTTCGCGCAGATTCCTCTTCGAGTGCTTGCGGAGGTCGAGGAGCGCCTTGCGAGCGATGACACGGAGGCCCGTGGGAAGCTCGATGAAGCATTTGGTCGATTCGAACGGACACAACCCGCACTCGCTGATCGTATCGCGCAGATTCTTTCTGGACCGCTCGATGAGACAGCTTTGGCGTTGGGGTATTTCTTGACGCTTGCCGTATGGCTCGCGTTCGACAGCGTATTTCATGACGAACTCGATGAAGTCACAGCCGTAGCGTTGGCCGGTGTCGAAGAGTCGCTAAAGCTCGATGAACAATTGCGCAAAGCGGATCCGACGGAAGCGCTCGATACGGAAGACGTCATTGCGATGGAGCAACCCGAGGTTTTGTCATTCGTTCACGAGCATATCGATGCAGCTCTCGAAGCCAACGCGAGCGACGTGGAGGTGGATGATGTGCACGAGATTTATCGCGTGGTGCTGATCGAAGTGCTTGCGTTGAGTTACGCCGTGCGACCTCCAGCGAACTGGGCGATTCAAATGACGACAGAGTTTACGGCCTAAGCGGCCTTGTCGTGCGGCTGAATCAGCACCATAAGCAGAGCAGACCAAGGAGGTTGTCATGAAAAACTTGTATCTTGTGGTGGGGCTCGTGGCGTTTTCGTGGACGGGTTGCGGCGGTGATGGAACGCAATTCGGCACGACGGGCGTGTCGATTGGCACTGGTGGAGCCGGGGGCAATTCTGCGAGCAGCAGTGGATCGGGTGACGTCGGTGGAAATGGATCGGGTTCGACCAGCAGTGGTGGTAATCCGACCGAGGTATTCGATCCGAGTGCGAATGGTCCGTACGCGATTCTTGAATTATCCGACACGAAATTCGTGAATGCATCGACAGGCAATATGGTCCCGATGCGCGCATTTTATCCGGTAGGAGGGCCGACGCCGGGGCCCTATCCGGTGGTCGTGGTGGCGCATGGTTATCAAATACCCGCGGCGCAATATACAAATTACATCAAACGATTGGCAACATTTGGATACGTGGCCATTACAGCCGATTTTCCCGTCTCGTTCTTGGGCATGGACGATAATAAGATGACCAAAGACGTGCTCTCGGCCATTGAATGGGCAGGGAGCAAGCCTGAATTAAATGCCAATACCGTCAACGTTGGGATGACCGGACATTCGCTCGGCGGCAAACTCGCCCTTTTTGCGGCAACGTTGGATTCACGGGTCAAAGCAAGCATCGTGCTCGATCCGGTCGACGGCCGTATCGCGGTAGCTGGCGGATGCAATCCTCCGACGTGCGTCGACGTTTCCGCATTGATGCCGCAACTTCAAATCCCATCGGGTTTTTTGGGAGAAACCCTCGACTCTTCAGGTGGATTTCAACCGTGCGCACCGTCAGCGGACAACTACTTGACCTTTTTTGACAGCGCCAATCCGCCCACCTTCGAAGCTACGGTCAAAGGCGCCAACCACATGAGCTTTGTCGATGACGTCGCAGCGTGCGGCGGCACGTGCGGCTTGTGCAACAAGGCAACCCTGGCCAATGCGACCGTCAATGAACTCGCACGAGCGTACGTGACGGCGTTTTACGAACGATACCTTCGAGGCAACACGGGGTACGACACGTACCTGACCGGAGCGGAAGCTCAAGCAAGGTACGTCGATACGAATCTCTTGGTGATCAACAAGAAGTGAACCGAGGCGCAATGCATGCACATTACGCGCAGGTTTTGCAGACGGTCAGGTCGTCAAACGTTGCGCATCACGCACAACGAGCACCGAGCGATCTGCGTGATTGACGACCTTCGCGGCCGTGATCGAGCCCCTGATAGCCGTGTGATCCGATCATGATGAGATCGACATTCTCGGCTTTGGCGGTGTCACAAATGGCTTGCCAAGGCGTGCCGACGGCGACTTTCGCGCCACCACGCAATTCTTCCGGGACCTTCTTTTCGACTTCGTCGACGTACTTCTGCGCCTGCTCTCGCAGCAAACCTTCGAGCGATTGCGGCGGCAATGCGTACGCTTCAGCGGGGATTTCGATGGGAATCCCCACCGCGCGGACCAAAATGAGCTTGCTGCCCGTACGTTTGGCCAAGTCGACAGCGGCATCGAGAACGCCTTGTGCTCGCGGTGAAGCATCGAGACCAACCAGAATCCGGTGCATGTTCGTCGCCTTTCCTCTCCGCGCTACCCTGCGCTACAGCTACGACGTCCATCGGAGCTAACACGACCCGTGCCAAGCGACCAGTGTCGTGACATGCAAAACCCGCGGCACGGATCTTTCACGCAGGGGGTCACGAGTTTTTGTGATGCGTAGCCCTCAGTTGCTTGCCCGGTTGCCCAAGGCAACCTCGTTTGCCTACCTCGGAGCACTGCTCGCGTTGGGTTCGCCTGGTGGCCTTTTGCTCGTGCGCAGTATCGCCGCGCGCCAATGGCCCGATTTGTACTTCGTTGGAGCACAAATCAAATCCGATCCCGTGCTTTATGCGTACCTGACAATCGCCTCGATGGGCATGTTTGTCCTTCTGGGACGGCTTCTTGGGGCGCGTGAAGATGCCCTGGCCCAAACATCGATCACCGATCCTCTCACGCGACTGCACAATCGACGGCATTTGCACACGCGGCTCGAGGAAGAACTGGCGCGTTCGTCACGGTATCAAGCACCTTTTGCTCTTTTGCTGATCGACGTGGATCACTTGAAAACCATCAACGATCGTGGTGGACACGAAGCGGGCGATCGCGCGCTTGTTCACGTTGGTGAAGTGCTCCGAAAAACGTGTCGGGTGACGGATTTGCCTGCACGTTACGGAGGCGACGAGTTTGTCGTGCTGCTACCCGCGACAACGAGCGCCCAAGCGTTGGGGCTCTGTGATCGAATTCGGACGACCTTGCACGAAGGCACGTGGAACCTGCCCGTTCCTTTGACGGTATCGATTGGCGTGGTCGAGGCAGGTGGACGAACGATGACGACGAAAGAACTCCTCGAAGCAGCCGACGGAGCGCTGTATGCGGCCAAAAAAGCGGGACGAGATCAGGCGATGGTCGCGACGGAAGAGACTCGAAATTCGATGCTAAATGTGTCTTGAATTCGGGCAACCCGGCTGGACCTGCGCTATGGTGCGACTGTGATCTTTGGGCGAAATCGGGCAACTCCTTCGGTCCCGGCGCCGCGCATCGAGGCGCATGCTGCGCATGATGTTTTGACGGGACCATCGCGAGCTCGACGCACAAGCTCTTATTGTGATTTGAACGTGGGGTTTCACCGCTTGCGGCTCCTCAAAGACGGCACACAAGCATTTCCGGCAATGCTCGAAGCCATCTCCCATGCGAAATCGACGATTTGCCTCGAAACGTACATCTTGGAAGACGATCGTATTGGTCATGCTTTCGCCGATGCGCTGATCGAACGAGCTCGAGCCGGGGTCGAAGTCAATTTGTTGTTCGACACGTGGGGTTCGTCCGTGTCGAGTGGTTATGTGGATCGATTACGGGAAAACGGGGTACGCGTCGTTCCATTTCGTCCGGTGTTGCAATCGCTCCAAGAAGTGAAATTGGTGCGTCAGGTATCCCGGAGAAACCATCGAAAATCACTCATTATCGATTCTCGGTTGGCATTTACGGGCGGGATCAATCTCTCCAACGATTATGCCAACGGCGAAGAAGGTGGTGGAGGGTTTCGCGATACGCACCTCGAATTCGAAGGCCCTGCAGCGCTCGAAATGCAATATTTCTTTTTGCGGACGTGGAAAAAAGCCAACGGTGCACCGATTGACGAAAATCGATACAGTCATGAAGGGCGCCGTCCGGATCCCTATGTCCATGTCGTCACGAACGATATGCATCGAGGACGAGTGACCATTCGTTTGTCCTACCGTCATGCGATTCGTGCAGCAAAGCAAAGAATCTATATTTCCAATGCGTATTTCTTGCCGACGCTGGGTCTCTTGCACGGTTTGACGGATGCCGCCAAACGCGGCGTCGATGTGCGCGTGATGGTGGCCGGAACAACCGACGTAACCGCAGTAAAACTCGCCACTCGCACCATCTATGGACGACTCCTCCGTGCAGGTATTCGTCTCTATGAATGGCACGGTCGGGTTTTACATGCCAAAACAGCAGTCATTGATGGTCATTGGTCGACGGTGGGTTCGAGCAACCTCGATCAGCAATCGCTGCGACTGAATATGGAAGCCAATGCAATCATACGAGATGCGCGATTTGCGACCGCTATGGAGAAGATGTTTCACGAAGATCTAGAACATTGCGAAGAAATCACGCTCGAAGGGTGGCACCAACGGCCCATATGGGAACGAGCCGCATCCTGGACAGCGTATCTGTTTCGCGATTGGTTGTAGGGCAAACTGCTTGGACGAACGGTGCCGACGTATCGAGTGCCCGACACTTTTGCAAACCGCAACCTTGGCCCCACCTCGAGACTGGAGTAAACCGTGCGTCCCATGGAGCCCAATTCCGCACAAGACGAACAACTCCAGCGCTCCGATGCCTCGAACACGCGCACAGCAGCGCGACCTACGGAAATCAACGCGCTCCTCGGCCGAGGAACTCGTTTTGAGGGCAAACTATTTTTCGAAGGCCGCGTAAGGCTCGATGGCGAATTCAAAGGGGACATCCGCGGTGAAGACGTCCTCGTCATCGGCGATGGCGCATCGGTCTCTGGCGATATCCTCGTGGGCGCATGCATCGTCACAGGCGGCGAAGTTTCTGCGAACATCCGCGCAAGGAATGCGATCGAACTTTACGCCCCCGCGCGAGTGACAGGCGCCTTACACGCTCCCGCGATCTTCATCGATCGGGGCGTTTTGTTCGACGGCACATGCAAAATGGCCCCACTTGACGAACTGCCCATCCCGTCGAACACCGCCCCTCCTCCTCCGTCGACCCCGGCCCCGCCAACCCCCGCATCCCCGGCACCACCGACGGGGCGGGAGTGAACAACGCGTTACGGTTGCGCGCCTCGTAGCGTACACACCAACGACAAACCCGCGGAAATTTGCAGGTCGCACCGAAACGAACGGCTGGCACTCTAGTTGCATAACGAATCTTCACTCTTCGCCCTGTGGAGATTCCTATGCTTCTTCGTCGCCGCCAGTTCGCACTTGCAATGGTCACTGCCTTTACCGCTGCCTTCGCAATGCCCACGGAGTCGCAAGGAGCGGATGACGAAGCGATACGTCTCGAAAAAAAGGGACGTGCCGAACGTTATACAAAACCCACAACGGCCCCAAAAAACTCCATCGACACCGGCGGCGCAGCCATTTACGTGCATGCCCCCATCGATGTGGTTCGTCGCGTCGTTACTGATTACCGCAATTACGAAAAAACGATCAAATCGTTCAAGAAAAGCAAGCTGCTCTCGCGCAACAAAGGCGTGAGCGAAGTGTATTTGGAAGTGCCCATCTTGCACGGAGCGGCCACGGTTTGGGTCGTTGCCCTCATTGGACAACCCGTCGTCGAAGGTAACGAAGAAAAGATCACCGCCCGCATGTTGCGCGGCAATGTCGACGATTTCCGTGCGGTTTGGCGCCTACGCGCCGTCGATGCCGAACACACCGTCGTCAAGTTGGAACTCCTTGTCGATCCGAGTTTGCCCGCGCCTTCGAGCATCGTCACCCCCGAACTTTGCACAGCGTCCGAAAATGCCGTGACCGGCGTGCGCAAGCAATCCGAAAAGATTCATCAAGCCGCAACGCAACAAGTCGTTCAAGCCAGCCAAACCTCAACGGGCGGCATCTGATTCAGGACGAACGCGCCTTTTCAATCGCAATCGCGAGTTCCTTCATTCGCGCAGGATCGTCGGCAAGCCGCTGCGTCCATACCCTCCCCAATCGCATTTGATCGGCAGGTTCGAGCCCGCATTCTTGCAACACGGCCGACGTCGTCCCTCGCTCCGCAGCCACTTGAAGTTTGGCATGCGTATCGATTCCGACTCGAATACCCAATTTTTCTTGCGCTCCGACATAAGCCGCGTCGTAGGCCAATAACAGCTTCCGTTCGCCCACTTCCGTCTGACGCGCAATGGCATCGGCCCAATGCTTGTGCACGGCCAGCCAATTCTCTTCCGATAATTTGTGTTTTTCGAGGAGCGCTTTTTTCGTCCCGGGACGATGCCGCAATTCGGCATCGAGAGCGGCGCATTCTTCGAGTTTGAGTGCTCGAGCCGCATCGAACGGTTCGTCCAAGACCGGAGGTTTGGCCGAGACCACCGCCGGAGCGGCCACCGCTGCCACCGCCGGAGCAGCGACAGTTCCTGGTTTGATCACGCTTGGAAAAGGCACCGTCGTCGCAGCGGGTCGAAATGCTCCGGCCGCGGGTTTGGCTTGCGCAACAGGTTTGTCCCCGGATGCTGCCGACGGTTTCGTACCCACAGCAGCAGCAGCGGGCTTCTGCTCGGCAGTGGAGGCAGCAGCGCCAGGTTTGGCGGGGCCCGCTATGTTGAGTTTCGGGCCGAGGGGCGCAGGAACTTTGATGGGTCCCGTGGGAAGTCCCGGTTTGGGTGCAATCGCGCCCGTAGATGCCGGTTTTGGCGCTGCCGCTGCACCAGGTTTTGGCGAAGCAACGGCACCGGGTTTTGGCGCCGCAGGTGACGACGGCAATTTCGGCGCTGCGGGTGCAGGAATCGCTGGTTTCGGCGCAGCGGGCGCTTTGACAGGAGCCCCTGCAATCTTGGGTGCCGCAGGGGCTGCAACCGGAGCTTTTCCGGGCAACGGAATGGATTTTCCTGCCAAACCCGGCGCCGTCGCGCGAGTGTCTGAAGACGACTCGACGACGGGCGGCGGAACTTCCGAACGCATTGCGGCTGCGGCACGCGGAGGCAAGTCCACCGTCGCATCATCCATGTTTTCATGCCCGGGCGGCAAATCTGCCGTTTTTTCATCTTGGGCGAACGAAGCCCCCAACATGGGCGGAGGCCTGATGAGCGGTGGCGCTTCCGGCGTAATGACGGGCAACATGGCCGGTGGTTCCGGAAAAATGCCTTCAGGCGGCGGAGGAGGCAAATACGGTTCAGGCACGGGAGGCGGCAAAGTCCCTTGAAATGGCAGATCTGGACCACGTTGTGGTTCCAATGGTGCAGACCAAGTCGCCAAGCGACGACCTCCGCCTGCGACATGCAAGGGTGCGGGTGGAATGGGCGGCGGCGGCGCCTCCGACGGGCGCGCTTGGAAGGGCAAACCTCCTGGTGCTCGCATCAACCCCGAATCGTGATGGTTTGGCTCGGCCGCAGGCCAGCTTCCCGAACTTCCATCCATGTCCGGCAGAGCGACGGTGTCACCACCTTTGGGTGCGGCCAACACGGTATCGTATCGTTTTTCGAGCGGATGGCGTCCGTCATTGGCTTCGCCTTCAATGGGCTCGCCATTTCGCAAAAACCGCTCGATACGGTCGGCCCGAATTTTTTTCCCCGCCGAATGAGCAGCGACGACAATGGTACCCGCATTTCCGTGATTCCCTGAATCCACATCGGCAATGCCGCGAAATGTCAAAACGACCAAATTCCTCGACGCATCGATACATACGGTATCGCAACGCAAAATAATTTCCGAAGCTTTGCCCGTTTCCGGATGAACGCGAAAAGCCTGAGGCTTTCGTTGCGGCAATGTCGTGACGACACGATCATTGCCAGGAAAAACCTTGGTGAGAACAAGTGGCGATCCTGACCGCAACAAATCAATTCTTTGTTCACGCGAAGCGACGTGAAAAAATCCAAAATCGAATCCCGGAGGCGCTGGACCCGCTGCCGCAGCTTCACCTCGAAGAACGGATGCGGCCCATTCGAGCCCTTGCTCTTGCAACAAGAGACGCCGCGCAGGCGCAAATGGCGGAATGGGTCCGCGCGCTGGCACGACAATCGACGAAACTTCCACCGTCGCCGACTCTTCATTGCTTCCTCGAAGCACGAGCACATCGACTTTTGGCTTCAGCGGCGAAAGATCCTCGATCGCCGTGTCCGTATCCCCGGCAAACGCAGCCACGGGCGATTGCACCGGCGCAAGCGTCGCTTCTCCGCCATCGACAATCGTAAACGTCGCCTTGACGACGACCGTCAACGACCACGCATCAGGAGCCGACTGCCACGCCAGCGCACCGGCACGAAAAGGACAAAGCGACAGAACTTCCACGACGCGCGGAGTGTACCGAAAAACAGGCTCGCCTTGGGGAAGTTTCGACGGTTCTTCGAGACGAACTAAACGCTCGGAACCCGCGGTCTACTTCTTGTCGACTTCGACGAGGCTCGCGGGGCCAATCACTTTGCCTTCGCGTTCGCGACGACGCGCTTCGTATTCTTCCCAGGTGAGCGGCATCGGCGGATCGTCCGAATTGAGAAGCACGCGTTCTCCAGTCACACGTACATCATCGTTCGCCCGCAATTCAATGCCTCCGGGACGCGCCTCCAAACGCACGTGTTGCGCCTCAACAAACGTATCGCCCAACGTCGTACGGTGCGCCGTCCCTCCAACCCGCTCGCGCAGATCCCCGCCAATGTCGATGTTCGCACCGCCCGCTGCGCGCAACTGAAAGCCATCCAGACGAACGACAGGTCCCGCATCGGTCAAGTGAATCGTGAGGACACATTCGCCTGTTGGCGCTCGAAATCGAAGCACATCCGCATCCGCTGCTGACTGGACTTCGATCGCGCGTCCCGAAGGCAACACAACCGCTCGTGAAGCCAACGCTGCGGTTTGGCCTGTATTTTCGTGCCGCTCGTCGTCGTCAGCCATGACCTGATCCAAGACGCGCAACGTGATCTGCATTCGGTGCTGGAAGTTCATGGCTGGATTCACTTCCATCGACGCCATCGCGCGCCCGTTCGGCAGCTTTCGCGTAGGCAATGGAATACTTCATCGCGAGGCGATATTTTTCTTCAGCCGAAATGCGCAAACCGGGAGCTGCCGCACGCACGACTTCATCCTCGATCCGTTCGGTCCACACTTTTCTCGCATTGCTCCAGCGTTCTTCGTCCAGCTCGAAACGCCCTAACAACTCATCCCGAGGTTCGTCTGTAAGTACCGCCAAAAAAGCCTCGATTTCTGCGGCACGTTCGATGGTCACGCCTTCGGGAGCATCATCGTCGTCAGGCACGACCTCGTCGATCTCATCGGGTGCAGACATGGCGTCGTCGAGTCTACCGAGATGGGAATCTTTGTGAACCAACATTGGCAACACGCGACGTCGAATTCGAAGGAAGAACGGCACGAATACGCTTTCCGATCGACGCTTGTCTTGCGATGATGTCGTGGGAAGGACGCCATGGCCGACTACGATTTCCGCTTCGCTTGGGAAGGCGCGCAAGGGGCACCTTGGGCGCATTTGTTGGTGGCTCGAGTTCAAGCGCGTGAACAGATCTCCGCGTTATTTCGATACGAACTCGTGGTTCTCGCCAAAGCGCCGGCACCTGAAGTCGATCCGGCGGATCTCGTCGGACATCATGCGTCGTTGCGTATTTCGACCCTGACAAACCCACCGTGTCGCGTCGTGCACGGCGTGATTTCCGAGGCCGAAGAGCTTTATCCCGTTCCCGAAGGCATGCTCATGCGCGTGGTGCTCTCGCCACCGCTCATTCGAGCTGCGCATCGAAAACGCTCGCGCATCTTCCTCGACAAGAGCTTGCGTCAGATCATCGAAGCGGTCCTGGGTTCGGACAAACTTTATCAAAA
>JBGAOI010000010.1:0-27082 GCA_044221885.1 Polyangium sp. (in: bacteria)
AGCGACAGCAACTCACGTTGGCACTGGCGGCGCTTGAAAAGTCGATGCTCGCGAAGAAGTTCGACGCAACCGAGTTCGATGCAGCGCATGCCCGCGCCGATCGGCTCGTGGGCGAACATCTGTCGCGGTGGCGCAAGGGCGAGATGCGCGAATACGCCGAGTCCATTGGCGTAGCTGTCGCAGTTGCGCTCATCTTGCGCGCGCTCGTGATCGAAGCGTTCAAGATTCCCAGCGGTTCGATGATCCCGACCTTGATGATCGGCGATCACATCTTCGTGAACAAGTTCACCTACGGGCCGCTCGTCCCGTGGACGGACAAGCGCTTGTTCTCGCGCCTGCCCCCGCAGCGCGGCGACGTGATGGTCTTCAAGTTCCCCGAGAACAAAGAGCAGGACTTCATCAAGCGCGTGATCGCCGCGCCTGGAGACACGCTCGAAGCGATCAACGGTCGACCGATCATCAACGGATGGCTCGTGCCGCATTGTTACGTTGGCAAGTTTGGCCGGGACGATGCGCGGCTGTACGTCGAGTTCCTCGAGGACGAATCGTACTTTACGTTGTTTGCTCCGGACGGGATGCACGGGGACGGTCCGGACGAACCCACGTGCAAAACGCAAGACGAATGCGGGCTTGGACAAACCTGTCGTGCCGGCATTTGTGGGCATCACCAAGGCCCGTTCAAAGTGAAGGAGAACGAGGTGTGGGTGATGGGGGACAACCGGCACAACAGCCACGACTCGCGCAGCTGGCGCGGCGGGATGGGCGCGGGCGTGCCCTTCGAGAACATCAAGGGGCGGGCGATGTTCGTGTGGATGAGCTTTGCACCAGGCGGAGGCATCGCACCGGATCGACTTTTCGTGAACGTCATGGGGCGACCGAAGTTGCCTGGCGGAGTGGATCCGTCACTGCAACCAGCGCTCGACAAGTGCATGCGTGACCGTCCGAGCGTTGCGCAAACGACGCCTCCCCGCGGCAAATAACACTGACCCAGCGCGTCAATCGATTCGTGCTTGCACTGTGCAAATGAACGACGACACTCTCGCGGCACGTAGTGCATTCGAGGAGGCATTCGTTCATGACCGACGGCATGTGGGCATTGACGTACGATCGGCAATCCGATCCTTGGGACTGTTCGACGGGACTTCGGAAGACGGAAGTTGAGCTTCCAAGAATTGACGAAGCGAGCGACTACCACGATCGCTCGATGGTGCTGATCAAGCCCATCATGACGGGGTTTTGCGGATCGGATCGGGGGATTTGGTTTCGCTCGGCGTTCAAGGACATGATTTTCAAGTCGCTTGATCGGGACAAGAAAAACACGCGCGTGATTGGTCACGAACTACTCGGGCGTGTGGTCGAAGCTGGTGTGGATGCGAAACGTCAATATGGTTTGGAAGTGGGCGATGTCGTTTCGACCGAGAGCCATATCGTCTGTGGACTTTGTTATCAGTGTCGCATTGGCGATACGCATGTTTGCGCCGATGACAAGATCATTGGAATCAGCGAAGACGGCTGCTTTGCCGATTACGTAAAATTGCCCGCCAAAGGTTTGTGGCGGACGGACATCACCAAAATTCGTCCCGAGGTTGCAGCGATTCAGGAGCCTTTTGGCAATGCGGTTCATGCCTGTACGAAGGTGAATTTGCGAGGCAAACGCGTGGCGATCGTCGGTTGCGGTACGATTGGTCTTTTTGCTGTGGCGATTGCTCGGGCCATGGGAGCGCATTACATCATTGGTGTCGAACCGATGGAGAGCCACGCGGAAATGGCGCGAAGGCTCGGGGCAGATGTCGTGCTTCGTCCGGAAAAACGGGCTGGGGACAAACCGCATGCGAGCGATCCGGAACTGTGCGAGCGAATTCGCAAATTGACCGACGGTGTGGGTGTCGACGTGGCGCTCGAAATGAGCGGCGTCAATTCGAGCGTCAACAATGCCATTTCCGCGGTTCGTCGCGGAGGCGACGTCATTCTTTTCGGTTTGAAGAGTGGTGACGCCATCATCGAGAACTTCGATCGGCTCATCGTCGACGGCATTAGCCTGCACAGCGTCATTGGTCGGCGTATTTTCGAGACGTGGCATGTCACCCGGCATTTGCTCGAATCACGCGATCCCAACATCCACGACCTCATTTGGGAAGTCATTCTGCGTCGCGGCGAAGGCACCATGTTCGACTTCAAAGACTACGATGCCGGGTCTTTTGAAAAAGCGATCAAGACGTACCCCAAAGTCATCATTCGTTACTGAGCGTCCGTTTGGACGAACTTGGACGAACTCGAGGGTTCGTCCAAGTGTACATCCGGTAAAACAAAATTGTCTTGTACGTGCGTTTGTACTTGCAAACGGTTGGTCGCGGACTAGTGTCGGCGGTCCATGGAGTTGCCGTTTGACCTTTGGCACCTGGCGTTCGTGTATCTCGTCACGCACAGCGCTCCGCCAAATTTTGAAGTTTTGTCCGAGGTGCGGTTGACGATCGAGCCGCACCGAGCGGACATGCTTTTGTTGCGACGCAAGGACGCTGCGTGCCGGGACGAACTGGCCACAGTTTTTCGGCGGCTTTGGCAGTGGCTCGGAAAGGTGACGGTGCTCGAATACAAGAGCCCCGTGAATTACGCATTCAAGCCGGGTGATCTCATGCGGCTATGGGTGTATGGAGCGCTTTACGAGCTTTCGCATTGGGCGGAGTTGGGCCAGCCCGACATGACGTTGGTGCTCGTGGTGGCATCGATCACCCCCACACTACAGGACGAACTCGTTCGGCTGGATGTGCAACTGGTTGACCTTGGAGGAGGTTATGCACGTATCGATGGTTTGCGCTATACGTGTTACGTTGCGATCATCGATGAGGTTTGCGAGGCGGAACGGGACGAGTTTTTGCAGGTGTTCAGCCATCACGAGGTAAGATCGTCGAAAGCGGCGAAATGGGCCAAACAGTGGATACGGGAGAGGATGAGCATGAAAGCGCCAACGTTGGAAGAAGAGCAAGAGGCTGAAGAGTGGCTGCAGGAGATCATCGACCGGATGCCAATCGAGCGGCGCATCCGGGGAGCTGACCCGGCGACGTTCCTGGCCCAGTTTGCCCCGGAACAACGTCTCGCGGGGCTCGATCCTCAACAACGTCTCGCGGGGCTCGACATGCAGGAACTCACGGCGGCGCTGCCCATCGCAGTGTTGCAGAACCTCGCCGACAGCTACATCAATTCCCTTGCTCCCCACATTCAACAGAAGATCCGTCAGCGTTTGCGGGACGAAACGCATTGAGTCGATGACAAAGAACGCACCCATGACTTTGTCATTGGTGCGTGTCTGAATGCTTCATGCATCGCTGGTTGCTGCTCGCCCCCGCCTTCGCTCTCTTCGGTTGCGCCTCCCAGCCCCAGCATGCACGCGCGCACGTGGGCAAATGGGAATTCCCGGCGCCTGAAACCATTGTTGTAGAAGAAAATCCAATCCCCCAGGTCAGCCCCACCTACGAATACCGCGCTGAGCTTTCACCGCGGGACTTACCTGCTGCTTTGCGATTTCTCGAAGCACTGGTGGAGCTCGAACGTATTCGGCGTGCTCATCCCGAACGGTATGAAGCGACGTTTAATGAAGCGATTTTGATTCACGAATATGGGGTTCTCGTGGACCCGAAATTCGGCGAGCATGTCTTTCTTGCGGCACGTCGTCTCTATCGGGAGTTTATTGAACAAGCCCAAGGGGATCCCGACGCGCACGATCGAGTCGCAATTGCGAAACAACGACTCGGGGACTTCGAGAGCATTTTCGAGTGTCACTTTACCAAGGAAACCGAAGCCGAACGCAAGCGCCGCGAACAGGAGGAAAAACAGCGAGCCGCGCAAGACGAGATTGAGCGCGGGAACGATGACGATGTGCAGCGGAATGCCAACAAGCCATCGTTCCCGTAAAACGAATTCAGGTCAAGACGCCGAGTTGTTTTCCGACTTTGGTAAACGCGGCAATCGCGCGATCCACGTGTTCGGGCGTATGCGCGGCGCTCAGTTGTACACGAATGCGCGCTTCGCCTTTCGGCACGACGGGATAGGAAAAACCAATCACGTAGATGCCTTCTTCCAGCATTGCGGCGGCCATATCCGCGGCGAGGCGCGCATCGCCGAGCATGATGGGAGCGATGGGATGAATGCCGGGTTTGATGGTAAAACCAGCTTTGGCCATTCCTTCGCGGAATTGTTTCGCGTTTTGCATGACGCGTTCACGCAACGTACCTTCTTTTTCGAGCAATTCGAATACCGCGAGCGACGCACCGACAATGGCGGGAGCTACGGTATTCGAGAAAAGATAGGGACGTGAACGTTGCCGGAGCAAATCGACAATTTCTTTCTTGCCCGTAGTAAAACCGCCGCTGGCACCGCCGAGGGCTTTACCGAGCGTTGAGGTCATGACGTCAATTCGATGCAAGACGCCGCATTCTTCGGGCGTTCCACGACCTGTTTTTCCAATGAAACCCGTGGCGTGAGAATCGTCCACCATGACGAGGGCGTTATACTTCTCCGCCAAATCGCACACGACATCGAGTTTGGCGAGGTACCCGTCCATGGAGAAAACGCCGTCGGTCGCGATCATGCGAATACGCTTGTCTTGCGTTTTGCGCAAAGCTTCTTCGAGCGCTGCCATGTCGCCGTTGGGATAACGATGACGCTCGGCTTTGCACAAGCGAATCCCATCAATGATCGAGGCGTGATTCAGAGCATCGGAA
Source organism: Polyangium sp. (in: bacteria) (assembly GCA_044221885.1). Classification (GTDB taxonomy): domain Bacteria; phylum Myxococcota_A; class Polyangia; order Polyangiales; family Polyangiaceae; genus Polyangium. The sequence continues at coordinate 4,719 of JBGAOI010000010.1, forward strand.
ATGATGGCGTCTTCTTCCCCGAGAAGCGTTTCAAAAAGGCCGCCATTGGCGTCGAAACACGAAGAATAGAGGATCGTGTCGTCGGTTCCGAAAAATCGACTGATGGTGCCTTCGAGTTTCTTGTGCAGGTCTTGCGTTCCGCAGATGAAACGTACGCTGGACAAACCGAAACCATGCGAATCAATGGCTTCTTTCGCGGCTTGAATCACCAAGGGATGTGAGGACAAACCAAGGTAATTGTTGGCGCAGAAGTTCAAAACTTCGCGCTCGGAGCTCCCCCCCGGCTCATTCGATGCACGAATTGCGGCGCCTTGAGGGGTGGTGATGACGCGCTCGCTCTTGTAGAGGCCGGCAGCGCGGATTTCACTGAGGGTTTGGGTGTAGATGGGTTTGGCGACGTCGTACATGAGGCGCGCATGCTACACGCGGAGCGCCGGCTCGTCGAGACCATAAATAAGCGTTTGGACCGATGTCGAGACCAGCCCTGATCGCATCGTGGGTTCACCGGCGCTGTTCGAAGGCGCGTTGGTTGGTTGTTGACGATGAATAAGAGTCCGTGCATGGTGGACGCCTTGATTTCTGAAAATTCGCCTTGTTATGCCGCCCTTGTCATCATGTCCACCACAAGTTCATGTGGTCAAAAATTCCGATTTGATCACCATTCGCCTCGAGGGCGATTACACGCTCGATGTTGCGATCTACGTTTACGAGCATATCGAACGAGCTGGCAGTGAATTCGGTTATCGCCTCAACTTGATCGATGTTCGTCATGCTGGAACCATTACGCCCGATGCGCGTCGTTATTTATTGGAACGCCGAAAAGGTTCTACAACGCCAAGTGTCGTTGCAATCGTTGGTGCGAGCTTTGCTGTACGTACAGTGGCGCACATGGTGACGCGCGCGTTGGGACTTTTGACAAAATCATATGTTGCTGTGGAATTTTTTGCAGAAGAAATCGCGGCCCTTGCGTGGATTGATGCGCAGCGAAATCGATTGCGCAGCGATAAGGGCACAAAATAATCTTTCGAAGCGCTGAAGATTTTTCGAAACCGTTATCAAGGTAGCGTCGTATCCATGGTACCCAATAGTGGGTCATTGGCGGGCAACTTTCTTTGCGCTTGCGGCTGGGGTGAGGACGCATTGTGCGTTCGGACGTAAATTCACTCCAGTTGTGGGGCTAAGGCCGGGGCCATAGGAGACGGGAATGAAGGATCGCAGGCATTTGCGCCTCGTAGCCGCGTCGAGTTTGCTGTGTGCAGCAAGCTTCGCTGTTGGTTGCGATGGTGACAAGCCGCCCTCTACATCGAATTCGACTTCGTCGAGTTCGAGTAGTGGAAGTGGTGGCGGCGGCAGTGGAGGTAGTGGAGGCAGTGCGGGGAATGGCGGAAGTGGTGGGTCAATTGGGGCTACTGTGACAGCAGCCTTGAATGACATGATTCCATTTGATGCCACACCGGACACGACGGGCGACAACGTTTATGCCGTAGGACTCGACGTTGACGGCAATGCGGTGATCAACCAGGGCAAACTGGATGGATCCGTTCCATCAAAGGCGCTTTGGACGGGTTCGCCGCTTGTCTCGCCGCTCAACATTGCGGTGAGTACAGACGGTAAAACGCTTTACGTGACAGACCCTGGAGCTGAGGATCCGTCGGGGAATCCTGGACGAATCTTCAATATCCCGTCGGCAGGCGGAGGCATCGCCATTGTCACGAAGGCGGATGGGTATCGAGCACGCGGCTTGGAAATCATGTCTGAAAACAATGCGGACATGATCTATTTCGCGGGAACGAATCCCATGGGTGAGGCGGGCATTTTCAAGGTGCCTGCGGACGATAGCGGCGCGGTCGTAACGCTCGTCAAGGGCGGTGAATTGCGCGATCCCAGCGGTATCGTCGTGAGCAAGGAAGGTGTCGTTTATGCTTGCGATACCGTCCAAGACGCCGATGGCCTGGGTTCGCTCGTGGCTATCAAAGGCGGAACGGCAACAACCATCGCTACGGGCGTTCGCGCTGGATTTCCGTGCGGTGTTGCATTGAAAGACGATGACTCGGCGCTGTACGTATCAGGGTTTGACCCGGTAAAGCGTACGGATGCCGTGATTATCGTCGATCTGGCAACGAACAATCTTTCGTACTTTGCGGACGGTATCGATACGTTCGTCGAGTCCGCAGGGTTACACCGCGCCAAACTTGGCGGCAACACATTCGCTTGGGCCGATACCACGAATGGTAATGGCTTGGGTACGGTATTTCGTGTGACGCTTCCTTGAGTGTCCGCCCATAACGATAAAGAAGGAGTTTGACTTGACATGTTGACGAAAAAAGCTTGGACCACCGCCCTCGCGGCGCTATCAATCATGGCCACAACCCAAGGAGCGCTCGCTTCGAGCCACCGTGAAGCACCTCGGATTGCCGAAGATCCGGCCGCCGATAACACGGACTTGTATGCTTGGGTCGAAGGTTCGAACCTCATCGTTCTGGCCAATTACATTCCCCTCGAAGAACCCGCAGGCGGTCCGAATTTCCACAAATTCTCGGACGACGTTCTTTACGAAATTCACATCGTGCGCGGTGCGACCAGCCTCGATGACGCCATTACCTACCAAATCGACTTCAGCTCGACGGCTTATCCGCAAGTCGATCCGGCGGACTTGACGAAAGCCGTAGGCGGCGGCAAGGAGTTTTTCTCGCAGATCGCTGGGTCGACGCAAACCTACAAAGTCACGAAGTTGGTCAACAATGCCAATCCGAAGGTGCTCGTAACGGGTGCACCGGTTGCGCCGGCCAACATTGGACCCCGGACAAACAGCATTGCCTACCAAATTCCGATGGGAAAAACGTATGAGCAATTCTTCGTCGACGATGCGGCAACATCCGTCGTCCGGCCGCTGACTGGCGGAGAAGGTCGCGTTTTTGCTGGACCTCGTGACGATGGTTTTTCCGTGGACCTCGGAGCCGTGTTCGACCTCGCGGGCCTTGAATCCGTACTGGGCGGCGTTCCTTATGACAACGTCAAAGGGTACAACGTCCACACGATTGCGTTCGAAATTCCGCTCAACGTGGCCAATGGCGGCACAGCCGTGACCATGGGTGCGAGCGCCAATCAAACGATTGGTGTGTGGGCATCGGCCAGCCGTCGCAAGACGACCATTTTGCGTCGCAATGGCAAGCCCGACATCTTCGGACCTTGGATCCAGGTTTCTCGCCTTGGTTTGCCCTTGATCAATGAAGCCGTGATTGGTCTTCAAGACAAAGACAAATACAATCGCACGGAGCCCAAGGATGACTTGACGAACTTCGGCGCGTATTTCCTCAATCCGGTTATCGTGCGTGATGCCGAATTTGCAGGCTTCTACGCCGCCGGTGGACCGCTTGCCATGTGTCCGGGCGGACCTGCGGGACTCAAGACGGGCCGCACCGATATCATTGACGTCATCAACCTCAAAGATCCGGCACGCAACATTCTGTCCATTGGCGACGTATTGCGCGTCGACCTTGGCGTGCCGTCAGCATTCCCCAATGGTCGCAAGGTCAACAAGGGAATGAATACGGAAGAGGACGTTACGGATGTCGAATTGAGTTTGCTCTTGTGCAAGCTCGCAGCCCCCGTTCCTGACGGCGTTGCAAACAATGATGCGACATTCAAGACCACGTTCCCCTACCTTGCGACGCCCTGGGAAGGCAGTCGTCAAGGCAAAGGCGAAAACTGAGCGGGAAAAACCAATAACGAATCGATCCGCTTCACGGCGGATCGGTTCGTCCCTCCTTATGGACGCCCCGCGCCGCGGGGTTGTCCACATATTTTTGCACGTATGCCCGTTTCTGATTCAATACGAGCGTGACCTCGGGCGACGTTCCTTGCGCGACTTTTCCCAGTTCGTCGAAGAGCCATTCGGCGGCATAAGGCACGACAAACGGATTTTCCTTCAAAATCGCAAGTTTTTCCTCGTCGGATGCGGCCGTACGCAAGGCCACGAGCGCGGCTGCATGCGGGAGGGCACGCGATACGATTCGTTCCGCCAGCTTCATTCGGTGAATGCCTGCGTCGCCTCGAAAAATAGCCAACAATGCATTTTCTCGATCCGAATACGAAACGAAGAAAAACGTTTGTCCAAGCTTCGGCGGCGGATCTACAGAAAGACCTTCGGCGAGCAAATCAACGGTTGTCCCGACACGAATAGACAACGCGTCGGCGATTCGTTCGCCATCGACGCTCGAAGTATCACCTTCCAAACGACTCACGTACTGGACAAACTCGGGCTGCAACACGTCTCGGAGCGCAACGTCCACGTGCGCTTGCGTTACACGCGGCAACACGTCGTCGCCCGGACCAACCACCGTTTTGAAGTGGATCTCGCGCTTGCCACTACCAAAAATCGCGAGAAGCACACACGCCGCTGCGGTGACAAGAATCACGCTCGGTCGACGGGCTCCTAGCCTGCGAACGACGGTTGGTCGCGTCGCAACCACGGTGAGGACGGCCAGGCCCACAAGTGCCAAGAAAAACCCTACGAAGTGGCCTCCCGACATTCCTCCGGTCATGGTCCATGAGCCTTGGCGACAAACACGACTCGGGGATATCATGGGCGTCGCTGGAGGCAAGATGCAACGCGCCGCATGGAGTATTGGCCTCGTCCTGATGAGTCTTGGGACGTCGGCATGCATGGATCAAGGGGCCCGCGATCGAGCGCTGGTCGAGATGGAAGCGGCCCGTTGGCAAGCTTCCCATGACGCACGATTGCAGACGCTCGAGCGCGAACATGCTTTCTTGATGCAGCAGTTCGCAAACTTGGTGGCCTCGACAAACGCCGCAACATTACAGTCGTCAGGACGTGAAGACGAACGAGACAAACGTCTGAGCGAGATATCGGGGCAACTCGTGACGATTACGTCGATGATTTCCACATGGCGTGAAGAAGAGCGGCCCAAGCCGGTGGATCCAGACGCCCGACGCATTGGATGTTACGAATCCGTACGATCCTGTCCCGGCCAAACTCGCCGTGCCTGTGCTTCCACCACCTGCGCCGCCTCCACCGCCCCCGCCTCCCCCATCGAAGCGTCCGGTGGATCGACTGGGATTCTGAACTGATTTGCAGGTATCGACCGCATCACCGCAACGTACATTTGGGACCGCAGGTCCCCTCTTTTCCAGCATCTCCGCGTACACAACCTCCGCGGCATTCGATGTCGGACGTACAAGACGCACCAGCATTTTTTCGGGCAACGCAGGTGTCTTTTTCGCAACGCAAGCCAGGTGCACAGGCACCTTGGGCGCAAGGTTTTCCTTCGCCAGGCAAAGCGCCCGCTTCGCATGATCCACCAAGACAAACTTGTCCGCGACCGCATTCGACATGAGTCTTGCAGGCTCCGTGCAAAGCCACAGCGTCACGACAACGACGCTGAGCGCAGACGCCGGTACATTCGGGATGTTTGGACTCCATTGAATCTTGTCGGGTGACGGCGGCCAGTGGATCCACGGCCAGAGAGCATGGGTATCCGGAAGGAAGCGGCTTGCGACAAACCCCGGAGTCCGTTGGACCAAGTCCCAAACAACGCAATCCGTCGGCACACTCGAGGGAGGAGCGGCAACGTTTGCCTTCGGCGACATTGCCTTGAAGAATTCCGTCGCATGCGGCGGGAAGGGAAACGTTTGTCGGGCCCACCCATTCACAACCTTCATGCGCGGTTTGCATGGCAGAAGCACATGCATCCACTGCCGCGGATTCAATGGTGATCGATTTGTCGCGGAGCGCATGACTGAGCATCCGGATGCATTCGTTCGTCAATGAAAAACCCGGGGAAGAACTGCAACATTCTGCGCGCCTTTTCACGGGAAATTCATGGAGCGCACCACACAGCTTTTCGGCAAGAGGATCGGGCGGTCCGGCGATTTTCGGATAAACGGGCTCGACATCTTCGCCACGAATGGCCGTCGATTCGGCGCTTGGCACGGGGGCGGCCGATTCGACGGCGCTTGGAGCGGTCGGCGCGGACTTTTCCGCATCGCAACGACTACAGGCGCTCGACAAAAGCAAAAAGAACAGCAAATATGAGCGGCGGGGCATGGATTCCGAAACCAATCCGTTGCTGTACCCAACAACAACTCGTGATTGAATGACAGAAATGGTGCATCCGATGCAAGCACTTTGTGCAGCATACCGACGGGCTCGAACTTTTTTTGACGGGTCAAGGCTTTTATTCCTTTTTTCGACGATTCTTCCTGTCGTTGCCACATCAGGATGTCGCGAAAGCGGAAAAGCAGAAGTCACCAATCTCGCTCCTTCGGCAACGAGCGCATCTTCCGCTGCTGCGCCAATGATGGATTCATCGCCCCAACAACGCCTTCGCTTGTTGGCATTACAAAAGCCTTCGGGAAATGTGGGCGTCGATCGGGAAATCGAAGTTCTTCAAAAAGCTGCGGAAAAAAAGCCGGATACATTGGACACTTGGATTCTGCTCGGCCGAGCGTGGGCCAAAAAAGCTCGCCAAACGAAAGATCCGGGGTATTGGCTGAACGTGGATGCTTGCGCAAAAATCGTTTTCGAGCAAAATCCACGCAATCGATTGGCTCGTGAACTTGTCGCAATGGTTTTACTCGAGCAACATGCTTTCGCCGACGCGAAAGACGCAGCCGGTCAATTGTTGCTCGAGGACGGGGATCATCTCGAAGCGCTGGGAATCAAGAGCGACGCAGCGCTCGAATTGGGGCAATTCGACGAAGCCCTCGCCGCAGCGCAAAAAATGGTCGACCTCAAGCCCAATTTGGCGTCGTACGCCAGGGCGGCGCATTTGCGTTGGTTGCAAGGGGATGCGGAAGCGGCGAAATCGATTTACAAGGCTAGTTTCGATGCGCGCGATCCTCGGGATCCGGAACCATTTGCCTGGGTGCTGACAGAAGCCGCCATGATTTTTTGGCATCAGGGTGATATCGAGGGCGCGGACAAAGGGTTTGACAAAGCCCTGGAAGCATTCCCGGACGAACCTTCCGCGCTGATTGGGAAAGCACGGGCAGCCATAGCGCTGGGGGACGGGAAAAAAGCTGCCGAATTTGCGGAAAAAGCATACGCGCGTGGGCGGTTTTGCGAGGCAGCCTGGTTGCTCGGCGATGCGCGGACACGCGCGGGCGATGAAACAGCGGCAAAGGAAGCATATCGACAACTGATCGATTGTGCTCGGAAAACGGACAAACGTATCTTGGCTCAATTCCTGGCCACCAAAAACCGCGATATTGAAGAAGCTGCGGCGGCCATCAAGGAAGAAGCCAAGGTTCGTCAAGACATTCACACACGTGATATCAGGGCCTGGGTTGCTTATCGACAAAAGGATTTTGATCTGGCGCAAAAGGAAATGGATGCTGCGTTGGCGCATGGAACGAAGGAACCAGTTCTCATGTATCATGCCGGCGCGATTTTGCTGGCTCGAGGGGAAAAGAAGAAAGGAGAAAAACTCATTCGCGACGCGTTGGCGATGAATCCGCACTTTGACCTCACAGGCGCGGCGGAAGCGAAAAATCTGCTGGGTGAGGGGCAGAAATGAATTCGTTCAAGGGATTTCTGACTGGCGTCGTTTTTCTATACGTATTGGTGTATTCGAGCCTTGTTTCGGCGCACCAAGCTGGTTTGTCTCGTGGAACATATCGGCTCGATGGCGCGATGTTCACAGCAGAAATCGTATTGGCGCGTGCTGACGCAGCCCTTTTGGTTCAGGGGATGGATAGCGACGGGGATGGCGCCCTTTCTTCGGCCGAGGTGCAAGCATCACGAAATGCCATCGGCAAGACGTTGGCACCGAAAATTGTTGTTTTGGCTGGGAAGGAAGCGTGTCTGGGAAATATCGACGACGTTTTCCTCGTTGAAGAAGATGGTTTGTCGATACGCATGATTTATCTATGTCCCGTGCCGCCGCCGTCCGTACACGTACGCTTTGATGTGCTCGAACTCATGACCTTCGGGCATCGGCACTTGGCCCGCGCTGAATCGGGCGAAGTGGTCATGGAGCAGGTGTTTTTCGGGACGCAACGTGAATGGGACATTTCGCGCAGTGACTCGTCGGTTCCCGACGGCAAACCCGTTGCGTCCCAACGTTTCGCCGGCTTTTTCTTGATGGGCATCGAGCATATTCTGCTCGGGTATGATCATCTCGTGTTTTTGCTCGGACTCGTTTTGGTGGGAGGCCGCTGGAAATCCCTATTGCTCGTGATCACGGCATTTACATTGGCGCATTCGATCACGCTTGGCCTGGCATTCCTTGGGATTTGGACGCCGAGCCCACGACTCGTCGAGCCTCTGATTGCGTTGTCGGTGGCGTACGTTGGCGTGGAAAATCAATTCGTGAAAGACGCGGAGAAACGTTGGCGCATTACGTTTCCTTTTGGACTCATTCACGGCTTTGGTTTTGCCGGGGCACTTGGAGAAATTCAGGTTCCCAAAGCCGACGTACCTCGAGCGTTGCTCGGATTTAATCTGGGCGTGGAAGCGGGCCAATTGGCAACGCTGGCGATCGTGTTACCTTTGCTCCATGTCGCGGAAAAACGAAATTGGCTCAACAAACGACGAATACGCATAGCGAGCTGGGCGATTTGCGCATTGGGCGTGATCTGGTTTTTCGTACGGATTACGAGTTCATGACTTGTCTCGAGTCAATCGGGCATCCACAAGAGCCCGGTCATGATGGGCTCCAGGCATTCCACGACTTGCGGGCCAATATCGGCACACGTCATGTTTTGCAAACAGGCTTGAAATGCAGCTCGTCCGCGATCATTGAGCGCCCCGACGGCTCGTGACAAGCGCGCGCGCATTCCGTGTTCCAGCATGAACGTGCATTCGTCGACGCGCGTGTCTCCGCAACGCGTGACCCCAGCACAGATCGTCGAAAAAATAGGCTGCAATTCCATTCGTTCCGCTTCGCAGGCGTCGAGGGCTTCCGAGCCACAACGTGTGACGGCTGCGGCATATTCTCGCGTGAAGGGGTCTCCTTCGAATTGATCGAGCGCCTGTCGTGAACATTGCGCAGTTTGTCGCAGCATTTTCGGTGCTGCATACGTGCGAGCATGTAAGCACTTTTGGAAACTCGGCATGGGCGCAGGAGGCGTCATTGCGCGACGATGCAATGCATCGAGGTACTCGCACCAAGCGCGTTGAGCTTCGCCTTCTTCCGAAGACTCCATCAAGACGGACGAGGGCGGTAATTCGCATGTCGTCGGTGCACGCACGACCGTCGACGACGAATGGGATATAGGAGCCGCGGATTGGCAACTGACGCCAGAAATCGTGGCAAACAGAGCACCGAGCCATTGAAGACGCATGTATTCCTTCACGGACGACCAACCTTCCCGGGAAGAACCCCAACGTGCGTGAGGGGCAAAAGTCGCGCCTATGTGGTGGGCAATTTACGTACGACCAACCCACAGATTGCTAACCCACGAGCATCCGCCATTTATAGATTTCCGCGGGTTCGTCCTGACCGATAGCCACACGAGGAATGTTCATGACGTCCGCGGATCCGGTCTTGCACAAGCCCGTTGCATTGGTAAAACCCAGATCGAATCCCGCTAAAACGGCAGCTTTACGAACGGAACCCGTCACTGGGTGTCCCACGGGATATCCCAACACACGCACGTCATGGCCGAGAACGTCCTGAAGAATCATTCGCGATTTCCGCAAATCGAAAAGGACATCATCGGGCGACAAAGTCGCCAGCACGCGATGCGCATGTGAATGCGACGCCACGGCCATACCGGCGTCTTGTAATGCCCGAACATCCTGGAAACTCAGCATCGTGTTTCGCGCGATGTTTCGTTCTTCGGCCGAATCCAGGTTCACGTTTGTCGCCAGCGCGAGTTCGTCGAAAAATCGGTCAAGGTCGAGAAGTGGGTGATGCTTTACAATACGAAGCAGGGAACGGCGCAATTCTTCCGTCCCGGCGCGGAGATCGAAATGCATCGTCTGAGGATAATGCAGCACGAGTTCTTGCTTTCGGCATCTCCGCAACAACAGGCCAATGCGGTCCCACCAAAAAAGACGGCCGGAATCGGGAAATGCTGTGGGGATAAAAAAGACCGCAGGAATTCCCCATTGTTGAAGAAGCGGCAAAACGGTTGTCCGACATTCGGCATAACCATCATCGAACGTCAAGAGAATGGGATTATTCGGTTTTGGTTTTCCTCGAAAAAAACCGTGAACATCCTCGAGAGAAACGAAAGTGCCCAGGGCACGCACCGCGGCCATTTGCTCTGAAAAACCCCGAAAGTCGACTTCGCGTACGTCGGGGTCCAATTCTCCGATGGCCGAAGCTTCAGCAATGCGGTGATACGTGAGCACCGTCAGAACGGACAAACCTGCTTTGGCTCGCAGATGAAAGAGCCGATCCAGAAGATTCAGTTTATCGAGATTCTCTGCGGTTTTCGCACGAATGGACGATTTGGTGTGGGCGGTCGGAAGAAGCCAATGCACGGAGCCCATTTCAGCACGGATTGGGGCTCGACGCTTGGAAGAAGATTTTGTTCGCGAATTGGGTGAATGTCGTCATTCGAGCCGCAACACGTTCGTAACATTCGCATCAAGACCCGCCGACTCGTTGAACGACGCGCGTCATTCCGAAGGAGCTCGCGCGTTTCTGAATGGAATACGGCGCTTTGGAAATATCGATCAACCTGGCGATATCTTCATCCACGACAACTTCGTCATCGAGGGCGCGGTCGACCAAACCGGTAGCCTCGGCAATGGCGGCTCCGATCAAGAGACAATCTTGGCGAAATGGCGCTCCGAAAACACCCACCGTGACGATTCCTCGAGATAGGCCACATCGAACGTGAACGTTGGGTGCCTTGTATTTATGAATAATGACTTGCAGGCGTTTGACTTGCTCCAGTGCGGTCGCAGTGGCTTCGAGCTCCGCGGAGCCTCGTTCGAGACCCAGGGCTCCAAAACCGAACAATATTTCGTCGCCGCGAATGGAATGCAGCGTTCCGCCCCGGGTGATTGCGGTGACGGCTGCTGCTTCATAAAGTTCGTCCAGCATTTTCTTGAATTGTCGTGGAGACAAACGTTCGGATGCTTGATCGAGACCGGACAAACGAACGAGTAACGTCGCCGCAAGACCGCGTGCGGGTGCATCGAGCAGCGAGTCCGAATCCGCTGCGGGAAGCGATTTACGTTCCGGACCGAGGCATCGATCTTCGAGCAATTGTTTCTTCCGACGGGCGCGCTCGTCAATGGCTTGGATACGAAGGACGGCAAGTCGAATGAGGCCCGCGGTGAGAGTCGCGTGAAATGACGAATAAGGCCGACCGTCGGCACGCGTTCCAACCACGAGCACAGAATCGAGAGGCGTGTTGGTTTCGGTGGCATCAAAGGATCCGACAAACGGGAAAACCAAATAGGCAGGAGCATCCCAATGCCCTTGTCGTGTGAGATTTTGGCGAATTTTCGCGACCGAATCGCCCGATTGTGGAATCTCCAATGACGACGGCCAGGCCGCCTCCATTGATTTGGGAAGCCGCGTTTTGACCTGCACCTGAGAATCTGCCAAGATGTCCCAATATTGATCACCTTGGCTTCTTTCAAAAAGATGCAAGGTGTTTGGCGAAAAATGTCGTTGTAACGTATCACAGAGAATGTCGATGACATCGATTTTGGATTCGACTTTTTGCGTAGCAGCAGCGAATTGATCGAGCGCTGCGGCGCTCGCCGTATCGATGCGATGGTCAAAGATTCGTTGCACGATGCGATCGATCGCTTCGGCTGCGCTGGTGATAGCCACGAGGCCCCCCATTGCGCCCACAAAGATCTGAGGGATTAGACCTGTCTCGAAGACGCCACAGAGATATGCAATGGCTAAAGCTGGCAATGCGAATACGACAAGAAACAAGAGCTGCTTGCAAATGGCGCGCAGAACGACGGAGGTGGCCAAGTCGACGTCAAAGGCTTCTCCGCGTACGATTTGATACGCGATGACGGACGGAAAAACGCCCAGGGCGGTAATCGGTAGCCAAGAAAAACCTTTGGCAAATGTACTGTCCACAACGAGCGGTAGTGTCAATCCGACACTGGGAATCATCGATACGCCCACACCCCATAACAATGCGCGCGCAGATTGCCGAACAGCAAGTGTCGCCCCTCGAAAACGCGCGTAAAACAACCTGCCAAGCAATACAACCCCACCAACGACGAAACCCAATGCCGCAAAACGCATACACAACAAACCGACATGAGGGTCGTCGACACGCGATTGCCACACACCAAAGAGAAGTAATGCCGGCAAATAAAGCGCAATCATACCCCAGGATTTTTTGTGTAATGGGAGCCAACGCGCCGGATAGGTGAGGCCCAAATGCGCCATCGTCACCCCCACCAAACTCATCGCCAAACGCCACACGAATGGAAACAAATACCCGAGATCGAGATCCAAATTCGTAGCCAGCAATGTCCCCATACTTCCAGCAAACGCCAGCAAGGCATGTGTATCGCGTGAAAATGGCCGACGCCAAGCAACCACGGCGCCCACAAGACAAAAGAGCAATCCAGAAACAAGCCCGGATCCGTATTGCTTGAGCAAGACGAACGGCGATATCCGAGACACCGGAACTAGAACTCGAAAGAGACGTTCGTCTCGCTCCAACGTGTATTCGACCGATGTTCCCACGTCGAGAGAGGCAAGTCGCGCGCGAAGTTCAGGGCCGCTTCGCACGGGTTCTCCATTCATTTCTCGAACGATATCATAAGGCTGAATATCCGGCGTATCACCTGGTCCCGTTTCGGCCGTAATCGCCGAAACCAGGAGTCCCGATTCTACGGCAAATCCTGGGAACGGACTGCGCAAAATCAAAGGCACTTCGAGAGCGCAAATGAAAATGATGAGAAGTGGAATGAGCGCAACAGCTCGGACAAACCACCGCAATGATTCGCGCGGGGCTTGCTCCTTATTTTGCGGCTCGTGTTCCAATGCGCGTAAATCTGCGGCCATGGCCTGGGCCGATGGGTATCGCATGTCCGCATCTTTCGCGAGCGCGCGAAGGACGACTTTCCCAAGTTCCGGCGGTATGCCCAGATCGGGACGCCGTTTGTCTGGAGACACCGTTACGTCATTGAGCAATGCAAAGGCAAGTTCCGCCGGGTTCGTCGCATCGTGCGGAAACACGCCAGCGAGAGCCCGATACATGAGCACGCCCAGTGAATACAAGTCACTGCGCTGATCAATCGTTTTACCTCGAGCTTGTTCGGGACTCATGTATCGCGGCGTTCCCCAAACATCTCCCGAAGAAGTCAATTCCGTGGCGTCGACAGCTCGTAATTTCGCAATGCCGAAATCCAGCAATTTTACGACGGATGTCTCCGTCCCGGGACGTTTCGCCAAATACACGTTTGCCGGCTTGATATCGCGATGAATGATTCCGTGAGCATGCGCTTCGGCCAATACATTCAGAAGTTGAAGGACAAACTGAATTGTAATTGCTGGAGATAAATGGTCTTCTCGATTGAGCAATTCGCTGAGGGTTTCCCCTTCGAGATACTCCATCGTCAAGTACAACGATCCGTCGTCTGTTTGCCCAAAATCGTACACTTTGACCGCATGCGGACTCGATAGCTGCGCAGTGATCCGTGCTTCGCGCCGAAATCGATTGACGATGACCAGGTTGCTCGCTACATGGCGCCGCAATAATTTCAACGCCACTTGGCGACCTTGCACCTCGTCCTCGGCGAGATACACGTCACCCATTCCGCCCGAGCCCAAGCGCCTTACGATGACATAGCGATTCGCAACGCGATCTCCAGCTTGGGGTTGCTGCGTGGGCGTAGCCGCTTTGGGTTCAGGCTGTGTTTCCGGCTCCTCGATAGGCGCAGAGCTGACTTTCCGCGTCGGAGCGTCAAGGTTTGGGCGGTCAGGAGCTTGCCCGTCAGCAATGTTTGCCCAAAACTTGCTCGTGTCGCTCGGAACGTCATCTCGACTCATGCGTGCCGAGAATACGCATAGTGCGCCTACAATTCATGCAAATCGAACGTCAAGGAAACGATGTTCGCGGCGCTCTCGACGCGTTCGCAGCGGCGACCAACGAATTCCTGGGTGCTGCGATGAAACATGCAACTGATTTGGGTTCGAACGCATTTTTCTGTATCCTCGTGCCATGTTCCCGACCGAGCCCGTACCCGATCGCATCGGCACGTACAAGATCGTACGTCGTGCGCACGGCATTGGATCGGCCCGCGTGTACGTTGCGCGCAAAGATGGCCCCATGGGCTTCGCGCGGCTCTACACGCTGAAGCTCGTCCCGAACACCGCCGAAGGTGACGCGCGGTTTGTCGAGGAACTCGCCCGTGAAGCGGCCATTTGTTCCACGCTGAGCCACCAAGCGATTCAGCGAATGATTGACTTCTTCGAACACGAGAAACAATTGGTGCTCGTGCTCGAACATATCGAAGGCACAACGCTCGAACGCCTTGTTTCGTACCTGGAACAAAATAAAAAAACCTTGTCGGATGGGGCCAAAGGCTACATCGGCCACGAGATCGCCGCGGCTCTCGTGCACGCTCACAACGCGCGGGATGAAAATGGAAAACCGATGCCGATCGTGCATCGAGGATTGCATCCCGAACATGTCCTTTTGGGTTGGGACGGTCAGGTTCGTCTTTCCGGATTCGGACTCGGCAAAATATTGGGGCGGAGCCCCGACACCGTAGTGGCGCCAAAGAATGCAACACCAGGATTCAAGGCGCCCGAGCAATTGCGAGGCGATCCGATTACGCCCAAAACCGACGTATATGGATTGGGGTTGTTTTTGTGGTGGTTGTTTACCGGCCAAACGCCATCGGAAAAAGGGATTCGTCCGCAACGATTGGCGTTGATGCGCCCGGATTTGTTGAAATCGGTTTCGGCGGCGATTGATACGGCACTCGAACCATTCGTGGAAAAGCGGCCTGCGTCCTGCCGTGAAATGGAAATAGCTTTGGGTCTTTTGCCGGGCGTCGAAGCAAGTCGCGACGAATTGTGTGAAATTTTGGATGCATTGCGTGATTCCCGGCCAAACCCGGACAGCGCCGTGCGACCATCGCTGCCATCCGCGTCTCGTCCACGCATTCCCTTGCAAAGCATTCGTCCGTCGCAGCCGGCGATATCGAGCAAAGAGCGGCTTTCGACGGTACCGCCAGCCAATCCGCAATCGCTGCGACCTGCTGGTTCGTTGCCACCCGTTCTCTTCGAGGATGTCCAGCCTAAATCGGTATATCCGCTGCTCAAAGCATTGGCCGATAAAGTGCCCAAGCAAGACGGCGGCATTCCCAAGGCGCCACGATTGCCGCAAATGGAAACGGGTCCTGCATCGACACCGGGCGTATCTTCGGAACGAGCGCCGCGATCGGGCGTGCCCAAATTGGCCGTCGCCGCGCCGCTTGAATTGGACGCCAAAGCTCGAAAACCGCGCACGGAATGGATGGCTTCGGTCCCTGACGAAGACGCATTCGAGAAGCTTTTCGACGAAGCAACGAGTCGTTCGCCGAGTGAATTGGAGGCTGCGGGTTTTGGTCAAGGGCAATCCGGGACAAACGCAGATGCCGCGCCGATATCGCGACGAAGATTGGAATCGCAGGCGACGGAGCTGATGCGCTTGCCCCCCCAAAAAGCGGAAACTCCGTCAAACCCCGTCGCGCCTTTGGCCACACCTCCGCTCGGACCACCTCCTGCAGCAAAGCCCGTACGATTCGGTCCGCGGCCGAACACGCCTGAACCTCCGAAACTCAAGCGCGGATTTGCACCACCTCCTGTACCCCCGACGCCGGAACGAAAACGACCCTCCGTCATCATGTTGGCCCTGACGTTTGGCATCGTGGCGATTGGTGTCGCGCTGGTGGTATTGGCATTTTCGGACAAACCCCATCAAACCACAACCGCTGCGCCCTCGACATCTGCATCGACGTCCCACTCCGCCCCCGTAGCCGCTCCAAGCGCGGCAAAAACGACAACCAAAACGCCTGCGACAAACGCCAGCCCAACAGTATCGGCATCGCCGCCCAAGGCGGCTTCTGCAGAAACGCCACCTCCGCCATTGCCTTATGGCCAAGGTTATCTCACAGTCGTGTACCCGGAAGATGCAACGGTGTATGTGAGCGGTCGAAAGCTTGGACAAACCAATACGCGTTTGCAGAATCGGTGCGGTAAATACTTCGTGCGCATTGCGAAAACCGCGGACGGTCCTTATCCAGAGTGGTTGTCGGCTGGGCAACCTGTGCCCATTCCCTGCCAAGACTCGATTCGCGTCGAGATCTCCAAGTAAGTGGTCCGTTATTAAAAAATGAGCTGGACCGCCGCGGACAAACCAGATAAGGTGCGCCGACTTCGGCGCTGGGCAAGCTGTTCGAGGTTCAAATAGCAGGAGAAACGACGATGATTGGCTACACGACGGTGGGAACAAACGACAGGGAACGGGCTGCTGCATTTTACGACAAGCTGCTCGGGGCCCTTGGTGCAAAGCGTTTGATGGAGATGGATCGCTTTATCCTGTGGGGCACGGATTTCAGCAAACCCGGCTTTGCGATTGCGATTCCGTTCGATGGTCAGCCGGCGACAGTGGGCAATGGCGTCATGATCGCCTTGGCCGTAAATTCGCGTGAAAAGGTCGACGAAATTCACAAGCTGGCACTCGAATTGGGCGGCAAGGACGAAGGCGCTCCGGGCGCTCGTGCTCCCACATTCTATGCCGGTTACTTCCGCGACCCCGATGGCAACAAACTGAACGCCTTCTTCATGGGCTGAGCAGCGCCGTCACATCATCCCCCTGGCGAAGCGTCGCCAATTCCCCTATCGTCCTCGTCATGAAAATCATTCTGCCCGGCGGCAGTGGCCAAGTTGGTCAGGTCTTTGCACGGCATTTTTTGGCGCAAGGTCACGATGTGGTCGTCTTGTGTCGCGGCAGTGCTGTTCCATCAGGACGCACGGTTTCGTGGGACGGCAAGTCACTCGGGCCATGGGCAGGCGAATTCGACGGGGCGGACATCATCATCAATTTGGCCGGACGAACCGTCAATTGTCGTTATACTCCGGAAAACCTCAAACAAATGATGGATTCCCGAGTCGACTCGACGCGCGTCGTTGGGCAAGCCATAAAAAAAGCAGCCAAACCGCCCAAGCTGTGGCTTCAAATGAGCACCGCGACCATTTACGCGCACAGGTTCGATGCGCCAAACGATGAAGCAACGGGCATCATCGGCGGCCAAGAACCAGACGTTCCTGCGTATTGGGGAACCAGCATCGATATTGCCAAAAATTGGGAAAAAACGCTCAACGAAGCCGATACGCCACACACGCGCAAGGTCGCTTTGCGCGCATCGATGATCATGAGTCCCGATCGTGAAGGCATTTTCGACGTCATGTCACGCCTCGTTCGTTTCGGATTGAGCGGCTCTGCTGCTGGCGGAAAACAATACGTTTCTTGGATCCACGATCGCGATTTGATTCGCGCCATCGACTTTTTGATCGAGCGTGACGACATCGATGGCGCAGTGAACATTGCTTCGCCCGGGCCCTTGCCTTACAACGATTTCATGCGGGCCATGCGCAAAGCCTGGGGGATGCCCATTGGATTGCCCGCGATGAAGTGGATGCTCGAAATCGGCGCCTGGGTCATGCGCACCGACACGGAGCTCGTGCTCAAAAGCCGACGGGTCGTTCCGGGAAGGTTACTCGAAAAAGGATTCGTTTTCGATTTTCCGGAATGGGACAAAGCCGTCGTGGACCTGGTCGCGAGGTGGAAAGCGGCCAAATAGATGGTTTACACGGGGAATCACCCGTTGGAATCGCTGGGCCAAGGTTCTTCGACAAGTTCGAAAAGGCCGTGATCGTAGGGTTGATTCGGCGCCGAAGCTTTGTGGTCGAGCCGTTCGCGAATGCCGCGTTTCTGCAATTCCTTGACGCGATAATAACAAAACGGATTGTTGCCGCGTTTGCCGAGCGTCGTATGCACCATCCACGAACATCCGGCGCGACAGACGTCCGCGTAATAACACGTTTTACAAAATCCCCAAAGTTCATCCAGGGAACGATCGCGCGCAAATCGCAAAACTTCGCTCGTTTGCCATAAGTCTTCGAGTTTCATCGTGCGAACATTGCCGCCATTGTAGGGCGCCGTGGGCAACGTGGGACATCCTTTGACCGTTCCGTCGGATTCGATGCCCATGTTGAAAATACCTGCCAAACAGCTTTGATAATGCGTTTCTGGGCTGCCGACGCGTGAACGCAGCAACTGTTCGTAAGGACCGAAATACCCAATGTTGTTGTTGGGGAAAATATTGAAATAAGGCGCTTTGCCCGCAAAGTATTCTTCGGCCGCTTCCTTCTGAATATCAGCCAACGTTTCAATGACGTCCACGACGCGAAAAGGTTCGAGGATCCATTCGGGATGATCGGCCGCACGACCCATGGGCCCTGTGAGCTGCACTTGCCAAGCTTCGATGCCCGTCGCTCGCAATGTTGCCGCCATTTCGCGGAGCATCGTCCAATTGAGCCGATTGATTTGCGAATTGGCCGATATGGTCAGCCCAACGGCTCGAGCATTCTCCAGCGCGCGCATCGCCGCGGCGTGGCTCCCGAGATTTCCGCGTAGTTTGTCATGGATACGCGCCGGTCCGTCAATCGAAACCCCTAAGCCGGACAAACCTGCGTCGCGGAACGCTTGCGCCCGCTCGCGTGTGAAAGCTCGGCCGCCCGTTTGCATGGTCACGCGTAAACCCAAGGCCACCAGCTTGCGCACGATGTCGTAGACATCGGGACGTAGATATGCTTCGCCGCCGATGAGCGTCACTTCACGTGTCCCGAGCCGCGCCAAACTCTCGGCGACGGCAAAGGATTCTTCGGTTGACAATTCGCGTGGACGCGAAGGTCCTGCGCGTGAACCGCAATGTTCACACGGTTGATCGCATTTCATCGTGATTTCCCAAACGACGAAAACAGGTCGCGCATGCGTCGGATCATCATCGGTCCCCAACATCCGAACCGGTTCACGCGCAGCCGTGGAGAAATCGCTCATCGCGTGCAGCGTACCGAGTTGACGGGCGAATGTCTTGCGAAGAGAATCCGCATCATGGCCATTGGCACTCGCCTCGTCGCTTGTCCTTCGTGTTCATGTCACGCGTTCGCGCGCGACACAGTTTGTCCAAATTGTGGCGCTGCTTTGCGCAACTCCGACGGTTCCATTCCACGAACCGCAGGAGCAGTCATGCTCGGATTGACGCTGGCGACAACAACGATCGCAGCGTGTAGCGACGACACGAAAACCCCCGGCAGCGGAGGCAATGGCGGCATGGGCGGTATCGACATGTCCGGAAGCATGGTGGCTGCCGCGTATGGCATCGCTCCCGCATCGAGCGGCCCTGGAGGCATGGGTGGCATGGGTGGAACGAGTGGCACAGGTGGCACGGGTGGTACAGGCGGCATGGGCGGCAGCAAGTAGCGGATCTGCACAACCGACAAAATCTCGACGAAACGACCGCCACGTTTGGCTGGTCAATTCGCCCGGTCAAACGATTCTCTTCTCGTAAACCAACCCTTTCTGTTATTCTCGCACCCCAACTTCTTCGATCCCGGATCCCTCTTCGGATGCGTCTAGGTGTGCTCTCGCGTTGGTTCGTCGCCGGCAGCTCGGCTTTGTTGCTGCTTGGCTCGAGCATTCCTGCTCGCGCGGAAGAACCAGCGTCATCGACGAATTCGTATGAGTACCAAGGATTATGGGAGTATCGGTGGGGCGATTCGCCACGACAAACCGACGCGTTCACATGGGCTACGCCGGGATTTGACGCGGGTTGGCGTCCGCTGAAGCACTTTTCGGTGTACGAAGGGCGCAACCGCGAACGGTTTCTTTGGATGCGTACGCGTCTCGAAGGCAACGTCGAGAACGAGCCGATTTTGCACCTGCGTGGTGTGGATCAAATTTTCGAGGCGTATCTCGACGGCAAGTTGGTGTATCGGTTCGGCGAGTTCGAGGGACCGAACGCGTTGCGGTTTTTGGGGTACAAGCCGCACGACATCCCGTTGGGGCCGAATTTCGCCGGCAAAACATTGGCGTTACGAATTTATTCGGAACACGTCAACATTGGGCCTTTTGGTCCACCGCAGCTCGGTCCGCGAGCCGAATTGACGGTGGCAAATGTTCGAGCCGATCTTCCAGTGCTCGGTATGGGCGTCATTCTATTGGCTCTGGGATTGTTCATTCTGGGGCTTTATTCATGGGACCGTAAAGACCGCGGCCGCTTGCTTTATGGTCTGCTCACATTGTCGCTCGGCGTGTATTTACCTGCGGCTGCGCCCATTCGAGGATTGTTGGTCGACGCGCCCCTGATGTGGTTGCACATCGAATTGGCAAGTTTGTACGTCGTGCCAATTCTTTTTGCCGCGTGTATCGACCACATGTTCGGCGCAGATCGATTTCGCATTTTGCGGGTGTTGCGGTGGGCGCATGCGGTGTATTTCGGTGCGGCAACACTTGCCGTGATTTTGGGCCTCGTCGGTCCCTTGCAAACTCTTTTGTTATTTCAAGTTTTGATGCTGGTGACGATCGGGGTCGTGACCGGTCGAGCCATTGCGGGCATGGTGCGAGGCGACCTCGACACGCGTATTTTTGGCATTGGGTTTTTCGTGGCTGCAATCATGGCGGGTCATGACGTCGCGATGGCCATGGGATTGATTTCGCGTACGCAGCCGGCATTAGGACATATAGGTATCTTCCTGTTTCTGCTCGGGCTGGGACTCGTCGTGACGCGACGGTTCATGGCGGCTCAAGAGCGAGCGGGCAAGTATTCACGCATTTTGGAATTGAGTCTCGCTTCCGCGCAGGTGCTGGAACGCGGGCAACACGCACGCGTGGGACTCGACGAAATCATGCGCCTTTTGCCCATCCAAAAGGCCTTGCTTTTCGTGATGAAACCGGGCCCCAATCCGGAACTCGAATTGGTTACGGCGCGTGAACCGGGCGAAAAAGAGATTGCCCCAGACAAACTTACGTACCACACCGAGATTGTCGAAGAAGTACGGGCGCGACGAACGCCGATCATGCAAAAACGCGTTGCAAATACGCGAAACACCGTCATTGCCGAGCCGTTGATCGTTCGGGACGAACTTCTGGGCGTCATGTACCTCGAAGGCAATGGTTCCCCACGCGGGCTTCAAGAAAGCGATCGCTCCATATTGCACGTGCTCGGGGAAAAGCTGTCGATTACAATCGTAACGACTCGAGCCATTCGAGCCGAACTCGACAGTGCATTGCAGAAAAAACTCATTGGCAAGCAAACGGCATTGCTCGATGCGGTTGCGCGTTTGGCCGCTGGAGACATCGAAACGCCGATTCTCGTCGAAGGCCACGGTCAATTCGCGGACCTGGCCCGAGCGCTCGATACGATGCGACGCGACGTGCAAGCCAAGATTCGAACCATTGAAGCCAAAAAGGCCGAAGTCGAAATTCTCAATGAAGAACTTCGGCGCAAGATTCAACAACACACGACGAGTTTGCTTTCCTCCTTGCGTGACGACGAAATCGACGACGATGACGAACTCGTGGGCGAAGATGGTCCGACGTTCGAGCCGGGAACGGTGATTGCCGAACGATATCGCGTTTCTGGCGATTTGGGACAAGGCGCCATGGGAGTCGTGTACAACGTCGAACGTATTCGCGATGGCCGGCATTTTGCCATGAAGGTGTTGACGAGTCGTCGCGACCGCGTGGCGATGACGCGTATGGTTCGCGAGGCGCAGATTTTGGCGCGTATGGACCATCCAAACCTGGCCTCCATTGCCGACGTGGACGTGACGCCCGATGGGCTTTTGTATTTGGTGATGGAATTATGCGAAGGCGAACCATTGCAACGACACAAGGCTCGATTTCGCAATGTTCCTTGGGCTCTTTCTGTTTTGCGACAAATGGCGCAAGGTCTCGCTGCGGTGCATGCCCAAGGTGTCATTCATCGCGATTTGAAACCCGGCAATGTCATGGTTTTTGAAAATGCCGACGGTTCTCCCTCTGTCAAACTCGTGGATTTTGGTATTTCGACATTGACCCGCGAAGCCATGGAAGCAGGTCCGGTCTCGGAACGAGGGCGTGATGTGGATGCATCTCCCGTTTCTCGACGCGCAACGACCACCTGGACGGGACTCGATACTCCCGTGAAAGATACGGATTCAGCAGCGAATTCACGCCGAGCCATCGCGACATTGACCGGATTGGACGCGACCCCAAAAGACTTGGACTTTGCTCCTCCTTCTCGACGGTCGGCAACGAGCACGCAATCAATGCCCACGCTCGATTTGAATGACTTGCCGCCTCCTTCACGGCGTGGAGCAACAACCACGCAATCGATGCCCGCCATTGATTTGAATGACCTGCCACCT
>JBGAOI010000010.1:27181-42461 GCA_044221885.1 Polyangium sp. (in: bacteria)
TCCTTCACGACGTGGAGCAACAACCACGCAATCGATGCCCACGCTCGATTTGAATGACTTGCCGCCTCCTTCACGACGTGGAGCAACAACCACGCAATCGATGCCCACGCTCGATTTGAATGACTTGCCGCCTCCTTCACGACGCGCAAGTCCCACGTTGTCGACCATTACTTCGCTCGATTTCAACGACTCGGGTCCGCCAGCACGTCGTCCCAATCCATCGATTGCCACGCTTCCGGCCGTGGATATTTCGGATATGCCCCCGCCTTCGCGAAAAAGTTCTTCGGGTTTGTCCCCAGCATTCCGCGATCCTGATGCGCCCCCGCCCTCGCGACGTAGTGTGCCGCCGCCCGCGCAAGAAGTCACGCGTACAGGCATTTTGGTCGGAACTCCAACGTACATGGGCCCCGAACTCGCTCAAGGCTCGAAACAATGGAAAGCGCATTCGGACGTTTTTAGTTTCGGCGTCATGGCCTACGAGATCTTGACGGCCAAAAAAGCATTTAATGTACCGCCCATTTTTGTCGGTATGCAGGGACAACCTTTGCCGCGCCCGACAGGACTTCGTCGGGTCAAAGGTTTGGAGCCGGATGTGGCGACATTACTCGAGCGTTGTATGGATGCCGATCCGACGAAACGGCCAACAGCCGCGGAAATAGCGGATCGATTGATCCGAGCCGAACAAGCGTTGGCCACAAAAGTCGCTCAAGAAAAACCATTGCCGTCGTCACGTTTGACCAGCACGGGCTAGACAAACCGAAACAACCAGACCAGCACCGGCTCGTTCAAGTGCGTCACGACAAGCCAATAAGGTCGCGCCTGTCGTGAACACGTCGTCGACGAGCAGCACTTTTTTAGCTTGCACAACGCGTTTGTCGCGTACTTGAAACGCTTCGGCCATGTTGACCAAACGTTCGGCTCGCCCGAGACGCGCTTGTTGGGCCGTTTGTCGGCAACGTTCGAGCGCGCGGGGAGCAAACGGTTTGTCGAGTTGTTCTGCTACGGATCGAGCCAAAAGTGCCGATTGATTAAACCCTCGCTCGGCAAGGCGCCGCGCGTGAAGCGGCACGGGCACGACGACATCCGCGCAAAGCTCCGCATCGACGATGGCTCGACGCAACAAGTGCCCCAAAGGTCGCGCCAAATCTGGCCGCTCCTCGTACTTGAATCGCTTCAACGCCACCGCCAACGCTCCACCAAAACGGGCAAACGCTACCGAACCATCAGGCTGGGGTTCGTCGCGTTCGATCGTCGTGGCACAAGGTCCACAAAAAACTTGCCGCGAAGGGATCGGCTGATCACACGCCGCACACGCGGGAGGACTGAGAACGTTGCAAAGGACCGACGCGAGGGTTCGACCGAGCGTGCCGATCACGACACCAGAACGTGAAAATGTCTCCATGATGTTCCATCGTCACGAGTGGGTCGCGAGTTGCGTGAAAACGACAAAAATTGTCCTTTCTTCCCAAATGATGGGTACGATTCGCGTGACGTGGCCGTCGGACAGCAACCGGTAGAGCACCGATCAACAAGCGGTGCAGACGCGCCAAGGGGGCGTGCTTGAGCCAGTCCGACATGTGGCGTTGGGCGGACGAGCAAGGCGAGCAGCGGCTGGTCGCAGCGGAAGAGTTGCGAACGGCGATCGCGAACGGCGTTCTGCCTCCATCGACACTGGTGTGGCGCGAAGGCATGAGCGCTTGGTTGCCTGCCGCCGCAGTACCGGAATTTGCCAACGCTCTGGCGGCATCGCGTGATGCCGGGACAAACCAAACGGCGCCTGGACCAACAAAATCGACGTTGCAAGGTATCGCTGCACGCGAGATCTACTCGGAGATCACAGGGGAAGGCAAAGACGCGCCCAAGGAAGCACCTCCCAAGGAAAAACGTATCCCGAGCGTCGCGCCTCCTCGGCCAAACGCTGGTAGTGTAAAACCTCCAGCGCATGTCAAGACGCTGCGTCCGAGCTTTGGTCCAGCAATCCCCGCAGCACCGCGTTTGCCCGCGGAGGTTGCGCCCAAAGCCGCCGTTGCACCCCGACCAACCGGAACCATTCGTTCGCCAGGCGCTCCTGCCGCACCAGCCGCTCCGGCCAAAGCTCCTTTGCCAGCGCCAGCGCCGCGAGGTCCCTCGACATCGGCGATCGACAAAGATTGGGCCATCGCCGAGGACGAAACGACAAACGTTCCTGGAAAAACCGGCGCTCAAGCATCAGCTCCACGTCCCGAACCGCCGCCTGAACCATCGCCTCGTGACACGCCAAGTCCGCGCGATGCACAACCTGTGGCCCAACCGTCACGGGGAAGTGTCGTCCGAACAGCTCCTCCGCCAAGCCCGCATGGTGATCGTCGACCCACGGAAGAATCGACGGAATCCACGACGTATCAGTTTGCGAAAAACACGCTGAGCCTACGTCCGGGAAGAATGCCGCCCGTCGGGAGGAAGAGCGAACACGATATCCCTCCGCCCGACGATACACGCCCACTCGATCGCCCACCTGGGTTGATGGAGTCGTACGGCAATCCGCGCGTCAGACAAGCGGATGAAGCGCCTCCGACAGCGCCTTCGGCTGATCTGGGGCTCGCATCGGACGTGCCCGCTTACGCGGAAACAACAGCGCGACTCGAACCGATCGTTTTACCCGCACCACCAAAAGTTCGTGAACCGACGGCGACCACGATGTTGCCGATCGATTTTCAACAAGAACCACTCGAAGACGACCGGTCGAAACAGCCGCACGAGGTAAGTCGCACGATTCGCTTGGCCGCGGACTTTCTGAGCAAAGTGTTGCCCCCGGGTCGCATGCCCAAAGGGCTTTTGCTGCAAATGAAGCCCCCGCCGTTGCCACCGCCATCAGCCCAAGATGGTGCGCAAGCTCCTTCGTTCGTGCGTTTGCCCGCGGGAACTCCGCACGCCGCAACTTCGCTCGCGTTGCGCGCCGTAAAACCCCCCTCCCAAGACACGACGACGCAACTGCCCATGAATGCGATTCTCATGAGCGGCGCGACGTTGATCACGATGGTCATTGGCGCGTTCTTCGTCGGACGCTGCTCGGCAAAACCCGGCACGAAAGACGCTCCTTCGGCACGACCTGGAGTGGCCAGCATCGTCCGAGCTATCCAAGACAAACTTCCTGGTCCACCAAAGCCTTGTTGGGTTGTCAAACAACCCGCGCGCTGGGCTCCAGTGGTTTCGAAAGACGTACCCTTCGAATTGGCCGTCGTTGCTTCGGGAAAAGTGGCCATTGGTTATGGCAAGAGCAACGATGAAGCCGTCGGCCTCGAAGTCACGCCAACGACGGGACAAGTCGAAGAAGAGTTCGTCGACAAAGCCAATTCGGAAATCGCGCGGGTCTCACCGCTCGGCAAGAGCTTCTACATTTCAACGATCGAACCTCCCGGAAGCCTGAAGTCGCTCATCCCGGTCAATGCCGAAAAACCGTTTTACCTGGGTATTTCCGACAAACATTTGTCCTGGACCGATCAACCCAGCGGCGTCGCCAATCGCATCTGGCCTCTGAACGACGAACTTTCAGGCGGCATCCACGTTTCATCCGTGGGTGCTCGCGGGTTCGTCGCTGCATTACGGGCAGGTTCGTCGCGACAACGAAAGGTCTTTGCGGGACTCATCGGACCGGATCGCAAACCCGTCACGAACCTGGTCAACGTCGTCGGATCGGGAGGTCTGGCCGGTGAACCGATGGTCGGATCGAACGGACGCGAAGTCGCGATCGTGTTCGGGGATCAAGCTGGCGAACAAAGCCCGTGGAAGCTACGCATCGGTCACGCTCCGATCGGCAAAGTCCCCGCAACGACAACCGTCTTCGACGCTCCCGCCGGCGGCCCGGGCGGCGATGCGAACTATCCGTCCGTGGGCGGCTTGGCCGATGGTCGCTGGGTGCTCGTGTGGACCGAAGGTTCGTCCAGTTCAAAATCCGTACGAGCTCAAACTTTTTCTTCAACGTTCACCGCTGTGGGTGATCCAATCCTGCTCTCGCCTCCGGCAAACAACTACAGCGCGAGCATGGTCGGCGTCGTAGGCAACTACGTGACGGTCGTATTCGTCCAACGGGGCAAATCGAACAACGAGCTTTGGGGCACCATCATGCAGTGCGGCTAGCGCTGCCAGGAGTAACCTTGTCCCAAGACATTGCGCCGCATAATCTCCGCCAGCGTTCTTTCCGACGCTCCCTCACCGCTTCCCTCGGGCCACGCATGACGCGATCGATCACGCAGGCACTCGTTTCTCTCGGCTGCACGACAGCGGCGCTCATGGCGAGTTCCGTGGCGCTGGCCCAAGCAACTCCGCTACCCGAGTCCATCCCGATTGGCGGTTTTACGTTTCGCCCTTCGATCGAACTGCGTTTGCGCGGCGAATATCGTCAAGCACCGTTCGACATTGGCGGCGTGTACTTCACCCGAAACTCGGTCCTCGAAGACGCTTACCAATCGAATCTTCCTCCGCGTTTCGAGGGAGCAACGTACCTGACGCCATTTTATCCCAACCAATGGGCGACGACATCGCGCGGTCGTATTGGCCTCGCCGTGGATCGTGGCGCGATCACGGGTGCGTTGGTTTTGCAAGACACACGCCTGATCGCCGGATCGAACACCTTTGGTTTTGCCATTCCGCAAAACGAATTTCCCAACGGATTCGATGTTTTTGAAGGCTACATCGACATCCACGCCAAACAGCGCCGCGCATGGTTTCGCGTGGGGCGACAACGCATCGTGTGGGGCGATGGTCGACTTCTCGGCGACAGTGATTGGACCCAAACACCTCGATCCTTCGACGCCGTGCGACTTGGTTTGACCATCAAACGTTTCGACATCGAAGCATTTGGTGCGTTCATCGGCACGAGTCTAACGGCCGGATTGGGAGGACTGGGAGGACTGGGGGGTCTTGGAGGAACGGGTTCGTCTTCCAATTCGCCAGTACCCGCAACGACGGGCAGTCAGCTCTACGGTTTGCACCTCGCTTGGCACGCCCATCCGTTGCTCGAACCGGAGCTCACCGCCCTCGCCCGTATCGTTCGACCTCCAACGGCCTTCGACTTGACCCCCAGCGACACGTTTGTCTTGTCCGGCCGTTTGTCTGGGGACAAACGTGGCTTCCGGTACTCCGTCGAAGGTGCTTACGAACTCGGACAAGTTTCCAGTTATGGCGTCCTCCGCGACCTGCGCGCCTTTGCCGTTGCTGGTCGCGCCACCTGGGAAACAGCTCTCCCTTGGCACATGACGTTTGGCGCGGAAGCTGCCTACGCCTCGGGCGACAACGGCAGCACCGACCCATCCGCCGTGCAGACACGATTCGACCCGATCGCCCCAGACAAACGCCCCGGCCACAACCTCATGGGGCTCTATTCGTGGTCCAATTTGATCCTGGCCGGTGGAGACATCACGGTTCGTCCCACCGATCCACTGCGCGTCAGCCTCGGTTATCGATTCGTTGGTCTCGCCAATCCCAAAGGTCGTTGGACCTCGGCCTCGCTCACGACGATTGGCGCTTCACCAACGAACGAGTCGCACACGCTTGGCCATCAGATCGATGTGGGCATTGGATTGCGCTTGTGGGAGCCGCTGTCCATCGACGCTGGTTACGGCTTGTTCCTGACCGGCGAAGGCGCGCAGAACATCCTCGAAGCGTCGAGCCGAGGTCCCATTGCGATGCAGCATTTCGGGTACTTGCAGGCAACGTTGCGAGCGCCATAGTGGGTGATTCGTAGACGAGGGATGAGCCCGTGCGCCTTGAACGCACGTTCGATCTCTCGCGGGGTTTGGGGCGGCAAGCCCGATCGCAAGCTGGATAGAGGGAAACTGCCGAAAGCCGCATAGCGGCGTGTCGGCGTGTTTTCCTGACTGGAGTTGAACGCGTAGCGTTCAACTGCGCCGCACTTCGCAAAGAAAAACCGGGCGCAGGTTCGAGGCCTGGCCCGGTTTTTTTCAATTCGCAGGATGCTCAGGTGCTCGGGGCGGGTTTCGGAGCACCGAAGATGCTGGTTTGACGACGCTTCTCTTTTGCCGCTTTTTCACGCTCGGCGTACGTCGGAATGATGACGCGTTGCCGTTCGGGAAGTTCGCGACCTTCAAAAACCGCCTTCAGTTCTTCCGCATCGAGCGCTTCGCGTTGGAGCAACGCTTTGGCGATCGCTTCGACACGATCTCGTTTGTCGAGGATTGTGTTTTTCACGATCTGGTACTGCTCGTCGATGATGCGATGCACTTCTGAATCGATCTGTCGGGCGGTATCTTCGGAATAATCCTGCGTGCGTTGCGTGTAATCGCGACCGAGGAAGATCGAGCCTTCTTCGCCGCCATAGGCCAGCGGTCCAAGTCGGCTCATGCCGTATTCGCAGACCATGGCTCGCGCAATGTGCGTGAGTTGGCGAATGTCGTTGGAAGCGCCGGTGGTGAGTTTGCCGAAGAACACTTCTTCCGCGATACGTCCACCGAGTGCCGATTGAATCTGCGCCTCGAATTGCTCTTTCGTTCGGCTTAGAACGTCGCCACGCGGCAAAGGCATCGTGACGCCCAAGGTTCGTCCGCGCGGAATGATCGTCACCTTGTGGACCGGATCATGATGTTCGTTCGCGATCATCATGACGGCATGGCCCGCTTCGTGAACGGCCGTGTTCCACTTTTCTTCCTCGGAGATGATCATCGAGCGGCGTTCGGAGCCCATGAGGACTTTGTCCTTGGCCATCTCGAAGTCGATCATCGACACGGAGTCTTTGTCCTGCCGAGCTGCGAGCAACGCGGCTTCGTTGACCAAGTTTTCGAGGTCAGCTCCGACAAACCCAGGCGTGCCCCGAGCAATGACTTCGAGAACCACGTCTTCACCCAGCGGAACCTTCTTCGTGTGCACATCGAGGATGCCTTCACGACCTCGAACGTCGGGACGATTCACCGTAATGCGGCGATCGAAACGACCGGGGCGAAGGATGGCTGGATCGAGCACGTCGGGGCGGTTTGTCGCGGCAATGATGATGACGCCTTCATTGGATTCGAAGCCGTCCATTTCCACGAGCAACTGATTGAGCGTTTGTTCGCGTTCGTCATGACCACCGCCGAGACCCGCGCCGCGATGTCGACCAACAGCGTCGATCTCGTCGATGAAGATGATGCAGGGCGCGTGCTTCTTGCCTTGTTCAAAGAGATCGCGAACGCGGCTGGCACCCACACCGACAAACATTTCGACGAAATCCGAACCAGAGATCGAGAAGAACGGAACACCGGCTTCGCCCGCAATGGCCTTGGCGAGAAGGGTTTTTCCTGTACCAGGAGGACCCATCATCAGGACGCCTTTGGGAATGCGTCCGCCGAGTTTTTGGAACTTCTTCGGATCCTTGAGGAACGCGATGATTTCTTCGAGTTCGTCTTTGGCTTCGTCGATACCCGCGACGTCGGCAAAGGTGATTTTGTTCTGCGACTCGGACAGAAGACGGGCACGCGATTTGCCGAAACTCATCGCTTTTCCGCCGCCAGACTGAAGCTGTCGCATGAACAGGTAAAACATCACCAAAAGAAAAACCATCGGAAGGATGGTCAAAAGCGCGCCAGACAAAAGCGGCGATGAGTCCTCCTTCTCGAATTTCACATTGACCTTGTGGTCGTAGAGATCCTTGACGATTCCATCGGCCGGAGGCGGCCCTACGGTGATTCTTCGCGTCGTGGTCTTGGCGTTGGGGTCCTTCTCGACATAGCTGTATTCACGGTCTTTGATCGTAACGGATTCGACGTAGACAGAGTTGCTACGATCCGCACGAACCTTGTCCATGAAATCGCTGAAGGACGCCTGAGTGGAGGGCTGACCGCTCGTAAAAAACACCGAGTACATCCCGAAAAACACCAGGAGCAGCAACAACCAGATCAGCAAGTTTTTGTGCGATTGCTTCACGAATACCCTCGGGAGACTCGCCCCCGTGTGGGAACGAATTGATTGCGTCCGAATGTAACGCTTATCGAGACCAGCATGCCACGCATCCTCATGCCCGTCGACGAAAGCACGTCATCGATGCAAAGCGTCGAAACGCGTAAAGCGCCCGCCGCTCCGAACCGATTCAGTTTCTCTCGGTAAGGACGATTTTTCCTTTTGCAAAGGTGACATCCACATCTCGTCCGCCTTTCTTACGAATCTTTACAATTCGTTCACCTGATCTTCGCGCACGCTCGACCATGTCCCGTTGCGCCCGACCCAATCCAGCAAGCGGGCTTTCGTCCGGACAGACCTCGACCATCATGTCCGCAAGCGCGCACAGGTGATCCACAACGCGCGGCGACAAATCTTCGAGCAGCGGAAGTAACTCGCGACGAATGCGCACCCGCAAAAACCGCGGATCCACGTTGGATGGATCCTCCGCACACGCGAGCTCGTGCCTATGCACATGCGCGAGCACATCCACACGCCGCGCATGAAGCATGGGCCGAATGAGATCTCGCAGCGGTTCTGGACATTCCAACACCACTGGCGATGGTGCTCGAGATGTCATGACCGCCAGTCCCTTGGGACCTGCCCCCCGCAAAAGACGCAAAAGCACGGTTTCCGCGCGATCGTCAGCCGTATGCCCTGTCGCGATCACGGCTGCTCCGAGCCGAATCGCGGCTTCCTGAAGCGCTCGATGCCGTGCGTCTCGAGCCCGCGCTTGCACGTTGGATCCAGACGCCACGTCGACTCGTGTGACGTCAAACGAAATGCCGAGCTTTTTGCAGAGCTGCTCCACGAGATCGAGTTCGCGATGCGCGTCGGGACGAAGCCCATGATCCACGCCATGCGCGACGACGGTATGCCCAAGCGTGCGTCGCAAAAGCGAAAGCACGTGCAGAAGCGCGGTCGAATCGGGACCGCCCGAACATGCAACGAGAACAGTATCGCCCCGGACAAACAGTTTGTCGTCACGCACCGATCGTTCGACGAGACGCCGCAACGACGGTGGATGTGAACGACCGTCACGCCCCGACAAATCCCCGTCGGACAAACTTCGTTTCGAGTTCAACGTAGTTCGAATGCTTTGCAGAAGGTGACGTCGGCCGCGTGATCCAGATCCGCGACTTGGTGCATCGTGTGCGGATATTCGAGCGAACAACGATCCCGTTCCGGGTCGTATTGCGCGCAATCGTCACAGGTGAAGACCAAACGAAATTGCCGAGCTTCTTGACGAAGACGATCGTCGACGATGTGGATCATGCGCCGCGAGAATAGCGCAGTCAGTCGCGTCGCGCGCGCGAGCGAACAAGCCGAGCGACCGTTTCGACATGACTCGTCTGCGGAAACAGCTCGAATGTCTCGAGGTGCGTAAGGGCAAACCCTGCGCGGACGAGCGTCCCGAGATCCCGTGCCAGCGTGGCCGGATCACAAGCCACGTAAACGACGCGTGATGCTCGAGCAGCAATGATCGCTGCAATAGCTCCAGCAGCCCCGGACCGCGGAGGGTCGAGCACGACGACGTCGACGTGTGCTGGAAGGACGAACGCGTCGGCATCGGTGACGGTGACTTTTCCAGACAAACCACGGGCGGCAAGGTTTTGCCGGGCCGCTTGGGCCGCTTCTTCGTGAGATTCGACCGAGAAAAACGCGGACGCCGCTTTGGCCAAGAGGACAGAAAACGTGCCACTTCCGGAGAAGAGCTCGACCACGGTCCCCAGCGCGGCATCGTTCGCTTCGGCGTCGGGATCTTTGCGCGACAAGGCCACAACACGTTGAGCCAAGACGTTGGCACCTTCATCGGATGCTTGCGCAAAAGAACCGGCTGCGATCACGAGCGGCTGGCCATCGGCTGCTTCGAGCACCGGGCGAGGGTCACCAAAGGTGGCCGGCACCTTGGCCCCGTCGACTCGTACCCGCGCACCCGCCCAAGCGTCACGTTTGATGCGTTGATCGATCGCGGCCCATACGCTCGGCGGCAGTTCGCCATGCCAAACAGCATCGACACACAAGCGGCCAGCGGCTCCTCGGGCAATCTGAACGTCGCCTTCGCCCTTGGATCCTGCAAACACGAGCTGCAGGTCTTCCAGGGCCACGGCGATCGACGGATGCAACACTGCGCAAGCATCGACATCCGCAATCTGATTCGACGCTGAACCACGATACCCGACGCGCACGCCGTGTCGTTCGCCCCGGACAAACAATCGCGCTCGTGTTCGGTAATGCCACGACGTCTGCGCAGGATGCACGCGAATGGTTGGGGGAGACGAACCCGTCGCATGTTCGACAGCTTTGCGAACGATCTCCGCGTGAGCTTTTTGCTGAGCCGCTTCTGTGATGTGGATGAAGTCGCAACCTCCACAACGCTCGACGTGTGGGCACAACGGATCACGCCGATCGGGACTCGCTTCGAGAATCCGCACGATTCGTCCCCGGGCCGGCCGTGCGTCACGTTGAACCGCGGCAACGACACGATCGCCTGGCACAGTGGCGGGAACGAACACGCGCAGTCCATCCTCGAGACTACCCACGCCAGCACCACCTGCCGCGAGTGTATCGATGAGCAGAACGTGTTCTTTGGTGGAGGGCGCTGACGCCGTTGGTCCTGACGGACGAACGTTTCGCGATCGCTGCTTCATGGGATCGGCAAGGTAGAACAAACAGGACACGTGTGCATGTGTCCGCGCTGTGGTTTTACGAGCAAAACGGTTTGCAGAAACGAACCAACGTTCACTTCATGGACACGCGTTGCGGCGTGACTTGACCCGACACGACGATGACCGAGATCGTCTTGCTCATCGAGCCTTTCTTGAGCGTGATGCGATGCGAACCGGGTTTGACCGCCAAGTGCACAATCGGTGATGGACCGAGCGAACGGCCATTGTCGAGAACGTCGTCGCAGAACGGATTACACACGATCGTCAAGAAGCCGGGATCGCCACCACCGGCAGCGGGGGTCGACGTCGTTGTGGTTGTGGCTGTGGGCGCGGCAGTCGATGTCGTCGGAGCCTTGCCCGTTCCAGCGGGCGCCGTCGATGGCGGCGGCGCGTTGTTCGCTTGCGGTTGCTCCGTGGGCGCAGCACTCGCTGTTGCCTCGGGTGTGGGCGCGGGTGCCGGTGCAGGTGCCGGTGGCGGAGGCGTTGTTGCAGCCGGGATCGAGGCGCTTGGCGCGACAATCGCTTCGGGTGTCTTCGTCGGCGCTTGTTGCGCTTTCAGCTTGAAGAACACGAGCACACCGATGCCGATGATGCTGAGAGCAACAAGGGCGATCACGAGGAACAACACGCCCGTGTTTTTCTTTTGCTGATGCGCACCGGCTTGTTGTTGCGCCATCCAGAGCTGCGCTGGATCGGGTCGAGGCAACGACATCGCCGTTTCGATCTGCGACTGATTGCCGCGACCGTACATCGCCTGAGCCATCTGCTGCTGTTGATGCGGCGTGGGGCCCGAGGGCGGAACGCTTGGAAACGCGGCCGTTGCTGCCGATTGCTGCTGCGGCGGCGGGTAACTCGGCGTTGGCTGCTGGCCAAACCCAAAACCAGGTTGCGACACTGCCGAAACAGGTTGTCCGTTGAAACCCTGAGCTTGCTGATTCGAAGGCGGTGCAGGTGTGTACCCGCCAAACCCCGAGTTTGGCTTGGGAGGTTGCCCAAAGTTCTTCGGAGGACCCGGATCCGGAATCTTCGCGTTCATGGGCATCGCGATCGTTGAGTTCAAATCATCAACGTCTTCGCCCATCGCCGCGAGCCCACCAGGAAGAGCCGCGGTGCGTTCGTCCCGACCACCCGGTTGCGAATACGCGGGCATACCCGCCGCGGGCTTGGGACCCGAACGCAAATCGGCCGGACCAGGCATGCGAACAGCGCCCGCTGCGGCGGCCTTCTCCATGTGATCGCGCGTCGCCACCGTGGTGGGAATGTCTTCGTCGTCGTCCATCAACGAATCGGCAGCCATGAGGCCCGAGACGGACGAACGTTCGTTTGGTGCGGGCAAACCCGATGCACCTCGCGCCACCGGTTGCACGGCCGACTTCGATACCGATGCGCTTTTCTTCTTGTCGTCGGCGTCGACGGCTTCGAGCACGTCGCCTTGTTGAGCACGAAGTTTGTCAATGTCGATGTTCGACGTGACTTCGGCAGCCCACGACAAATGCGCATCACGTTTGGCAATGCGTTCGTTGAATACGCTTTTGACAAACTGCGCGACTTCTTCCGGTCCGACAAACGCTCCGCGCTGCATCAAGAAACCTTGAAGCGCTCGGGAAAACTCACGCGCTGTCGCGTAACGATCTTTCTTGTTCTTCGAAAGCGCCTTCAGGACAACCTGTTCGAGACCCGGTGGGTAACCACGAACGATCGTCGACGGGGGCGGAACGATGCACGCTTGGACTTTTTCGAGTGTATCGAGGTCCGTGTCCATGCGGAAAAGACGCTGGTTTGTCGTGAGCTCCCACAACACGACACCCAAGGCAAACACGTCCGTCGTGCGATCAACATCGGCACCACGAACCTGCTCGGGCGACATGTACGCGAGTTTGCCCTTGAGCGTTCCGGCACGGGTCGAAGCGAGACGATCGGCCACTTTGGCGATGCCGAAGTCGACGACTTTCGTGTAACCGTCGTACGTGACAAACAGGTTGTGCGGGGTCACGTCGCGATGGACGAGGCCGAGAAGCTGACCGTTTTTCCCGCGCAACTCGTGCGCGGCGTGCAAACCTTCCGCAGCATCGGCACAAATACGCGCCGCAAGCTCGGGCGTGATCCCCATGCGCCGCTCTTCCGCTTGCCGCATGACTTCGCGCAACGGTTCGCCATGGAGGTACTCCATCGCGATCCAGTACGTGTTGTCGTCTTTGCCGAGATCAAAGACTTGCGCGACGTTCGCGTGGTTGATGCCTGCAGCAATGCGGGCTTCGTCCAGGAACATGTCGACAAACTGATCGTCCTCGACGAGATGCGGATGGATGCGCTTGATCGCGACCCATTTTTGGAATCCGCCCGGACCATCCATGCGTGCGAGATGCACGCTGGCCATACCGCCCACGCCGATCTCGTCGACCACGCGGTATCGACCGAGGAAAAACGTTTTCGGTAGTTCCTTTTCGGGTTCCTTCGGACGCGGACCAGATGCGGACGACGAAGAAGAACTGTTCGTTGTCGCTGCAGCAGGTCCACCCGATCGGGCAGCCGCAGGTCGAGGCGGAGGTTGCACCATGATGCGGCTTGGATGTTAACGCGGAATCGCTTCCTTTTTCCATTCCGCTCGAAAAAAGCTCTGATGCTCCCATGTTCAGGGAAGCAGCATGCACGCCAACGATGCTCACCCAACGTTCAGGGGAATGGCTGCCCAGGCTGGCCTCGCTCGAAATAAAAACGGAAAAAACCCGTCACGAGCGATTGACGATCGGCTGGAATTTCGTTCGCTGCTTTGCCCACCGGCGCATCCCGCGGATCCCCCATCCATACGGAAAACTCGGCATTCGTGAACTTGTCCGCACCTTCGTCTTCATTGGGATCACCGCTGAACAACGAGTGGAACGTGACCGTTCCGCGAACCGCGTTGAGCACCGAATTTTGGTTGTGACACGAGCGCTGCAAGTAGAGCGCCATGTGGATCGCAGGCTGTCCTTCTGGAGGAGGAGGAGGAAACGTCCCGCCGGGTGGAAGCACGCCTGGCGACAGCGTCACTTCGAGCGGCTGGCCCAACAGTTCGTCACGTATCCACCCCACGTCTTGCACGAGCACCGCGAGGCCATCGGAAACCTCTTGAATATCGGTCCCTCGCTGCACACGCATGTTCACGCTTTCTCGGTACGGATCGGCGGCGAAAAAATCCGGCTGCAAGTCGTATTCACCGTACCAACAATCCTGCACGAAAAGCGCGTCGCTCTTCACGTCACCTTCGCCCTGTCCCAACGAACAACCCGCGTTGAGCGGCAGGACAAACAGTGCTGTGCAAAGCAGCTTCTTCATGCGGCCCCGCTCGAGACATCGGACAACGCCGACGTGATCAAAGCTCCACCAAATACGCGTTCACCATCGTACGCCACGGCGATTTGTCCGGGTGAAACAGACTTCACCGGTTCGTGAAAACGAACCACGTACGTGTCGAGTCCCGTCGAAGGATCTACCGCGCGATCGATCGTTGCTCGCTGACCATCATGTCGAGCGCGTACACGCACGTCTGCTTCCAAAGGAAACACCACGTCGTCACTCCACGCTCCATCACGCAACAGCGCTCCCTGCGAATACAGGTCTTGTTCGTCACCCAGCTTCACCGTCGCATCGTCAGGATCGATGCCCACGACAAACACCGGCCGACCGAGCGCTACGCCAATGCCTTTGCGCTGCCCAATCGTGAACAAATGCACGCCTTCGTGCTGGCCAACGACTCGACCCTGATCGTCCACGATCCGGCCCGGACGAACTCGGTCCCGCCCCGCTCGATCCCCGACAAATGATCCATATCGACCATTCGGTACAAAGCAGAGCTCTTGGCTCTCGCCTTTGTCCGCTCGCGGAATCCGCCGCGCTATCGCTTCTGCCCGAACCTCTTCCTTCGTGGCATCACCAAGCGGCAACACGAGACGCGCAAGTTCGTCCTGACGCAACATGTGCAAAAAGTAACTTTGATCTTTGACGCGGTCTTTCCCTCGGAAAAGACGCGTTTTTCCGTCAGAACCCACCACTGTTTTGGCGTAGTGCCCCGTCGCTATGAGATCCGCTCCGAGACGTCCGGCAAGTGGAAACAGTTCCCGCATCTTCACGGAACGATTGCAAGCAACGCACGGGCTGGGGGTTTTTCCTTCGACGTATGACTCGACAAACGGATCGACGACGTGCGCCTTGAAGAGTTCACGTCGATCGAAGGTGAAGTGCGGGATGCCCAAGTGATCTGCGGCTCGCCGGGCATCGTGTTGATCTTCAGGCGCGCAACAACGACCCTTTTCGCTGCGATCGTCGGGGTAATCCCAAAGGTGCAACGTGACGCCAATGACGTCATATCCCGCGTCACACAGACGAGCTGCCGCGACGGACGAGTCAACTCCGCCACTCATGGCCACAACGATTCGCTTCCGCAAAGTCACGTCGCCGAGCTTAGCGTCTTCCGCAGCTTGGTGCCGTTTGGAATCTCCAACGTCGCCCCGGACAAACGAGGCTGCGTTCAAACCATGTGGCTTTGGCGATCGTTCTCATCCGGGTCATGATCGCGCAAATAGCCGAGGTTCACTGCATTCACGACAGCGTGTGCGAGAAGCGGCCCCACGAGCGATCCCGTCGCCGCAAAGATGGTTCCCAGAACGAGACCCACGGCCGTCGCCCACCAGATCCACACCCAACGGCTCGGACCACGCACTTGATGG
>JBGAOI010001100.1:0-2619 GCA_044221885.1 Polyangium sp. (in: bacteria)
GCCCCGAATTCCGCAATCGACTCGATGCCCGCATCATGTTCAAACCGCTCGATCCGAGCGTCATGGGCCACATCGTCGACAAGTTTGTCAAGGAGATCGGCGCCCTCATCGCCGATCGCAACGTCAAACTCGAAGTCACCGAAGCGGCTCGTCAATACTTGGCCAAGAAAGGCTACGATCCTACGTTTGGTGCCCGGCCCTTGGGACGCGTCATCGAACAGGAGCTCAAGCCCCGCATTGGTGATGAGATGCTGTTTGGCGAATTGGAACAAGGGGGCAAAGTCGTGGTCGATCTTCGCGACGACAAACTCGACTTCGCGTTCGTTCCAGAAAAACCCGCTACAGACAACCCCGAAGACGCTGCAGCAACGCCTGAAGCGTGATCAGTTCAAGTTAAACGGCATCGTCAAGGCGAACGATGCGATGTCCGCATCGAATTGTTCGCCACTCGGACGAACCATTTGGTAACTCCCGCGCATGGATCCTCGCGGCGTTTCGAGCACACAACCGCTCGTGTATTCGAAGTGTTCGCCAGGCTTGAGCACCGGCTGTTTGCCGACGACACCCGGACCGCGAACTTCTTCGACTTTGCCCTTCGCGTCCGTGATGATCCAATGCCGCGATCGCAACTGCGCCACATCGGAGCCTTCGTTGCCGATGCGAACGGTGTACGCGAAGACGTATCGTTTCTCGGTGGGTGATGACTGAGCTGGTACGTAGACCGAGCTGACGGAGATTCGGATTCCGTTGGTGATGGCGGATGACACGCCCAAGCCGTGCCACGCATCTGATTTTCGGACAAGTGGGGACTGCATGTTGACAGGTCGAATCGTCGTTCGCACGTTGGCCCAACTGTGAGTGACTCGGACGACGAGGCGGGTGCCATGACGACGAATAGTGCTGTTCCGCAAAAGTCTTCTTTCATTACGGTCGGCGCTTTTCCGCATCCGGAAACTCATCGCCCTGTTGCTGCGAGTTCAGGTCCTTCGGCAAGTCCGCTTCCTGGCTTGACGGCGATTGGTCCCACGGACCAGCGCAAGATTCGCGAATGGGCACTCGTTCTTCAGTCGATGTCGGTCTGGCACACGCCGCGATACATCCCAGGTGGCTGGGTGCTGCTCGTTCGCGATGAAGACTATGTCCGCGCGTCGACCGCGATTGATCGGTACGAAGTAGAAAATCGCGACTGGCCTCCACCGCGCGTGCGTGAACGTCCACGGCATGCTCCGTCGGTTGTCGTTCCGCTCCTTTTTGCCGCATTGGCAGTGTTTTTCCTGATAACCGGTCCTGTTTCGACAAACTCCCTTTGGTTTCAACGTGGTCGTGCCGAAAGTGATCTCGTTCTCAGCTCCGAACCCTGGCGCGCATTAACCGCACTCACGTTGCATGCCGATAAATCGCACGTACTGGGCAACGTGATTTCCGGGACGATTTTCGGAGCAGCCGTCCAGCGCCGCCTCGGTCCTGGAGGTGCAGCGCTTGCGATTCTCACGTCCGGCGTGCTCGGCAACGTAGCCAATGCCGTTGCGCATCATGCGATGGGTCAAGGGATTCATCGTTCGATTGGTGCGTCGACGGCCGTGTTTGGCGCGATAGGGATTCTGGCAGCGACACAGATCGCACTCGATCACCAGCACGCGGAAGGTCGACGACGATCAT
The DNA here is from genome assembly GCA_044221885.1 of Polyangium sp. (in: bacteria). GTDB lineage: Bacteria > Myxococcota_A > Polyangia > Polyangiales > Polyangiaceae > Polyangium. The sequence goes on from JBGAOI010001100.1 coordinate 1,660, forward strand.
GGATGGACATCGCCGCTCCGTTTGTCGGCGGAATGGCGCTGCTTGGAGCGCTCGGCGCAAGTCCGCAATCGGATCTTGGGGCGCATTTGTTCGGACTTTTGGGTGGGTTTGTCGTGGGCATGGCGGTTTCGCTGGTTCTCAGAAAAACCCGCCCCTCGCCTCGACCCTGGTTGCAAGTTGCGCTGGGTCTTTTGACGGTGGGAATCTGTTTCGGCGTGTGGCGACTCGCCTTGCCCTACCGATTGATCTGGCCGTTCTGACGCTCAATCCGCCGGCCAAATGCCGATGGATCCACCGACCCACGTGAAGTTCTTGTTCTGATCGACGCCCAGCATCTTGCCCCTGGACAAACGCACCAGGTTCAGCGCCAAACGCGGCACCTCTTCTTCAGGTGCTCGCAAGAACATCATGCGCACTTCCGCTTTCACGCCATTGCCATCGGGCATGAGCAGGCCCGGTTCATACGTGATCTTCTCTTGCAAGAGCCACCCGGCACGTTGTTCATCCGGCACCGAACGAACATCTTCCGGCGTTGGATCCACCTTTACGCCCGACCCGGCAAACGAGAACAACGGTTTGAGCACATACCGTTCGAGATCCGCCGGCACTTCCGCAATGTCCGACAAGTACCGCGCGCGAGGCACTGCGGGATGATCGATGTACGGAAGCGTGTACTTCGACCAAGTCCAGTACCAGTTCGGATGCGAGCACCACGTGAGGTCGAGCTCGTCGCGGTAGTCAAAGGGCAACTGGATCTTGCGCGCTTCGAGTTCGTCGAAAACGACGCGGTTGTAGATCCTTCGAACTTGAACGAGTTTGCCGTCCACTTTGCGCAAGAGTTTGCGGCCATCTTGGATGAGTGTCGTTGGACAAACCGGATCGATGCCCACGAATTCTTTGGTGATCAAAAAGTCTGGATACGTTTTTTGGTTTGGCGGGTCGATGTCGAGAAGCACAACC
>JBGAOI010001101.1:0-2618 GCA_044221885.1 Polyangium sp. (in: bacteria)
CATACAACCCGACGGAAAGATTGAAAACAAGGGCGATCTTTATGAGGTTTGTCTCCTGAACGATTTTTACAAGGGATCATTTTCTGCGGCAGGAAAGGAACAAGCCATTCTCGGAATCGATCCGTGCGGTCCGGATCGCGCCAATGACATCAGTCCCGGCAGCGTCGCACTGGCCGAGCGTGGCCCTGATGGCTGGAAACTCATTGCTTACGACCGCGGGGTCAACATCAACAAATGTGACATCGCCAAACGCAAAAATGGTTCGCTCTTGGTTTGCAGCGACAACATGGGTGCGTACGGCGATGGTTCGTTACGCTGGAATTTCACGCTCGATTTTTCCAAGTCCGAAACGCAACGGATCAAGATTTTCTCCAAACTCTACAAGAGCGCCGGAATCTCGTGTATGGGTGGCGTCGGAATGGTCGAAGAGCGCGGACTCACGGGCGTTGAGGAGATCAAACGTGAATTCAAGGATTTCAACAATGACGGGTTTGACGATCTCCGCTTGATCATTGAACGAGCACACACCGAAGGCACTCCAGCGGTCATCAAACGCGTCGAAGCGGCATGCAAGAAAAATGGAAACATGCACGTCGATGAAAACGTAATTCTTGGAAAATACAAGCGCTTTACGCTGGAATTTCAGGGCAATGAAACCACGCTGGCTCCAACTCCAGAAACGAAGAAGCTGCTCGACAAGTGGTCGGAAACGGCTCCGAATTTTTGGTGGAATGTCGTGGGTAGAAAAGACGACGGGTCGTGAGGCGGTGAATTTGGAAATCAGCCCAATGCGCCGCCGTCCATGACAAGCGCTTGCCCTGTAATGCCACCAGCGGCTTCGCTGGCCAAGTAAAACGCGAATTCGGCGACTTCAGCAGGTTCGAGCATTCGACCAATCGGCACGGATTGCGCAAGCGCCGCTTCGTCCAAGCCCAAGTCCTTCATGCGTCCGGTAGCCATGGGCGTGCGCGTCCATCCGGGACAAATGGCATTCACCGTAATGCGACGCGGAGCCGCGTAATGAGCCAAAGCCCGCGTAAAACCAATGACGCCGTGTTTTGCCGCCGTGTATGCAGTTTGATCCGGAACACCTTTTAAGCCGAGGACCGAAGAAATGTTGATGATGCGGCCTTGGCCGTCCGGCAAATGCGGAAGCGCATGTTTGCAGACGTAATACGTGCCGTGCAAATTGACACCCATGATGTCGTGCCAAAAAGCATCGTCGTCGGCAGGGTCGAGCGAGTTCGTTCCCGCCAAACCCGCATTGTTCACGACGACGTCCAATCGGCCGAATCGGGCGATGATTGCGGCAATACATCGTTTGACTTGCTCAACCTCTTTGACGTCGCATTCAAGGCCCAAGTCCACATGCGGGGACGTCAGGGGCGTACGCGCACACGCGGCCACGCGAAAGCCCGCGTTGTGGAATCGATCCACGAGCGCGGCGCCAATGCCTCGCGATGCGCCCGTAACAAACACCACGCGCGCGCCGTCCATAACGTCGTTCATTGCGCTACGCCTCCACCGTCGACGGGAATGACGGTTCCGGTCATGAAAGACGCGGCGTCCGACGCCAAAAAAGTTATGACCCAAGCAATTTCGCGAGGTTCGGCGAATCGGCCGAGGGGAATGGACGATTGATAGACGCGTGAAAGGTCTTCACCTCCACGCATGGCCGACAATTCTTGGACGACTTTGCGGAGCATGGGCGTATCAGTGCTTCCTGGGGCCACGCAATTGGCGCGGATGTTTTTCGGGCCCCAATCCAGTGCGGTGCTCATGGTGAGTTGTGCGAGCGCGGCTTTGGACGCGCCATAGATCGAACTATCGCGTTTTCCGATAAAGGCTTGATCGCTGGCATTGTTGACGATAACGCCGCGACCGGTTCGCAACATGTGCGGAATGGCGGCTTTCATGAGCAAAAACGGCGCTTCGAGGTTCACCGCCAAAACATCTTGCATTTCTTGGATGGTCGTATGCAACAAATTGCCAAGGTGCGTCACGCCGGCATTGTTGATCAAAATATCAAGGCGTCCTTCGCGAGCAGCCACATCATCGACATGATGCGCCAGCGATTCGAGGTTGCGCAGATCGATTTCAGGCAAGTCGAAACCGTGGACACGCACGCCATGTTCGCGAAGAAGCGTGGTGACCGCTTCCCCAATTCCGCTGCAATGTCCGGTAACAATTGCGACTTTGTCTTTGAGTCCAGGTAACACGCGGGCTACGTATCACGCCGTTTTCGCCAGGGCAAACGTTTTTTTGCAGCCGCTCGACATCGCCACCTACGGCATGGGATGGGCCTCGAGAAAATCGAGAATGTATTCGGTCGCATTGATATCGCCGGCCCCCATGGCGCTCCCGCCGCCAGGCCATTCGTGACTTCCGCCGTCAATGGTGCAAAGCTGGACGTCGGCGTCGCACGAGCCATACAATTCGCATTTTACTGAGCCCTTCGAATAAACGACCGAGGTATTCGGCTGGCAAAAGTTTCGCGCGACCCAACCTTCGATGGTTTTGGGCACGGTTTGTGCGGTGAGCGGATTGTTGTACGGAACAACGACGTCGCTCGTGCCGTGAATATGCAAGATCGGCACAGGGCGTTTGGGAATGCAAGG
>JBGAOI010001102.1:0-2614 GCA_044221885.1 Polyangium sp. (in: bacteria)
TGACGAAGGCGTGGCGATGCGGTGTTTGTTTCCGCCGGGATATGACCAAGTTGCGAAAAATCAGGTCGAAGCGGCCAAGTTTGGCCTGACGCACTTTGGCGCTGCGTACGGCAAGTACCCACATGCAACGCTGACGCTCGTGCATCCACCGCGCGGTGCGGAAGAAGCGGGGGGCATGGAGTACCCCACGTTCATCACGACAGGTGGCGAGTGGTACGCCGACAAGACGGGTTTCCGGAACGTCGAGCTCGTGACGTTGCACGAGCTTGGGCATCAGTGGTTCCAGGGAATGATCGCGTCGAACGAACACGACTTTCCATTCTTGGATGAGGGCTTCAACCAGTATGCGGAGGGGGTCGTCAGCGAAGCGATGTGGCCCAACGCGTCCGCAGGGCACTTGCCGAACGGGTTTGCCATTTCGGTACCGCAGGTCTCGCGTGCTCCTGCGATCGAAGTGCAGCACAACGATGAAGTTGCCGAGTCTGCCGCCAAGTTCGCGAGCGGAGGCGACTACGGCTCGCTCGTCTACTCGCGCACAGCAACCATCTTGACCACCTTTTCTCGGGTGTACGGCGAAGACAAATTCCGTCGGGCGATCGGCGTTTACGCGCGGAAGTATCGGTTCGGACATCCAACACCCAACGACATGTTGGCTGTTTTTCGTGAAGAACTCGGTGCCGACGCGGCTGAGAACATGCGCGCTGCCTTCTTTGATCGTGCGTGGGTCGATTATGGAATTGGCGACGTCGTTTCGTCCGAACGTGAACCTTTGCAAGGTGTGTTTGGCGATCCGGAAAAACCCACGACAGCGCCGGTCGTCGATACTCGTTACGAAGGTCGCGTGATGGTTCGCCGACGTGGAACACTCGTGTTTCCTGTCGACATCGACATCGTTGCCGAGGACGGCACGGCCAAACGTGTTCATTGGGACGGCCAAGGTACGACGTTCGAGATCCCGTACACCGGTGACCAGAAGATCGCGTATGTGGTCGTCGATCCAGAGCGTCGAGTTTATTTGGACACAAACCTTCTGGACAACGCTCGTGGAGCAAATCCGCGCATGCTTGGGTCTCGCGTCATGTCGCGCGGGGTCATGTTCTCCGAAGCCCTGATGCACTTCCTGGCGCCATGACGACCATGCAACACGCACAAGATTCGCTTGAAACTGCTCCGGCCGCGTGGCGTCGTCCCGGGGTCGTGTTCGTCATGTACGCCTATCGGCTCATCGCGTCGCTGCTCGTTGCGACTCCGTTGGCTCTGGCGTTCGGTTCGAGTGTTGGCGGGTATCCACGCGCGGATGCTGTGCTCTTCGACGATGGTGGCATGCTGTTTGTCGAGACGATTCGACGTACGGGGCCTTTGTTGAATCCGTTGTTCACGAGCACGGCTGTGTTGTGGGCTGTGGCGGCCTTTGCGAGCATCGTTCCGCTGGCGGCGCTCATTGGGGCCTTGAGCGTCAAAGGCAGGGTGACGGCTAGGGATGTCGGAAGCTTCGCTCTGCGTCCTATTGGCACGTTCGCATTGCTCTTTGGAGCGTTTGCCCTCGTGCAAGCGATTGTCTTTGGCTTGCTGACCGCGCTTTCCGGTGCGATCGCTCGACGCCCTTCGTTTGATGCGCCGACGACTGATCGCATCAAGGTCATCGGCGTCATCGTCGCGCTCCTCTTCGTTGCGTTGCTCGGCGTGTGGCACGATCTTGCTCGTGTTGCCGTTGTTCGCGACGAACTCACCTTCCGAGCTTCGATACGTCGAGCATTGCGCACGCTTCGTGCGGCGCATGTGCGGGTGATCGGCGCGTGGGCGATGCGGGCACTGCTTGGAGCACTTGTCGTCTACGCCGCGCTGTCGTTCGGCTCGCGTCTTGGTGTGGAGTCGTCAGTCAAAGTGTTCGTCGGATTCTTGGTGTACCAAGCATCGATCGTGTTGGCCCTTTTTCTCAAGGCTTCCTGGTTCGCGTCGGCGATACGCCACGTTGATCAATCGCAACCAACACCTACGGCTCAGCCAGATGTGGCACCCGTGGTCGACGCATTGCCGCCTGTCGAAGCAGTGCCACCTGCCGAAGAATCGCCATCGGGTGAAGAACCGACAGCGTCTGCCGTTGCAGAGCCAGAAACCTCGTCAGCTTCCCCCGACGGCGATTCCAGCCAATCCGAGCCTCCGATCGAGGAAAATCCGCCTTCGCCGGACAAACTCGATGCACATGCTTGACTTGGCGTTGGCCTTGCGTAAGGTTCCGACCCGCGTCGCCGCAAGGCGTAGCGCTGCCTGCCCAGGTAGCTCAGTTGGTAGAGCAGCGGACTGAAAATCCGCGTGTGGCCAGTTCGATTCTGGCCCTGGGCACCAAGTTTCCCCTGATGCTTTTCCGACATTCGTGTCCGCGTCTTCAAGACGCTTTGCCGAATGTTTCACCTCCCTGAATTCTCTCGCGACTCGTCGCTGCAACAGCGCGCGGGCTGAGGCATCATGCGTAATGTCCATGCCGGACTTCACACGCGCATGCGACGAATGACTTGCTTCTTCGCACCAAAGGACGATGCGTATGACGGCTCGACGCGCTTTTGGATTGGGAATCGTTGGCGTCGCGTGTGCGGCGATCGTGATGTTTGGCGGG
>JBGAOI010001103.1:0-2610 GCA_044221885.1 Polyangium sp. (in: bacteria)
CTTCGTGAACTTGTTGAGGCACATATCATTGACGAAGCCAAGAAGCTTGGCGGGTTCAAAATTCTCGAGCAGCGCGAGGCGTTTTGGGCGGGTGTCCCGGCGATCGAGATCTGCTCGCGCTGGCGCAGCGACGGGCAAGTGATGTATCAACGACAGGTGCATCTTGCTGCCCAAGGCTTGTGGCTCTTGTTTGCGTCAACGGCTCCGATCGCGGAGCAAGTTGCTTGTGATAAGATTATGGACCACGTGCTCACCAGTTTTCGGTTGCATAACGCAGGATGAGACGGGAGGAACGTTATGGGATGGTCTCTTTTCGGCGGGAAAAAATCGGGCGGAACTGCACCGGCGACGAAAGCTCAACCTGCTGCGGCTACGAAAGGAAAAGCTCAAGCTGCGCCGCCCGCAAAGGGAAAAACTCCTGCTACGCCCGCAAAGACGGCGACTCCTGGGGCGCCCGGCAATGATCCGAATATCAAAAAAGCGTCCGTTTGTGGCGACGGTATTTCCATTGCAAACTTCGAACGACTCTCGTATGAGCAATGGAAGAAAAAAGCCGGGAACGAAAACAAGACGATTCAAGATTGGCGTAATGCCGTCGTGAGCGCGTTGCGGAACGCAAAAGAAGGCGACGCAATGGTCAAATACGACGGCGTTTCCAAGATATCGGATACGCACGCGGATATTTTTCATAGCGTTGCCGATTCTTTTACCGATCCAAAGACGAAACAAACGAGTTATACGAGCACCGAATCATTGGAGAATCTTTTCACGGGCAAAGTTCCGGGTCTCACGGAATTCGGCTCGAACAAGGGTTATCACTCGCATCGAATGCCGTTTTGGCGGTACTTGAAGCAAAAAGGTCTTGCATACGAAGGTTTCTGGCAGCACGAAACGTCTGCATCGTGGGTCAACGAAGCAGGCAAAACGATTTATGCCGATCCCTCGGAGATTCCGTATCTCGTTTCGAACGTCGCGCCGATTGGTACGTGGGTAAAAGTGTCGACCGTGGACAAAGATGGTAATGTTCTGAAATCGACGTATGCACGTATTCTCGAAAGGGGTACGAACAAGGCGGAATCGAGCCTCAAAGTGTACCAGAATCTCGGTTTCTCGAACGTCACGCCCAACGCGGATCCAACGGATTGGCTCAAGGTCGAAACGTTCGAGGGGTCTGGTGATGGTGCCTCGTGGGGTACGCCTGCGAAGATTGTTATCACGACGGCGGCGGATATGTCATTGAAGGCAGCTCCACCGTGTATGTCGGGAAATACCCCTTTGCACGAATTGGCGACGCAACCAATGATGCTCTCGCAGTTGCAACGGGCGATGAAACCGTCTTCGTCGGCGGTACGCCAACAACGGCAACGCTCGCATGATCCCTCGCGTTCTTGTCGTTCCCCAAGGCCCACTCTCGGCTGCGGCAACTGTCTTTCGTGACAATCACGGAAAATATGTTTGCACCGTCGTTGCGAAAATATCGTATGCGCTTGGTTCGGGAATCGTCCCGCCCTTGAACGAACCACTTCCCATTCAAGAAGAAGATGGCCATTGGGATGACGATCCCGCGCGCAGCGTGCACGTGCCGAGTGATCTCGTTCCTTTCAAAAAAGCGCCCGAAGTCGTTGTCGTTGGTTCCGCGTACGCTCCGAATGACCGTCCCGTGGCGAACGTCATTGCGAGGGTGATTGTTGGATCGGTCGATAAATCCGTCGAATTGCATGTTCCGCGCTATTTACGCGATGGTGGTGTTGAAGAAGGCCAACGCGCTCGTCGATTCCCATTGCGGTACGAATATGCGGCCGGAGGTTCCGATTCCGACAATCCCATGGGTATGGACGTATCGCGCCCCGACGCTCGAGGACGACGGGCTGTGCCCCAAGTTTTACCTGTGGCTTGCGAAGTTGCTCCACACGCGACGCATCTGCCCACGATTGGGCTCGGACCATTGCCAACCACATTTCGCCTACGATCCGAGGAACTCCGGGCCATGGATCGAGCGTGGATTGCTCATCCAGATCGTGATCCCTTGCCGATGGGGTTTTCGTCCAATTATTTTCAATCAGCGCCGGCGGATCAATGGCTCACCCGTCCGCTCGCGGCCAATGAACGCGTGGTTCTCGAGAATTTGCATCAACGACTTCCTCGCTTGGTGATGTCGTTACCGGGCCTCGAGCCCGTGGCGGTTTTTCCAGGACATTCCGAACCACTGCGCTTACGTGGTGATCTTTTGGTCATCGATTCTGATCGCGCCTTGTGCACCTTGACGTTTCGCGGCCATTTGCCCATTTCTGACGCGCGAAGCAGTTATCGAGCCGTCGTATTTGCGACGCCTATGGGTACGCCCGTCAGTCCAGACCAAATGCAGAATGTCCTGCAATCCATTGCTACGAGCGATTCGGTTCTCGAAGACGAACTCGCGGACGCAGACGATGAGCTGGGCACGACCCACGATATCAGTCCCGAAGAATTAGCTAATGTTCAAGCGAAATTGGCCGCGAGTGTATTGCCCTTCGGGGGGCCTGCGTCCGTGCCTCCAGCAAAACAGATGACGCGTCTCGGGACGATTACGACGGTTACGAACGTCAAAGAACCGGCTGGAATGAAGCCACC
>JBGAOI010001104.1:0-2600 GCA_044221885.1 Polyangium sp. (in: bacteria)
AATGACAGGAACGGGCGGTTCGGGCGGAGGTTCGGCCAAGGTTCCTTTGTTCGAAACGGACATCGTGCCCATTTTGAACAAATCGTGCGGCGCGGGAAATACCGCGTGTCACGCCGATGTTGCGTATGCCGCAAGCGTCAATTTCGATTGTCGCGGCTGGCTCGCGCTTCCCGACCAACCTCTCGGTTCCAAGTATTACAGCGGTCCCGATCAAGGCAAACCCACCGGATGCCCCGATTTGCCGCTGTATGAACGTTTGTTGCAACTTGCCGCGTGGCAAGAATGTAATGGCGTGCAAAAGAAATACGTGGTGCCATGCGATGTCGAAGCCAGTTACCTCTTCGATAAAATCGACGATGGCCCGTATTGCGGAGAAACGCCCAATACGCCCAGCGAAAAAATGCCCAAAGGCACGGTCATGGATCCCGTCGAGAAAGAAACCATTCGCGCCTGGATCCTCGCGGGAGCCCCGCGTGTGGACGGCACAGGCACGCAATGCGGAGGGTCGAGCAGTTCGAGCAGTTCCAGCAGTACGAGCAGCACAAGCAGCGGGAGTATGATGGGGAAACCTCCGCAGGCGACCATCAATCATCCTGGCGATATGGAAATGCGCGTGGCCGGCGTGTTGTTTCCGTTTATTGGCGTCGCCAACGATCCGGAAGACGGGGCCTTGAGCGGCGCGTCGTTGGTCTGGACAAGCGATTTGTCGGGACAAATTGGTACCGGGACGATGTTCGATGCGACGCTTCCTGTCGGAACGCATAAAGTGACGCTCACGGCGACGGACAAGGATGGCAACAAGGCGACGGATTCATTGACGCTTTACATGAAATAGCGCAATGGTGTTCCCGCGTGTCTTGCTGGCCGGATTGTTTTGCGCGGCGTGTGCTCCAAGTTCCCCGGCGCCCACGTCGCGTCATGCTTTACCCGAGCCGATCGCGGCGATCGATAACCATCCCGATCCAGACATTGTCGAAGTGTCCCTGCTCGTGCGCGAAGGCACCGTAACGTACCTGCCAAACCAAATGGCGCACGTGTGGGGGTATGCCGACGCCGCCGAGAAAAACCCGGTCGCCAGAATTCCCGGGCCGCTCATCGAAGCAAAACGCGGGGACCTCGTGATTGTTCACGCGCGCAATGAATTGCCCCAAGATGGCACATCGATTCATTTTCACGGCATTCGTTTGCCTTCGGACATGGACGGCGCGCATCATACGATGCTTCCGGGCGTGGAATGGGAACAACGATTCATTGCGAAAGACGCGGGGCTTTTTTGGTATCACCCGCACTCGCGTGCGGACGTGCAAATCGAACGCGGCTTGTACGGTCCACTCGTGGTGCGCGAAAACGCTGCGCCAAGACCGCCGGGTGATCGCGTGCTCGTGCTGGATGACGTAAAACTCGATACCAATGGCGAATTGGCCGGAGATTGGTCTTTCGACGACATTGTGCATGGCCGGCAAGGCAATGTGCTCCTTGTGAATGGAGTGCCTCATGCGGACGTCAGGACGACGGCAGGATCGCGAGAACGTTGGCGTCTTGTAAATACGTCGAATGGGCGATTGTTCGACGTGGCGCTGGAAAACCATTCCTTGACGGTCGTGGGTTGGGATGGAGGACTGCTGGACAAACCGTACACGGTCGAATCGTTAGGGATTGCACCGGGCGAACGTTATGATGTTTTGGTTGAAATCTCGGGCAATGCCGGAGATTCGTTTCTATTGCGACAAACGGAAACGCTCGAGGAAATCCTCGCGGTGCGGGTGGAAGCCGGTCCTGCGGTTGATGCTTGGCCGACGTTGACAGGCACGACAAACCCCTTGCCGGTGCTGCCGTCAACGCCGGAGCGTGGGTTTGTCTTGGAAGAGGATCTCGACGGGAAAAACGGGCCGGTGTTTACGATCAACAAGGAGATCTGGCCGTTTCATACGCCCATTGAAGGGTCGCTTGGAGCGCTCGAGACGTGGCGGGTGGAGAACGCAACGCCGCATGATCATCCATTTCATTTGCACGGGATGTTTTTCCAGGTGCTCGATATCGACGGGGTATCGAATACGCGGCTCGGGTGGAAAGACACGGTGCTCGTGCCGGGGCAAGCGACGTTGCGGTTTGCGGTTCGTTATGATGAACCGGGCGTATGGATGTACCATTGCCAGATTCCGGAACATGCCGAGCGGGGAATGATGGGGGATCTTTTGGTGGGGGTGCCTTGAGGCGAACGGTGCAGGAAGTTGGCCGATTGTTGGGTTTCAGTTCAACCCGGCAAGCATGGTGGAGAAGTACGACGACAACGAGTCCCACGGATTGTCCAGCTCTTGATCTACGTATACGTCGTTCGTCAGGTACGTATAGCCTGCGTACGGACGCGCTGTCGTGAGGAATGACGAATTGAGCGTCGACAGGTTATATGCGAGCACCGCAAAGTTCGACCGATCCCAGCTCGAGTGCCAGTTGTTCGTGCCTTGCAATGCAGCGACGGACGCGACGCCCGAATTTTCATAAGTGACCAACGTATCGACCGTGTACACGTAGCTTGCAATGGAATCGGCTCCTGGATTGCCGACCGTTGTGTAATACACGTTTTTGGTTGCGGCATAATC
>JBGAOI010001105.1:0-2598 GCA_044221885.1 Polyangium sp. (in: bacteria)
AAGTCGCAGACCATCATCGACTCCATCGAAATCGCGCGATTTCGAGCCGATCCTGATGGGGTTTGGAGTGTCGATGGGCAATACCTCCCTCCCCTTGTTTGTGTTGGTCGATCGATTCCGCTCTTCGAAACGCAACGTTTGCGCATGCGCGCGATCGTGCGAGCCTTGCGCGAGATTTGGATCGGTGACATTGGTCGATATTATCTGGCCGGCGAAAGCCAAGCGTCCACGCGCCAAGCACTGCGTGGGCTATTCGAGTTCGAACAAATGCTCGGGGATCTCGAGCATGGAATTGCCTTTCATCCGTACGAAATTTTCAAACGTACCCGCGCGCTTTACATGGATGTGTGCATGTATGCCGGGCGAGATCCGTTGCAACTCGACGTTTGGTATGTACACGAAGAATTTGGCGACGTTCTGAACAAGTTCCTGGTCAAACTCGAGGAATACATCAAGGAGCCGCGCAACCCACCGCCGTATGTCGCCTTCACGAAAACGGGAACGCGGTGGGAGTGTCCGCTTGCTCCCGATGCTCGTCGATCGCGGGATGTGTACTTGCTCGTCTATCGACCGCATGTGTCGATGAAGGTGAACATCAGCAGCACGAAGCTCGGGAGCCCGACGCGGATTCAAACGTTGCACGAACGGGCGCTCACGGGCATTGCGTGCAAGCGTATTCAGAACCCGCCGTTTCATCACGACTTGTCCTCGAACGTGGACTGGTATCAACTCGAACCTGGGGAGGAATGGGACTATGCGATTCGGGATCGCAAAGTGGTCATGTTCGATTCGGCAGACCTTGGAGGGTCGCAGCTTTTTCTGTACTACCGACCCGGCTGAGAAAAAGTTTGAGCCAAAATGTTGGCCCGCGAAAAAGCCGCAGTTATATGCGTTGTGTAGGGCATTTTCCCCGACACATTCGCTCGGTTTCGCATGAAGCCACCCGACCCGAATACTCTGCTGAAACTCGCCGGCGGCTCGATCGACCCGCGCTGGCTTGCAGCCATCGTCGTCGTGGTCCCGATTGTCGCCGCGTTGATCGTGTGGTTGCGGAAGCGTCAGGCGGATGCGAAGAAGACCGCTGCCGCGCCTCCGCCGACGGCAGCAACAGCGTTGGCTCCGGAAGCGAAAAAAGCGCCGGCAATGGCCGAAGCGTGGAAGGTGTTTATCAAGGACTTACCGTCAAACTATCGACGGTCGATCCTGAACTTCGAACACTTCGTGGTGATGGGAGATGCTGTCCATGACGAACCGCGTGTTGCAGATGTCTACACGGACTGGCATCGTCTGGAAAAACAGTTCATCCGCAGCAAACCTGATAACCAAGACTTGCCGCTGTTTCTTGGCTCGCGCGCCGTGTTGATGGTTCTTCCCGTCAAGGTGCTCGACATGAAGGAGCAGTCTTGCAAAGACGCGCTGACGAAGCTTTGGAAACCGCTGTACGAGCGCAAGACGCCCATGGTCGTGGTCGTCATGAACGCGCAGAAAATCGTCGATCTCTATCGCAACAATCGCCTCGACGAAGTGCAAGAGATGGCCGAGAACATTCGGGCCAAGATCAATCTGCTCGCGTCGATTCGCGGTCAATCCCTCGAAGTTCGAATTCTGCTCACCAAGCTCGATACGTTTCTCGCCAAAGAAGACGTTTCCAAGGGTCATTCGACGAACGGCTACAACGAAGTGGCCAAGTTCTGTCACGGAAACGGCGTGGCCCTGCGCGTGAGTTTGGCTGGAGGAACCACGGCGGATGTTGCTCTTTCGGCGTGGCTCGAATCGATTCGGGCGCAACTTCCCCGCATGCTCACGACGATGGAGACAGGTGCGTACGGACAAGTTTTGCGATTCTTGCGCGCTTCTGAGCAAATGCTGGTCCCGGTTCGTCACTTCTGTACGGCGTTGTTCAACCCCGACACGATGTTTCCGAATCCGATTCGTGGCGATTTGTTCATGGCTTCGGCGAGTGTTGGTCTTGCCAATCCGTTTGCCCAAGGGGATCGCACGCCTGGACCGAACCCTCGATTGCCGCATCAAATTGCGGCCGCGGCAACTGCGGGCGTGGGCCTGGTTTTTCTCGGTGGAACGTTTTTGCATCAGCGAACGCAGTGGACCGATGCGAACAGCGCCCTCGATCGTTATCGGCCCGAACATCCGATTCGCGAAACAGAACAACGCGACCGCGCCAAGATCATGGCGTTTACCCAGGAACACTCTTCATTTTTCGATACATTTCCCAACTTTTTCGCCACGCCGCGCACGAACATCCGGCGGAGTTTCTCGACCAAGATACGGGAAGACTTGCTTCTTCCGCTGCTCGAACAGGTCGTGGAAACGGGTAAAGCGACGGGTAACCACAGGCCTTTGCCGCACGTTCGGAGCCTCTATGTCCTCGGATTGATACACAGCGACAAATCCGATCCTCTGGTGATTTTGAACGAGCCGGGCGAAGATCGAAATCCGCGCTTGGATCTGTGGAGTTCGATGACGGAAATCGAACCCGATCTCATTTCCGATTATTTGACCAACACGGATGTGGCGTATCGCGTCCCCGTAGTCGTGAAGCTCCAAGGCACCCCGGTCGATGAATACGACAAAGAAAAA
>JBGAOI010001106.1:0-2596 GCA_044221885.1 Polyangium sp. (in: bacteria)
ATCAGCCGCCGGATGAACCTGACGATGAAGAGTCTGGGGAATTGACCCTTACGAGATGATGTGTGCCAACGAGCATCGTCGCGGCAATGAGTGTCCCACCAAAGAAGAGTGGTATCGTCGGCACGGGTGGTGTCCAGACAGTACGAGAGATTGTCAGAAGTAGTTGTTCGCCTTCATCGGGCAACGCCCAACCACAACCCTCCGCGAAGCCTCCTTTTTCTAGGCACGCTCTCCGTCCCGCACGTCCACATCACCGCGTTTGTCTGATCAACACCCTCGTCGATCCCGCGAAAATGCCAGGGAGCAAAACTTTCCTTGACGCCGCGTCGCTGCGGACGAATCTATGCTCACGTGGCACCATGAACGGAAACGGGGTATCTGACGCATGATCGACCTCGATCGGGCGAGAGAAGAGTTCTTTTCCGAAGCTCAAGAGATCGTCGAAGGTCTGGGGCGCGATCTTCTTGCGCTCGATGAAGGCCAAAAAACTGGCACGGTCGACCCGGATCTCATCAAAGAGGTTTTTCGCGCCGTACACACGATCAAAGGTCTCGCGGGCCTTTTCAGCGCCATGCGCATGGCGAGCCTCTCCCACGCCCTCGAATCGATGCTCGATGATCTGCGACTCGGTAAAATCGAACTGACGCTAAGTGTGCTCGATCTGCTGTTTGCCTCGGTGCAGGTCTATGGCATGCTCCTTCAGGCCGAAAAAGAGGGTCACGAACAGACCATCCCCGAGTACGAAAGCCTGATGAGGCAGTTTGAGAGTCGAACGGCCCCTCGAGGAGCAACGCAAAACGAAGCGGTCCTTCCTCCAGACTTCAAAGCGGTCATCACGGAGCACGAGGAGCATCGAACACGCGCGAACCTGGCCCAGGGAAACACGATTTATCGGCTGAAAGCACGTTTCAAGCTCGAATCGATCGAAACAGGTCTCGAGGAGCTGAAGACGACAGCGAAGCCGTACGGTGAAATCATCACATACTTGCCGGGGGGTGGAGGCGACGATTTCGAGTCGATCGAGCTGGAGCTCGTGCTCGGTTCGCGGGCCACGTTGGAATCCATCAATGCCGCGTTGACGCATCTTGGGGTGGTTGCCGAAGCGTTCATCAAGCCGCCAACGCCGGCGATAGCGTCGCGGGCCACGGTTCCGCCGGCGCCGATGCGGGTGACGCCAACGCCATTACCTCCGCCGATCATTGTCCCGGGTCACCCGACGCCTGTGCCCCCCGCTCCGCAAGATACGTTTGAGAATACCGGAGCCCATGCGGTGCAGGTACAGCCGGAACGACGACCCAATGTCATCGCGCCGCCCATTGCGCCACGCGTCCAGGAGCCACCGTCGATCAGCAATCCCACGCAGACGGTACGTGTCGACATTACGAGACTCGATGACTTGATGAATTCGGTTGCTGATTTGTCGATTGTGCGTGCGGATGTCGAGCGCAAGTTGGCTTTGCTTCGCGACTCCCAGGTCGATCGCAAGCTCCGCGCGGAAATCAAGCAAATTCAGAATCGTTTTTCTCGGCACCTCGATTCGCTGCGCGAAGGCATTCTCAAGGTGCGCATGGTGCCCTTGCAGCAGGTCTTCGACAAACTCAACCGCATTGCCCGTCAGATCAGCCGCGAGATTGGTAAACAGGTCAATCCGGTGATTACCGGAAGCGATACGGAAGTCGACAAACTCACGATTGAACAATTGAGTGATCCGTTGATGCACATGATGCGCAATGCGATCGATCATGGCATCGAATTGCCGAAAGAGCGCGAAGCGGCGAACAAACCCATCACCGGCACGATCGCGATCAATGCTTTTCAAAAAGGCAATCACGTCGTGATTGAGATTGAAGACGACGGGCGAGGTATCGATACCGATCGACTTCTCGAAAAGGCCATTTCCAAAGGCATCGTGCATGCAGAAGAAGCTCGTTCGATGAGTCGCCGGGACATTTTGAGCTTGATCTTCGTGCCAGGATTATCCACCAAAGCGGTCGCGACGGAAATCAGCGGTCGCGGTGTCGGTATGGATGTTGTCCGGACGAACATCTCCAAACTTGGTGGCGTCATTGACGTGCAGAGCGAGCCCGGGATCAACACCAAGTTCATTGTCACGCTGCCGATTACGCAAGCGATCATCAATGCGCTCATTGTGAAAGTAGCCGATCAGCAATATGCTATCCCGTTGGCTGGCGTTCAGGACGTTGGGCAGCTCGAAGCGGATGCGATTGTCGTGATCGACGGTCGAGAAACGGTGAAATGGCGGCGTTCGAATAAGGTCGAGACGCTGCAATTGTGCGATGTGGGGCGTCTGTTCGGGTTGGCCAAACCGCCTGAACCGGAAAAACAGGAGCGTGCGCATTTCGAGCCGTCACCTGTGTATTCGACGATGGGCATGCAGCGCCCTCCGATGCGCAACGAATCCCGCAGCGACCATGCGGGCGTGGCATTTCCGTATCGTCCGGCGAAAGATTCCGTGATGGATGTGGGGGGCCCAAAACGCGCGGTCAAGCGAAAGAAGCGTCGATATGTCGTGGTCATTTCGCTTGGTTCCACGAATGAATCGAAAAGACTAGGGCTGATTGTCGATGGACTCGTG
>JBGAOI010001107.1:0-2596 GCA_044221885.1 Polyangium sp. (in: bacteria)
ACGACGTCGGTCGTGCCTTTTGCCATATCGATCAAGCGCGCGGTGGTGTTGCGTGTGCCCCACAAACCAAGCAATTGGACGAGGCGCGTTTTCGAGATGTTGGAGGCAACGAATTCGTCGAGGTGTTGTAAACAAAAATCAGCCCGGCTGCTCGTGATTTCCGCAGCCATTTCGAGCGAAAGACATTCATGGCGGAGCGTTACGTGTACCACCGCCAAGGCTTGGTTTTCATCGACGGAAAGCCCGCGCCGTTTGGCATTCTGCAACGCGGCCAAGACCACATCGCCCAAACGTGAGGGAAACTCTTCGAGACGGGCCACGAGGAATTCCACATCGACAAGTTCGCCATAAGATCCAAGGGCCCGAAGGGCATTCGATTGCGCTGCGCGAGGGACATCGTTTTGCGTGGCCAGTCGTCGCACCCACCCGAGGTCTTGTCGACGTATGGCCAAACGTACCGCGGCGGGGGCCGCGTCTTCGCTCGCGAGCCAAGGATGCAATGCAAGACAAACCATTCCTTCAAAACAAGGTTCGGCAAGAAGATCCAAACAACGGGCGGCGACGGCTTCCGACGACGAGCGGGCCAGATCGAGCAATACTTGGGCGACATCCATCGTGGGCGCGAGAGCAAGTTCCAAGATTTCTCGAAGGAACCGCAAAACATGATCATGGACGGCGGGACGTTCGTGTTTGGCCAAGTGTAACCAAAGGCCCGAATGGAACGCTCGTTCGGTGGATATGAGGGCGAGTGCTTGCAAGTCGAGGACGGAAATGCTGGTCAACGGCAACGAATCGATATGGGCGGCGATTTCGGCGGCGCGATAACGGACGGCGAGATCGGGGACGAGGTCGGCGGGGCGAGGTGGAATCGCAAAAGGTAATCCGGCGAGAAAAACGGCAGCAAGGGTGACTTGCGAATCGTACGGGAGCGAAAAAAGGCGGTCGTGGGGAATGGCTTGGGCGAGGTCGTTTGGATCGTCAAACGCTTCTTCATAACGTCGAGTTATCGATTGGGCGGCGGCGAGGGATTCGGTAGGATCCGGCGAACGTAGGCTTGCAGCGATGTACGATAGAGGCGGTCGAAAGGATTCGAGGAGCGCGATGCGTTGTTCGGCGATCAGAATGGAGGTGGGGTGCACAGGGATGTTTTACGCTGAATCGTGCCTGGAGTTCAAGGGGTGGTTTGGGGAAGTGTTGATGGCGGCGCCGAATGGCCGTCCGCGGGAGGTTCGCGCATAACGTAGAAGAGGCTGCGTGACGGAAAACTTGACACGCGTGGATGTTCATCCGTGGGTCGGCGTTGTGCACATGCGTAAGCGGCTATTTGAAATTTTTCGTCGTGAATTCGATCGAGTTGTGGACTCAATGAGACGTGCAGAAGCTCACCTAGAACGACGACCGGCTTTTTGAAAATGGCACGTTTTTCCGATTGCGTCTCGTCGCCTCCGACGGTTATCATCGCCAAATATGACGTCCAACGCCGCTTTGACCGTGAACATTGGAAAACATGTCATTCATCGCGAGGAGACACTCCTCCACGTGCGCTGGATCGGATCGCCGACCCTCGACGAGCAGCGTCAAATTTATGATCATATCGCCAAATATTTGGAAGAACGGGGCATCGCCCTGCTGTTGTTCGATTTGCGTCAGGCCGGCCCGTTGCCGCTTGAAAATCGGGAGGCTTCGGCGAATTGGTGGCGCAACAAGCCCCTGGATTCGATCGCACTCGCTCAATATGGATTACACAAGAGTACGCGTTTTACTATCAGCATGATCGCTCGGGCCATTCGCGTATTGGCGAAAAACGAAATCGTCCTGGAAGATTTCGAGGACGAAGCCAATGCACGCTTGTGGCTCGAAGCCGTAGCCAAGGAACTTCGCCCATTTCGGAGCGATGCTGCCGCGGCAGCCGCCCCGAAAGCTTAGTTGCATTCACGCGTCGGACCGATCCGCCAACCGGCATCGTCTCTCCATCTGATAGTTCATCCGCTCACACCCGAAGTCGTCGAGTCTTCACGCGACTTCTGTAAAATGACGCACACGCTCGCATCATTCTCAATTCCCCCTTGACTCGTTCGTGAAACGGGAATATATCATTCGCGTTTCGTGAAGGAGGCCCAAGATGGCTGATTGGACGACGTTGGCGAGGATGGACGGAGTGGCTCAGGCCGAGCTTTGTGCGCGGGGGGAAGTGACGAGCGACGAGCTTTTTGCAGCGGCAGAACGCAGAATCGAGGCTTTGAATCCGCTTCTGCGCGCGGTCGTGACCGTTCATCACGAGCCGCAGCGGTCGAAAAAGTCTGGTCTGTTGGCAGGCGTACCTTTTTTGATGAAGGACGCTTCGCCTTGGCCGGGTATGAGATGGTCGGTGGGCTCACGTTTGTTCAAGCAAAATGTTGGACCTCAACATACGCCTTACAGTGCAAAATTGGCCGAGGCAGGATTGCAATGCCTTGGAAAAACCGCCACGTCTGAATTTGGTTTGTTGGGAAGTACCGAGACATTGCTCGAAGGCGCGACGCTCAATCCGTGGGATTTGTCGTATTCGGCTGCGGGGTCTTCCGGAGGCAGCGCGGCGGCGGTTGCTGCGGGTATC
>JBGAOI010001108.1:0-2592 GCA_044221885.1 Polyangium sp. (in: bacteria)
GGTAAAAATCGAGCAAACGTCCAGCGGCCAAAAAAATCGATCATAAATGGTTCGAAGCTCGCACCGGCCGATCGAATGCGATCGCCGTCAAAGGTCCACTGTCCGTCGAACGATTTGATGGAAATGTCAATTCTGGCCAGAACAATCGAGTTGGGTTCAAGGGCCGTTGTGAGGGGAGGATTCGAAACGATGTCCGAGCGTGGTGAGCGACGTGATTCTCGATGATTCGCCCAGGAAACGTGCCCAATGGCTTACGCCCAGAAAAATAGTCAAAGCCGCGTCCGCGTAACTCACGCTCGATCAGGACGTGGAACGATTTCATCGACCGGGCCTTCGATGCGCAACGCCCAGTAAAGCGGCATCGACACGAATTTGCCACCAACACGGAATACTTCCCAGCCCAGCAACAAGTCTTGGCTGCCTTCATTCACGGCCACGAGCGGTGTGAACCCAAGCCGCGCCAAATCCAGGAATGGATTGCCCACGGTTCCATAATCCAAATAGTGCGCTCCTCGGTAATTTTGCGGAAAATCGATTTCATTCCGTGTACGAACGAGGTAATGCCCAAACGTGATGGCTTTGCCTTTTCGATTACGCATCGGAATTCGTGCACCATTCACGCCATGTTGCTCCATCCGCACGTTCCAACCACGAACGTCTCCGGTGAGTTCATCTTTGACAAACGTTTTTCGAAACGTATGCCAGAGAATCTTGCGCGCCAAATCGGGCAAACTCAGATCGACACCCAAATAAGCGTTGCCCGCAAGTTTTTCTGGGTCGAGCGGATGCCCTTGCAAAAGCACATCGTGCAAGGCTTTCGCGTCCATGGCCATCAGGTCTTCGAGGGTCAATTGGGCGGATTTCGTCGGCATGATTGTCTCCGTTTTGGGGGCGATCTCGAGCGAATAAGTCTTCCGTCGGTTGGGGCGCGTCTCTGCGCCCATGGCAGATCGAGCGGCCAAGGTGGCGACGGCCATGATCGGTATTTGTGGATTGACACCAAGATTCGAAGGAAAAACACTGGAATCGGCAATGTACAGGCTATCCATGGCCACATGACGAAAGTCTGGGCGTACAACGGACGTTTCGGGATGGCTTCCCATCACACACGTACCAAACATGTGCGTAATCGCAGCCGTAAACGCCGCAGGGTTTGTCGGACCTTCCTTTTCGAGGCGCACCAAATCATCGACGCTCGATGTACGTTGCATAAAACCGCGAACGCCGGGCGAAACGTAATCGGCCCCCGCGGCCAACATCATTTCTCCCATCACGCGTAATCCTCGACGAAAAAGCGCGACGTCACGCGCCGTGGGCGTATACGTCACGCGCGCTTTTCCGCCCACAATGCGTACGCGTCCACGTGCTTCCGCCCGCACGGCGGCGCCCCAATCCACTTGATGGGCCATGTCGGCAACTTCTTTTGCAAAATCGCGTCCGACGCCGCCAAGGCGCCCAGCCAAAATAGCCAAGCCAAACCCAAGCGCCTCGAATTTGAGTCCTTCATGCCGCAAACCAATGACTTCGTGCCCTTGCGTTGCACCTTCCCACATCCGCACGGGATCGGGAAAACGTCCCGCCATCGATACGCCAGGATGACAGGAAAAACCTTGCCCTACTGGACCGTGGTCGATTCCATTTTTTAGCAAAAGCGCTGGCGTTTGCACCGCACTGGCCGCGAGAATCACCGCGCGATGCGCGCGAATGCGTACATTCTTGCCACTGGCGCTTTTTCCGCGGACGCCGGTGACGCGCTGGCGATGTTTTTCGATTTCTGTGATCTCCACAGAGGAAATCACCATCGTGCCCTGTGTTTCCGCATCCGCAAGGAGCGTCGCATCGACCGATAGTTTTCGGCCTTTGGGACATCCTTGCATACAACGCCCGAGACCTTCGCAATCGGAAACATTGCGGCGAATGGGCCTGTGTTCGAGCCCCAATGCTTCGGCGCCCAGGGCCATGAGCTGATTTTTCCGACCCGCAATGCGTGGATCGGTCGGTTTTACGTTCAGACGAGTTTCGAGTTCGTCGGTAATTGCTTCGATTTCATCCCACGGCAATGCCTCGGCCAAACCTGGATCGGCGCGCAGCCATTCTGCGTGGATGTCCTTGGGCATGCGCCAACAAATGGCGCCATTGATCGGACTGCTTCCACCGATCATTTTCCCCTGAATAAACGGAATCGGAGCTTTTCCGAACACCACCGATGCACCCATGTCGCGGTAGGCCAGCGCCATGGAAGCAAAAGATGATTCCGGAAATTCGTTTGGCGTGATAAAACGCCCTTCTTCGACCACAATGACGTTGGCCCCAAGCCTCGATGCTTCTCGTGCCGCCGCTGAACCTGCAGGACCGCTGCCGACAATCACGATATCGGCTTGCAATTCGAGTGTGCCGCGTAGGTTGCGTCCGTCGATGCGGTTCATACTCGACCTCGAACGATGTCTTCTACGCGAGCATCATCAAAATACGCAAAGGCCACGACGACTTTGACAATATCAAGCAATGGAGCCATCGTGGGCATTCGAAGGGCGCGCTGCAAAATGGTTTCGCGCGTTTCCTCATCCAGTGCGGCAAAAGAGCGGCGATAAC
>JBGAOI010001109.1:0-2587 GCA_044221885.1 Polyangium sp. (in: bacteria)
CGGGCGAAGCTGATGCGAAGCAGTCGCCAACCGCCCCGCCGGCCTTGCAGATGTTCTCCGAAGGAAGTGATCCGAAGCTTCCGCTCGCCTACACGTTTGCCCCAGGTGTCGAACGTAAAGCGACGATTCTTCTGCAAGTGCGAGCTGCGCAAGCTGCGCTTCCTCCCATGACCGTCGCGTACCTGTTCAAGTCGGAAAAACCCAAGGACGAAAAGAAGACCGACAAGGACAAAGATAAAGACAAACCCGCGGCTTCGTCAGGTTTGCCCGTGACCGTCAAAATTGAAGAGGTCAAACCTTTGCGTGGAGGCAGCCTGGGTCCAGATTTCGACGCGCTCAAGGACGTCGTCGTGCGGTATCGCCTCACGCCAAACGGTGTTCCGACAGAACTCGCCATCGAATATCCGAAGAAGTCCAACGATGCGATCGAGCTCGTGACGGGGGCGTTGCTCGATGCCGTTCTGGGCATGACGATCCCTCTTCCGGACAAACCCGTGGGCGTTGGTGCGTATTGGATGGTCTCCGATCGTGCGCGTTCGTCAGGCGTCGACGTGGTTCGTTATCGCGTGGCCAAGATCGTGAAGATCGACGACAAGACAGCCACTTTGTCGCTCGATATCCGGCAATACGCAGCGAACTCGAACTTTGCGTTGCCCGGGATGCCGAAAGAAATTCAGGTCGCTCTCGAAAAATACGAGTCGCAAGGCAAAGGCGAAGTGTCGCTTGGACCGGACGCGTTCTTGCCGGGCAAAGGCCAAATCAACGTTGTCATGCAATCGGCACTTTCGTCGCCTCAGCAGCAACAAGGGCAACGTTTGATGATCCAAACGGAAGTTCGGGCCGCCCTGAGCAATACGCCGCATTTCGAGCGGTCCTTTGTGATCGTGAATGTCACCATCGAGGATGTACCGGACAGACCCACTGCGCGAATGCAAGATCGCATGCGACGTGAGGCTCTCGAACGTGTGATCTTCACCCATGGGTCTGGCCCGCCAAATCCCGGGGAGCTTTTTGACAAACCCGAGGGGCGTCGTGTGAATGCCGAGGATGTGGAAATGTCCCGGAGCATGATCCGCGCGGTAAAATGGCCGGAATCCAAGCCCGATTTGATCGACCGTTCCTGCTGCGATGCACAAGTAATCCCGGTCGGGAAAACTCGTTCCGCCAGGAATTTCGACGCGACCTTCCCACCGTTCCGTCACCGGCGTCGGCCGATTGAGAAGAATGCTGCGGCTCGCTTCCCAAAGCGTCTTGGCAGCGTGGAGCGGGTTGGGCTCGGGATGCCGGTAATACTCGGCCATGTACGCGTGAATCACGCCGGTTCCCATGATGAACCCATACCGATCACCGATGTGCATCACGTTGCGTTCGACCGTGCGCAACGGGTTGATCATGCGCTCGTTGTAGCGAGCAATCAGCGATGCAAGCAGTCCGTCGGGACGACCTTTGGGCACGCCAATCGCATTGGCGACCGTGTTCATCGTGCCCCCACGCAGAAACGCGATGGCGGGCAAAGGTTCGTCACTATAAACTTCGAGGAACCCCGTCAAGGTAACGTGGTTTGTCCCGTCTCCCCCTGAGATTCCCAGCACATCAATCTTGAGCTTGCGGAAATCTTCCGCAATGCGCGCAAGTTCGTCGCGGTTCTGTGCCGTGCGGACCACACCACAATCACCGAGGGTTCTTGCGAGTCTCGATGCTGCTTCGGGGTCACGACGGTTCTGACGAGAACGCGGATTCAGAACGACGCCAATACCGGGCATGCAACCATCCGTGACGGAATCGTGACGGGACGTCAAGCATTTCGCGAATGCGAAACCCCTTTAGTTTGGCTGCGAAATTGATTTTGCGGGGGTGTGGATCGGGCTACGCGGAAGAGCTTGTCACGATGGTGTCACTTCTTCGCCCGCGGTGTCTTCCATCGCGGCTCGAGATGCACGCGGATGATGTCGGCCATGAGGCCAATGTGGGCACAATGATCGGGTTTGTCGTCGCCCGTGTACCCACGCACGTGGAAGTCGCCCTTGTCGAAACGACGGATCATGTCGAGTCCGAGGACATCCGCACGCTTGGCTTTCTTGGGCTTGCCTTTGAGCTCGCTGATGACGTGCGTCGCCACTTCCGTCGTGGATGCGTATCCCGGAGGAATGATCGACGAGTGGCTCATGAACATGAACGTTTGCTTCTTGGCTGCACGCTTGGCGTAATCGATGAACACATCAATTTGTTGAGTCTTCAAAGCCTTGGAGTGTTCGTCGACGTACCCCGTATGCAGTGAATCCAAGAGGACAACAGCTTCGACACGTTTGCCCGCGGGCTGACGCAAGATCTGTTCGATGGCTCCATACCCGGCACTCCACGAACTCAACGCCAAGTGCCGAACATGCGCATTCTTGTTGCCTGTTTTCTTCGCCATGGCTGCTTCGACGCTGGCAATGAGCTGCGTGATGACTTGCGGCGATGCGAAGCCACTCGAATACGCACCCGAACCAATCCCGAGGTCGATACCGACGAGCACCGAGCCTTTGGCTGTCTTGACAAACTCTTTGCGGATGGGTTCGTGTCCGTGAAAGTGAACAATGAGGTC
>JBGAOI010000110.1:0-15457 GCA_044221885.1 Polyangium sp. (in: bacteria)
TAATAGGCATTTTCCGAACCATCGGCGGGACAGGTATCGGCCGAGGAACCTCCGCCGATGCCGCTGGATGAGCTGGCCGAGCTGCTGCTCGTAGCGCCGCCCGCGCCGCCATTGCCGCCCAAGGAACCGCTGGAGCTGCTGGCGGCTCCGCCGGTTCCACCGGACGAACTCGTGGAGGACGTGGTCGATGTGGGAGGGTTATCGCCGCCGCAAGCGTTTGCCGCGACAATCGTAAAGGCGAGGAGAAGATTGGGGAGGTGTTTGTGCATGGGGAGATGATGCCTGGAATGGGGGATGGAAGGAAGTGGAAAATGGTGGAGATACCGTAGGCAGGTCGCGACGGTTGTGTTTGTCGGGGCGAAAGAGATTCGGTGTCGTCCGTGGCCGTACGAAGCGGGCCAAGAATCGCGCGTGGCAGAAAAAAAGGCGCCGGCGAAGAAGAAGGTGGCGGAGAAGCGGGGGTGATGGGCTGGGGTGCGTTTTTGAAATTCAGCGATGACGCCCATTTGTGCAACAATTCGATGACGCTCGTCCGAATTGGATTCGGACGGGTCTCGAATAACCTTCGCCCATTGAGCAAAGGGTACTTGCGTGCGACGTACAAGCGGCTGTTTCCGAAGTACAGTCCCAGCCAAACGGCGAAATTGGCGATGGATGAGGAACCCGAGGAAGTGCAGCGGATTCTCGGTGAGATCGGGACGCTTGAAGCGACGCATTCGCTGCGGGTGCAATACGCGACAAAGTTATCGCAAGCGCAAGCGGATGTAGATGCGGCGAGGGCGCAATTGGCAGCGGCGGAGGTGGCTTTGAAGCTGGAGCGGTCGCAAATGCAGCGGTGCAAAGTGGACCTCGACAAACTGCGGCTGGAGACGCACGGTAAGCTCTTGGCATTGTTGACGGACAAGTCGGAAGCGGATTCGTTTTACCGGCCAACCACGCGGGCGCCGGAGGAGGCGATGGAGAACCGAGGTATGAATGAAAACGCGCCCGTACAGGACGGGCGAATCGCGCGGGCGTATTGCTCAAAGGGCATTGAAACTTTGGACTATTCCATCGTTGCGTTCGTGTGAATGGCAGCGAATTCGATGATGAAGCATTCGCCTCGGTCTTCCACCAAAATCGACGCGAACGGGGATCGAATTGCTCGTATTCGTTCAAAACTTGTGTTACACGGCCGGCATGGTTTCCAAGTTGACCAACGTCGTGCTTCCTCTCGTGTTTGGCGTGGTTGCTGCTTGTCGCGGCCCCGCGGTGTCGCCATCGAATAACGCTGCGCCATCGAGCAACCCTGTGCCTCTGACCACCGCTACGCCGTCGAGCAGCTCATCGCAGGCGCCACCATTGCCCGAGCCACCGCCAAAGGATCCTCCGGCAACGAGCAAGCCCGAGTGTCCTGCGGAAGAGCCTACGGTGAACGCCGAGTTTGTCTCGGTAAAGCTGGAACTGGAGCCGAGCGAGGGCGGGGGAATGAACGGAACGGCCGAGGTTTGGGGGAAGCTGCCAGCAATCAGCAAAGACGGCAAAACGTTGGCTATCCTGGACAAACGATTGACCGACGAGGGGACGACCCTGTTTCTTCTTTTGCAAGACGTTCGGACAAACAAGCGAACCGTCTTTGTATTATGGACCGATACGAAGCGCAAGGTTCGGCTGAAAGAGGCGCAAGCGGTATTGGACAAAACGACGTGGCAAACGTTGATTCCGGGGAAAATTGGCGAAGATCCATGTGCATCCGGTACGAACAAGGTCGATCCCAAAGCATTACGTTTTAAAACGACCGAGTTTCGTTTCGGAGAGGAAAATTATGCGGTCAAATTGACGCAACGCACAGGTTCGACCGAGAAAACATTCGATCTCAAAGTGGGGAATTTTCCGGGGATCATGGGCGAGGCTGCTGTGCCCACAAACGATGTGGGGGGGAATTGTGGCGCCTGGGCGTTTTTGGTGAACGGTTGGGTTTCACAGGACAACAAGGTGTATTTGTTCGAGCTGGGCGCATTCCTTGGTGGCCGATGTGGAACCGCACATACGCCGATGGAGCATTTCGTATGGAGTCCACGGTGATCGAATAAACGCGGGTGGGCAGCTTCTCTTGTCCAAACGCCCAATGGACACCCGAACCTACGATCGGCAAATAATCGAAAACGCGCTCGCTGAATGCGCCGCCGTCTCGTATGCCTACCGAAACGTCGAAACGCAAACCGTCTTCGATCGTCGGTCCGACCATGACCTTCTCATGAGTGTCGGACGTGACGCCGGAAAACGCGTCCATGGTTGCCTCGTCCACGTCGACATCATCGACGACAAAATCTGGATCCAAAGCGACGGTACTGAATACGGCATTTCCACCGACCTCGTCCGTCTAGGCATTCCTCCTGAACGCATTGTTTTGGCCTTCTCCGCCAGCGGACCACGCCCCTATCCAACAGATCGCGCCGCATAACCGCTCACACGTGGTTCGCCTCCCGCTTCGCCTCCCGCACTTCCACCCGCATCCGCCCAAGTCCGTGGCTCGTCGTCTTGCCAATATGCGTTTGTTCCGCCAACCTCAATATCGGAACGAATGCCTCGAGCCCTGGCCCCTCGAATTCCACACGCCCCACAATCCCGCGCAATCGATGCTCACGCTCCCGCGCAATGGAATGCCGCTTCCATAACATCGTTCTTACATCCTGATCCACCACCATAATGCCCGCCGCCATTTTATCGAGCCGCGTAAACTCGTTTTCGTCCCACGCTTCCCATTTCCCATACAAGGCACACAAGACCGTCAGCCGCCGATAGACGTCCCGGAAAAACTTCCAAAATTCCACCCGTTCGACAAGCCGATCCCGATGCTCCATCCAAACCGGCGTCTCGAATTCAATCGCAATGCGTTCCACATTTAACGGCGCGTGGCCTGTCGTTATGAGCGAATTTCGTCGTCCGCGCAAGGTCGCGCCGACAAACGTTAAGCGTCCTCCTTCATTGCCCAATTCAAATGGCTCGATCCCTTCGAGCATTGCAAAAATCAAATCCAGTTCGCCTTCCCGCAAAGGCCCAAGCACCCGAAGGCCCAACGAAAACGTATCCCCCACACTCAGTTCCTTTTCGCCCGGTGCTGGGAACAATGGAATCATCGGTTGCGGCGCACGCGTTAGTCCTTGCAAGAAACGGTGTGGCACAGGCTCGGGTACCAAAGGATCGAAAAGCCGCGCATAAGCGCAGGACTGAGGGCGCTCGCAGTCGCCGGCGCATGCGCTCGCGCGATTCGCACATGCCGCCGCACGTAACGATCGCCCGAGCACCCCGCGCAACATGCTTCCCGCATGAAACGGTTGGCGAAATGGCCTCGATACTTGATAGTGCGCCTCAATCTCGGTCGCCACGAGCTTCATGACGCCAGCTTATACGTCCGAACTCGGCTCAGGCAAGTCATTTGTCGGGGGAAACTCATAGAGAAAAAATCCACCGATACACCGTTGGATTCGACGCGTTCGGGACTCCCTGCCTTTCGAATAACCAACAGGGGGATTTTGCCGCCGAAAAAAATCGTCCGATGGAGCGTTGGATTTTCTCGCGCCGAACATCCTTGTCGTTGTGCAGCAGTCTGTTCGCGAACGGCAAACGTGTATCGAGCGATCCACGTTATTTTTCTTGCATCAACGTGGCTTTTATCGTTGCACGTCACATCCAAGCGTGTATCGTCGTTCGCGTTTGACCATGACAAAACCGAAACCACCGGAACATGCCGACGCGCTGATCGCCGAACTCCACGAAGGAGATACAGAGGCCCGTGACAAATTGCTCGAGTATGGATGGAGGTTCATGCGCTGGTATGCCACTCGTCCCACGCTTCGGGCACCTACACGACCATCGGATGTAGGCGGAAATGCGACGCTGAGCTTGGTCAAGTCCATTGGTACATTCGGCGGAAAAACCATCAAGGAGTTTGAAGGGTGGCTCATTGCGATTGTCACGAATGAAGCGAAAGGTTCGATGCGTCAAAACAAGCGCCGCAAGGCTAAAGCGCATCACGTTATTGTCGAGCAGGACGTCGTCGCGGAGCAGAATCAGCGGGCGCTAAAAACGCCTAGCGCCAATGTCGCGGCGAGCGATGATTGGCATGCCGTTTATTCGGCAATGCACAAACTCCCGAAAAATCAAAGCAAAGCTGTGTACTTGAAGCTGGTGGAAGAACGAAGTGTCAAGGAGATTGCGGAGGTTATGGGGCAAACGTCCACGGCGGTTGATGGTCTCATTCAGCGCGGCGTGAAAGGGCTTCGCGTGCAGCTCGTTCCGGAAACAGAGGGTGTGGCGCGTAAAACGACACGGCGGGAACGCGAACGAGTTCGGGCGGGCCTGAGTGAATACTTGCAAAAGATCGATGCGGGTGAAAATGTGGACATCGAAGCGTTTGTCGCTATGCGTGCGCCGGAAAGTGAATCTTTACGCGAATTGCTCGAATGGATTCGGCACATTCGATTGATTGGAGGTAATTTTTCGTGAAGAAAGATAGAGACAAACCATGACGTTGCTCGATCCGGGATTTGACTTGCACGGTTACGTCATTCGGCGCATTGTCGATGCCGGGGGCATGTGCAATGTGTACGAGGCGTTGACGGGGGAATCGAAGGCCGTCGCGATCAAGGCGATGCATCATGTTTGGGCGCTCGATGAAAAGCATCGGCAGCGATTTTTGAATGAAGTGCATTTGTTGAAAACGTTGCGCCATGCGCATCTTGTCGAAGCATTTGAGCATGGTGAATTACCTTCGGGCGAGCCGTACATGGTGCTGGAATGGCTGCCGCATTCGTTGCAAAGCGTATTCGATGCTCGCAAAACGGCGTGGAATCCGGCGGTCGTTTTGCGTTTGTCCGAACAGCTTGCGCAGGTGCTCGTGTATTTGCACGAGCAAAACATCGTGCATCGGGACATCAAGGCGGCAAATGTGCTGCTGGATCGAGCGGACGTTACGTTGGCGCACGTGAAATTGGCGGATTTGGGACTAGCAAAAGTGGCTCCTGAGTTACGAAGTTTGGCGGGGATGAACATTTCGACGGGTGGTCAATCGCGACTTGGGACATGGGATTGCATGGCGCCCGAGCAATGGGTGCGTTCGAAGGACGTGGACGCGAAAGCGGATGTGTATTCGTTGGGCGTATTGATGTTTTTGATGTTGTCGGGGGAATTGCCGTTTGTCGCGGACGATGCCAAGAACTTGATGCGGATGCATGTGTTCGTGGACGCGCCGATGGAGCGATTGCAAGGAAAAGCGCCGCGGGGATTGTTGCAGTTGGTGGGGCGGATGTTGAAGAAGGATCCGAAAGAGCGGTTGTATATGGCGGAAGTGGCGGAACGGATTGGTATCTTGCAGGCAACTTTCGGTGTAGAGAGAATTCGCTGACCCTTCGGACGGTTCAAGGTGGCATCGTGTCACCGCCAAACCTCCGCAACTCACTTTACACCTCCCCACCGATCATGCCATTCTTGCGTCTGCATGACCTCCGCCACTGCTTGCATCAAAGCCATCCGCATTTGTTTCCTCACCGCTGCGCAATCCGGCCTGAGTCCCCTCGAAGCAGCCAAGCACCTCGAGATTGATCCCGCATTGCTGCAAGATCCCAATGCACGCGTGCATCATCGCGTCATTCAACGGGCCTGGGAAGAATTGCCAAAGATCACCGGCGATGCTTGTTTTGGTTTGCGTGCAGCGGAAATGCTCGCTTCGGCCCCCTTCGATATTGTCGATTACGTCGCCGCGCAAGCGCCCAACATGCGCGGAGCCATTGCTTGCCTCGTTCGATATCAACGCCTCTTGCACGAAGACGTCGAACTCCACGTCGCCACCGAACAAGGCGAAACGCGAATTCATCAACGTTTACGTTCCGTGCCTCGAACCCCGCGACACCTGGCCGAGTTCATTGTGGGCGTTTGGGTTCTTCGCGGTCGTGTCTTGAGCGGTAAAACCATTCCTCCGCGGCGCGTTTTTTTTCAGCATGCTCCGCCGGAAAACCTCGACACGCATCGCCGCATATTCGGTGCCCCGTTCGAATTCCTGCATCCATACAACGGCGTGACGTTTTCTTCGGATTACCTCGATTTGCGGGTGCAAAACAGCGACCCGGCCCTCGGCGCCTTGCTCGAACGCCATGCCGATGAATTGCTGGCGCGATTGCCACACGTTGACGATATCAAGAGCCGCCTGAGCGCGTATTTGTTACGCAAAACCGCTGGCGAATCACCCACCATGGACGAAGCGGCCAAAACCCTGGGAATGAGCGGCCGGACGCTTCAGCGCGCATTACAAGCGGAAAACACCACGTATCAACGAGTGCTCGACGATGCGCGGCGGGACTTGGCATTGGAACACCTGCGTGATCCTCAACGTACCATTTCGGAAATTGCCTTCCTCGTGGGATTCGTCGAAGTTGGCGCCTTTACGCGCGCTTTCAAACGCTGGACGGGGGAAAATCCATCGACGTATCGCCAACGCGTGTCTTCGTCCGCGTGACGTGTTCGGACAAATCGTTGGCGCCTGCCGACAATGACGGACCTCCGCAAAGACCCCACAATGCTCTTTGCAAGGAGGAACCACCATGACGTTTTTGATTCCCACCCCCGAACAAGCTCGAGCCGGCCTACGCGCCATGAAAACGACCCTCACCGCCGCTGGGCCTTTGACACCAACGCGCCGAGAAACCATTGCGGCCGTGCAAAAGTATCTGCTGCACACCGATTACGATATCGACGCTTTACCCTCCATCGACCCGGACGAACTGGCCAGGATCGTCGATGATTCGGCATTACGTACGCAACTCATCAGCGGTATGTCTACGCTGGTATTCGCGCGTGAGCATCTCGAGCCCTTGGAAGTTCAAGCGGCGGAACGGTTTGCCGCGGCATTGCAAGTGGCTCCCAGCGTGCTTGAAAACCTGCACGCATTTCAGCAAGAGCGTTATGTGCTTTTGCGATTCGACTTGGCGCGTAAAGGATTGGCGGGCAGTGCCATGGCGCAATTGTACGAGGATCAAGGCTTCATGGGCGTGGTGAAAAACGTCGCGAGTTTTGCCGGGTTATGGGAGAACAAAGCGGTTTCGGACAAATACCACGCCTTGGAATCGTGGCCGGATGGAACGCTCGGTAAAACGTTGTGGCAGTTTTACAAGAAGAACGACTTTCGTTTCCCTGGGGAAAAACATGGCGCGCCGGAATCGCTGTTGACGCATGATTTGTCGCACATTCTGGGCGGTTACGATGTCGACTTTCGCAGCGAAGGCAAAGTGCTGGGTTTTCAAGCGGGATACCGCAAAAAGGAACCGTTCAGCGTGATCGTGTTTTTGCTCATGATGGCCGAACATGGCATTCGCGTCACGCCTTTTGCCGAAGAACAAACGGCTTATTTCGAGCGGCATCCAGGCACGGCGGAAGACATCGTGCGTGCGTTTGCTCGCGGGGCCGCGATGAACATCGACTTGACGGATCATTGGGATCACTGGGCCGTAATGGACCAGCAGGTCGAGGAATTGCGGCGGCGTTATGGAATCACGCCGCCCGAAGCGTGAGATCCTGCGAGCCGGTGACCGCTTTGTAATGCATAGGCGAAACGCCACTTCAAAAATTCCAGTCTCTACATCACTTCTTGGCCGCTTTGGCGCGATATGCAGCGATGAGGGCGCGTCCTTCGGCTTCCGTGGGTGGAAATTCAATGGTGAATTGAAAGAAATCCGGGAGGAGAAGGCGTCCTGCCTTGTATACCGTGCTGATTAAGGTGCGAATCGTGAATGAACCTCCATAAAAGCAGCCGATAGCAACAGGAAGTGGGCGTGAAACGCGGACCCAGGCTTGGCGTGTCGCATGATCGAAGCCGGCCATGCGTGAGATATCGAAAAGACACGCCACACCACCATAACGATCGCCAAGCGCGTAAAGCTGCGCTTGAATGAATTTGGTTTCTTCCAGACGTAAGTCCCCACGAAGGATGACGTGCAAGGTTTGGTCGGGCTCGATTGTAATCGTGTGGCCGTTGAGTTCCGTTCGAGTCGCGCCAGGGTCAGGAATGGCCATATTGCAGCGAGGCTACACGACCAACACAAAGATGGGAATGGTTTTGTGGGGCGTTTGGGGCGTATGCGCATGTCACGAGTTGTCACCATGATGGCGGATTTGGATGACAATGTTCGTTACAAGCTCACCAAATGCCACGTTTGTCGGATCGACGACGCACGAGGCGTTGGCATCGCTATCACGTAGGTACGAACCAGCGCTTCCTTGCAACATTGCCTTGACGTAGTGGGAAACCCCGTGCATTGTGCGCGCATTCGGAGTGGACGCCAAATGCTGCTCGCTTGGCACCACTCGGCCACAATACAAATTGGAACTCTTTGTGCGTACAGCGATCTATTATTTGATTGGGCTCAGTGTCATCATCGGTTGCGGCTCAAAACCGGCACAACCTCAACCCGTCGTGTCGGTGAATGCAATACCGAGTGCGCAGAGCGCTCCCGCTCCGGCAATTGCAACACCTGGCTTCGTGCCCCTCGTCCCTCGAGGTGGGCCTCCAACGGCAGCTCAGGCCCCGGGGCCTAAATGCCGAGTCTCGGAGCATGTATTGGGGAAGCTCGCCGACCCTGCTGGAAATCTCTTTCCAGTCAATCTCGTTGCCGATTCTGGCGGAGCATTTGTGACTTGGCGAGGCCCGGATGGGCTTTGGATTCAGCGACTCGACGTGAGCGGAAAGCCTGAACGCCGGTCGCTTCTTGGGGCGGTGCTTGCGAATGAATCACCGCTGCTTTTGCTTTCGAAGCAAGAAGGCATTGCAGCGCCGACCGGGGAACCTCCATCGCTATCGGAAGAGCTTGTTTTCATCCGAATGAGCTCAAAAGAGTTTCACGTGACGTGGATTGAGAGAGCGAGCCTGCGTCTCACGCATGAGCGGCGCGTTGATCGCCCAGAAAAATTGCCCAATGTTCTCGAGACTGTTTTGCGTGGGGACGAAGTGGTGATGATTGGGAACCAGGACCGCAACCTGACGTTCTTTCGAATAACGAAAGAAGGCACTTCGCGCAGCACGTCGGTTACTGGTCCGAAACTGCCAGGGGATCCACTCATGACGCCGGGTCTGTGGGATGGTGAAGTGGCCATGGCCGTAAGCACGATTGGAGGCGACTTTTGGCTTGCGACGCAGCAGGGGATAAAAACCGTAGGTCGCGATATTTTGCCCCCATCAGACGGCCCCTTTGTCCGCGCTCAAATCATTGATTTCGATACCGGGGCGACAACGTATGGCCTAAAGACTTTTTCCAAATTCCTGCTGTCGCGATCCGAGGACGCCGAGCTTATGGAACAGAAGCCGGCGAACGAGGCATTTCGCGTCGGATGTACGTATGGCTTTTCGAGCGATGGCTGGACCGGAAGTCATTTCCTCATCGCGTGTGCCGCCGGTACGATGGAGGCATTGAATGCGACTGTTTACGCGGCAGATTGTCGGAAGTAATCATTCCAGGCAACAGGAACGGCGCGTTTCGAGTTGCTATACGATTGTTCGCCGCTCACGACTCCTACTTCCCCTTCGGTTTTCCCGGTAAAACCACACCCATACACGCCCGCGCCGTGCGATCGGACACGAGGCCCACATACGCCCATGATCCAGGCGCAAAACCGCTCGCCAAGCCTATCGTTGCATACACCACGAGAATGGCGCCGCTGGCTGTGCCGATGTCACCAAGCCGTTCAGCCAATGGTTCCACCACTGTCCCATCGACATCCAAGTCTTCGCGTAATCGATGCCGCACGATTTGCCAAGGTTTGTTCCGATGCCGCTCCGTGATTTGATCCAGCAGAATCCACGGCATGCCCACCGCATCCCCGCGCGATTCCAAAACGTTTTTCGATGCGCGAATGCATTTACGTGACAAACCTGTCCACCCATCCGCCAAAGCATCGTCTTCGGATGGCTCATGAACCGCTTCCGCAAACGCGATGTGCGCCAACGCCGGCAAGGCTTGTCCCAAGCGCCGTGAATCGAGCGCAATAAACGCGCTGCCTTCTCCAGGCATGAACCCATTCGGCGCTCGTTCAGAAAGAATTCGGTAATCGTCGTCGAGTGCTTGGTACGTCCGAACATCGTGAAATGAATCCACGGCACCCACGAACACAACGGCATCTTTTTGCGTATCGAGAAATTCTCGAGCGGCATTGAGTGCCAAGACAAACGCTTCGCGGTCCCCCGCCAGGGTCGTGATGAGTCGTCGATCGCCTTCGAGCACCGCGTCGGCCAATTCTTCGACAATCCGTGTATGATCCGCCGCAGATAAACCCGGACGAACCTCGGGCAATGCCAAAAAAATACGCGCCACGCGCGAACGTCCGCCCACGGCACCAAGCACTTCCCGCAACGCCGGCAACGCCAAAGAAACGAGACGCTCCCAACCTTCGACCTCTTCATGAATGGCCGGCACGAGCACCGAACCGAGCTCTTGGTCCTGCTGGTCTTTATGCGCAATGGTTCGAGGGCAAAACAGGCCCGCGCGAAGCCCAAAAGCCGTCTGCTCGGCCGACAATCCCACGGCTGAAAAAGCTCCGGCAGCAACGATTGAGAGGTTCATCGTGGTTTACTCGTTAGTTGCTTTCCGCAGTGGCCGACGAAGGTTCGTCTTGATCATCCATTCCGAGCCGTTCGAGATCGGCTTTGTGTGCCAACTGAGCCTCTTCGCGATACTTGATCATGTGGGTTTCGAAGGTTGCGGCGACCGCGTCGTCGGCATCAATCATCGAGGACATTGTTTCTTCAATGACGAGGAATTCATTCACCGAGAGTTTTGCTTCGGAAAGAACGCGAGCGGGATCTCGCAATTCGAGGTGTGCCGACAATCGCGCATATTCCTCGAGTTCGATCTTTTTGGGCGTAAACGCGGGACGCACGGGTTTGACCTGGATAGCGGCGTTGGTTTCATCGTCCCCAAAGTCATCAGGTAGCGACGCGCTTTCGTTGGCAATTCGTTCGCTTTGCGCCCATTCTTCACGCGACCAACCGATTTCATCGAATCCATGCGCCGCAAACACTTCGCTGCGCGGGCGTAACGCCAATTCCGACGATACTTGGGAAAACTCGTCTTGGGTCAATATGCAGGCTCCGGGGCCGTCTTCCCACGTCGAAAGGCGCACCATGGCCAGGTGTTCTTCTTGCAACGGCGGAGGTGCCACTTGTTTTTCAATGTCGTCGCTCGTTGCGGCCCACGCGAACACCGCCAGCGGCAAACCTTCTTCGAGGCGCTCGATTTGTGCGTCTTCTTCGAGGTCCGGCGGCAAGATGCCAATCAGGATACGTTCGACGTCCGCACCCCAAGACGGATCGAAATAGATGCCGCGCCAAACGAGTTCCAATTCGCTGCGGTTCATGTCGACATAGACGGCGTCGCAAAGCATTTCCACGAGAATGGGATCGTGCTCCTTGAATTGCACGAAAGCGCCCAACGTGAATCCAAGTATTCCCGAGGGACCTTGCACGCCGTCGATGTCCCAACCCATCGGGGCTTTGGCTCCAAACAATTCGGCTCGTTTTGAAAAAGGCGCGAGCTGCAACGATTCGGCATCACGTTTGACTTTGATCGCCACGCGATCGCGGCGGAAGGCCGACTCTTTCCACGATGCAGGATTCGGAGCCAACGCATCGTCAATACGGGACGAACCAATGCGCAACGTGATGGTGCGTCCGCGAAAACCCGTTGCGGGATCAACGAAGACGTCCGCGTTGTCTTTGATGGGGATTCCATCTTGCCACGTCGGTACATTTCGAGATGGTTCGATGGGACGATCCGACGGATGTCCGGGCAACCAATCGTTTTCGTCGAGACGTACACGAGTACGCACGGAAAGCGACGAAGACGGGGTGCCATCGATGTTCCAATGGGTCACGCAACCGCCGCTGATTCCAGACCAAAATGTCGTGCGCGTCGGAACCTGGGCCAGAAGAACTCGGGTCATGTGCCTCCCCCGAACATGACCATGTCTCCTTCAGGAATATCGAATGGCCAACGATGAATTTCCCAAACCTTGCTGATGTCCCAACCGCAGATGTCGACGGATGCTTTGATGTTGACCGCAATGACGAAATCGCTTTTTTCGCGATGGATGACCGCTTGGTCCTTGTCGTTTTTGTTCAACTTGAATTTGGGTTTCCATTCGCCGGCCACGGACAGTTCAATCGACCCGAACCTACCGAATCTGCCAACGAGCGACAACTTAAGGACGCCGCTGAATTGTGCTTCAGGTTCGAGCTTCCATTCGTTGTGTTGATCCACGCCCACGATGCCGGAAACGCCAATGGCGAGATTCACATCGACGACGAAGAAAATTCCGCATTCGACGCCAAGGATATTGAGAATATCAACGACGACACGGCCAACACCCAGGCAGAAATTGAGGTCGACTTCGAACGTGATTTGCAAACCGAGCAATCGTTCGAGTCCGACCGTGATTTCCCACGCGCGGTGAATTTGCCACTTCTTTCGAGGTTTGGCGCCACCAACGTCTTTTTCCAGCTCTTTCCAGCTCATCGTGAGATTGAGAACGGGTTCGCAATCTTCGAGATTAGCGAATCCTCGGAAGAAATACAGCTCGCCACCAATGGCTGCTTTCTTCCCGGTGGTTGCGAGCGAATTGAGCTGGAAACCTTTGATTTTCTGAAAGAAGTCGCTGATCGTGGTGACCAAGTGCTTGATCTGGGCCACCGTTTTCGCGAACGTGAAGTCCGGCAGAACCGTGAGGTCAATCTCGAATTCGTCTTCGGGATACCCCTTGACCACCGCATTGGCGCCGGGCGAACAACCGTGCGCTTCGATCTGAATGAGCAACGGCTCAAAAAAGAAAAAATTCATGACCGCTTTGAATGTGGTCATGATGAGTTCCGCTTTATCGGTAATCGCCTCCCCAGCTTCCTGGTTTGCCTCGCGTTGCGCTTGCTCTTTCTCGAAATTACTGAGGTTGCTGGCGGCGCGTTGTTGTGTTCCGCGGGCTTGCCCGAGAATGCGGGATCTATTTTTGCGCCCTTTGGCCGCACGAGCATCTGCGACGCGTTGTTTTGCTTTTTTTGCCTTCTTCTCGAGTTCCGCCTTTTTCTTTTGCGCCGCTACATCCGTGCGTTCTGCGTCAACCTCTTCCTCTTCTTTTTCCAGCAGCCAATCTTTTTCGAGTTTGAGCGTCGTGATTTGTTGTGCCGCACTTGCTCCAGGGGCGGTTTCCGTGCCGTTTGTTCCAATGAGCGTTTTGTTCTTGATTTCTTCCCAGCCCAAGGTTGTCCAAACGGAACGTCCATTGCGGCTCAAAACGAATGCGGCATGTTGCGTTTCTTCTTTGGGAGGGTTTTTCTTGGCGCGCAATTGCTGGATATTGCAATGCACTTCGAGCCGTTTGCCCGGATCGGTTTCCGTCGCATTCACCCGATACGCCGTGACCGTAACCGTGTCGCCAATGTACACGTGCAATTCACCCGTCGTCGATACGCGGCTATGGGAGCATTCGAGTTTGATCTTGTCGACCGAACATTGCTGAAAGAGCAGCTCGCTTTCGTCGAGGATCTCCGTGCGCCCAGGTGCAGGCGTGAACTTACCCGGACCATTGCCTCCATCTTGCTTCGTACCGTCTTGCGAGCGAACAATCCACTTGCCTTCGACTTTCGTGTCGGGCGACTTGGCCGTCGGTTCTGCCCAAAACTGCCAGGCCGGGTAGGAAATCTGGGCGTAACCGTGAGACTTGTCATAACGAGATGGCCCGCCGCCATGCGGTATTCCAATTTTGGACAGATGATGCAGAACGTTATGCCCCTCGATGAACGTTCGCGACGCCGATTGCGGGACCGCGCATTTCGACGTTTCGATGTGGTTGTCATCCATCACCGTGCCGATTTTCAAGGTCCAATAATATGGCAGAGACGAACCACTGCTTTCCGCAACGTGGCCCGATCCTCGGGTTACGATCCCTTTTTTCTGATTCGTCGCATTGTCGCCCATGGCAGCACCCGTTCGGTGAAAGCTCGGTCAAAAAAGGATTCGATACTTGTCGCCGGAGAAAACCAGCAAGGGGTTGATCGTGTACACGGGCTCTTTGGCCGTGGCCGGATAACCGTAAATCACAGGGCGGCCGTCAAGCCGTCGCACGCGATAAACACGGCCTTCCGCATGCGGCTCGAATATCGTGATATCGCGATCGAGTTTTTGCATCGCATACGGTTCCTTGACCCGTTCCGCAGCC
This sequence comes from Polyangium sp. (in: bacteria), assembly GCA_044221885.1. GTDB lineage: Bacteria > Myxococcota_A > Polyangia > Polyangiales > Polyangiaceae > Polyangium. Next base: position 14,230 of record JBGAOI010000110.1, read on the forward strand.
AATTTTTGCACCGTTTCCGGCGAACTTTCCGTCACGCCATGAAATCGATGATGTTCGTCCGTTTTGAAACGAATGGCCTCGAATACGCCTTGCGAATCCCCTTTGAGAAACGCTTGAACCATCGCTTCGATGGGGGCCCACGCCAAGTCATTGCCATGCAGAGGGACGTCCGTGCGCGGCGCGTCCATAAAAACAGGACGATCGTGCGTCGCTTCAATCTCGAACGTTTGGGAACGTGTGCCCAGCGGCGCAGGATCCGTCGGCGTGGCAAAGTCTTGTGGCCACCGGAGCGTCGCGAGTTTCGTATTCGAGCGCATATCCCGGACAAACACCGCAATCGCTGTCGACGGACCCGCCTCACCGCGTTTCAGCGTGAGCGAAACCGTGTTTGTCCCAGGAACCAGCCATTGATCGGGAGCGATCGATACGCCCAAAGATTCGCCATCCACGGCACGATCGTACACCGGAATGTCGTTCAGAGAAACCATCAGCTCTGAGCGATAGGTCTGATCCACTTGCAGACAGTACGCTGTTTTCACTTCGACCCTCCGCGTCCGCGGTCATTTTGTCCGGATTTGCCGGCTGAAAAGTCGTTTTTCCCGTCCGCTTTGGCCGTGACGTGACTCGGCGCATCGATCACTGAACGTTCCCCTTCGAGAATCAATGTCGTGTTTTGGACCTTGAGCGTCAGATTTTCTTTCGCCGAAAGGACGAATTCGCCGACCGTCATTTTTAGCGACGAAAGCCCTGAAACCAGAATGTCCGTTGCCGCATTGGCCAAATAATTGCCGCCAATCGTCGTCGTTCGCGTTTTGCCCGCCTTCTGCCCAATGCGTTCCTTGGCTTTCTCGAACAACAATGCGCCGACAACCTCGAACCGATTCTTTTCCACCGTTTGCGCAATGCCTTGTTTCGCCAATTCGATCATTGCGCCTCCGACGAGCCGCGCTTCGGCAATGCGTGTCGAACTTTCGTTGTTTTTGGGACAAACTTCCAAGTCCACCGCGCCAATACGCTCCGTCGAATTTTTCTGCACCCGCTGCTCGTCCGTCGTATCGAACCGGCGAATATGGTTTGACCCAATCGTGAGCTTCCGATTCTTGACGATGTTTTCGGTGTGCCCATCACCCACCTTTACCGTGCGATTTCCGCCAATCGTCACCGATTGGTCCCCGCCGACACTCGATGTGCGCGTTTTCGCCACCGAAATCTTTCGCGACCGACCCAC
>JBGAOI010000110.1:15467-15697 GCA_044221885.1 Polyangium sp. (in: bacteria)
TTTGTCGTTTTCCGTTTGTACGTCCTGATCGCGTTCGGCATGAAAGTAAATATGCTCGAATCCCACCAAGTCGTGGATTTGAATCATGTTTTGCCCAGTTTTCCCATCAGGCGATCGCGGAGACGTCAAGGACCGCAATGTCGTCCACATGCGATTTTCCGGCAGCAGCGAATAAAATGTATCCGCCGCATTGTATGTGCGACCCAAAATCACCGGCCGATCTGGATCGC
>JBGAOI010001110.1:0-2581 GCA_044221885.1 Polyangium sp. (in: bacteria)
GAAGAGCTAAAAAACCAACAAACACGTTTGATTTCGTCATGTTGCCACCTCTTTTTTGCAAGTTATCTCACGGATTACAGTGTACGTAAAACGGTGTCCGTCATTGGAGCGTCTGAAGGCAAACGTATGCCGTAACGTGAGATGCATTATCTTACGTTAGATCATACCAAAAGTTGACGTTACGTGCTATTGGACTTTGGTCCCATGTTAAGGGGAGACGGAACCGAGTACGTTTCTTGGATGACTTCGGAAGCCGCTACTCCTGGTGCTGACACAACTGGAGGTAATCGAGATGTCCGAGAATGATCCGGAGGGTTTGGTATTGCCCCGTTCATTGTCTGTGCGTTTTGCTGACGTTCAATTCATTGGTGCTGGAGGAATGGGTGCTGTCTATCGGGCCAAAGATCGGCAGTTGGGTCGGGATGTGGCAATCAAGATTTTGCACCAAGCCGATCCGGAGACGAATCGGATGTTATTACGCGAGGCGCGGGCGTTGGCGCGTCTCGACCATGAGAATGTGTGCAAAGTATACGAAGTCGAGGCGGAGAGCGAACGGCCATTCATTTTGATGCAATACATTGCCGGCGAATCGCTTGGTTCTGCGTGCAAACGGCTCACACTTGAAGAAAAAGTGCGCGTCATTCAACAGATTGCATTGGCGCTTCACGAAGCGCATCGTTTGGGAATTATTCATCGCGATGTCAAACCTGAAAACATTATGATCGAATATGGCGAGGATGGTTTGCGCAAGCCTTACATCATGGATTTTGGAATTGCGCGTGAAATCGGAAATCTGACGCAAACGATGAATGCATTTGCTGGAACGCCTTCGTACATGGCGCCGGAGCAAGCGACGGGCGATGTATCGGTGCTCGATCGACGTACGGACGTCTATTCATTGGGGGCGACCTTATACGACGTGCTTTCGGGTCAAGCGCCATTTGTCGGTTCGAACCCGATGGCCATTTTGCAAAAAGTAGTGAGTGAAGAGCCCACGCCTTTGCGTAACGCCCGCGGAGACGTGCCGTTCGACCTCGATGCGGTCGTCCTGAAGTGCCTCGACAAGGAGCCCGGGCAACGGTACGAGTCGGCGCGCGCATTGGCGGAAGATTTGCAACGATTTCTTGACGGAACGCCTGTGACGGCGCGTCGTCCGTCGCCGGTATACGTGCTTTACAAAGCGGCGAAACGGCACAAAGTGCGGGTGGCGATGGCTGCCTTGTTCGTTGCGGTATTTTCGATTTTTGCTATTCTTTGGATTCGCGAGCAGCGGGTCAAAGCCGAACAAGCGGCCATTTCTCGCGAGCTCGGTGAAGACTTGAAAGAAATGGAGCTATTTCTTTCGCGTGCTTATGGCTTGCCATTACACGATATCGAGCGCGAGCGGCGCATCATTCATGATCAGCTCAGCGATATCGAAACGCGAATGGGCCTTCTTGGACGATCGGCCGAGGGGCCAGGTCATTATGCATTGGGGCGAGGTTATCTCGCGTTGGAAGAATTTCCACGAGCATTGGGACATTTGCGTCGTGCGGAAGCAGCCGGTTATTCGCCTCCCGAACTTCGTTATGCCATGGGCTTGGTTTTGGTTGAAATGTATGTCGAAGCGCTCGAGGAGACAAAACGAATTCAAGATATTCGGCGACGAGAAGAACGCATTGCGACGCTCGATGCCGAATACAAAGAGCCAGCGCTGGGCCATTTACGCGCGGCGCTCGGAGCGCGCTTGTCGTCTCCGGCGTATGTGGAAGGGCTCATTGCTTTGCACGAGGGGCGATATGACGAGGCGCGTGAAAAAGCACGCCAAGCTTTTGAGCAATCACCTTGGTTATACGAAGCCAAGAAACTCGAGGGTGATGCTTTTTTCTCGGAAGGCAAGCGTTATGGGCGCGACGCAGCATTCGACGACGATAAAATGATGGCTTTGTTCGAGCCAGCAGCGGCGGCGTATGCCGAGGCAGCCGTCATTGCGCGTAGCGATCCGCTGGTGCACGAAGCTGAATGCGAGGTATGGACGCAGATTCTCGCGGCGTCGGACGTTCGGCCGAAGCGGTTGCGAGCAAGCTTCGACAAGGCGAAAAATGCCTGTGAAAAAGCGATTGCCGCAGATTCGGAACGAATTTCGGCGCGCTTGAAATTGCAATTGGCGCAAAACATCTTCGCTTGGAACGCGCGAAACGGACTCGAAACAGAAGATCCCGAAACGATCATTCGCGCCGCGGTTGGTCAAGCTGAAGTCATTTCGGAGCGTTGGGTGACGGATGCGATGGCCCAATACCTCGTCGGTAGCGCCAATCGCACAGCTCTGGTCTATTTCATAGGCCGTGGTCTCGATCCGCGTACGTCGATCGAGCGGGCGATTGCGGCATACGAACGGGCGATCGACCTCGATCCGACATTTCTTTGGCCTTACAATGAAGTTTGTGCATCGTATTGTGAACGATCTGTGAACGAAATTGCGCGGGGTATCGACCCGACAAACTCGGTTGAGCGCGCGGTGGCTCGGTGTGATGGAGCGATATCCCTTGATCCGAGTTTTACATTGCCGGCGATATCGAAAGCATTCGCGTACTTCCAACAG
>JBGAOI010001111.1:0-2580 GCA_044221885.1 Polyangium sp. (in: bacteria)
ATGCAACTGGACCTTGGAGTACATTTGTAGATGGCGACCTCATCCGAAAAGTAACCCTGGCTCAGTAAACTTCGTCCCTTCAGACTACCCACGCGACCCAAACAGGGACGTTGCTAAGTGCATCAATGCAAATGTCCGACAAGATCCGAGTCCTACCCCGATCCGTGCTAAAATAGACGCATCGCGTGAGCATCGCTCCAGTACGACTCTTTCGTACACCGATAAACTCAAGATTGCTCTCCTTCAGTGCTGCATCGACAAAATCGGTTGAATCGTTATTTCAGAACCCACGTTTGCGCCGTGAAACAGGCGCATAGCGTAAGTACCTGGCGGAAATTCGACAACTCTATTTCCAGCGCGCCAGGACATAAGTGCATTGCGGTATGCGCCTCGAAACGCCCGGAGCTTGGCAATGGCTGCCAATCGAATCTCGACGGGAGCCCCGTAACCCACAGCGAACGTGGGATTGCGTTGATACTTGGGCTCAGCACTTGTTATCCGAGTTTCCGGTGGGACTGACATCGCTCGCTTCGGGCCAAGCACTTTGTGCCTCGGAATGACAGCGTGGGCAGCGCTTTCTAGCCTGGATAATTCGCGCCGGAGGGCACGTCGAAAACCGCTGAATTCGGCAATTGGCACGGACGGCGGCAAGGCGATCTCAAGTTTTGCCGACGGAATCCAATTACTATTTTTCGCAGAGAGAATTGTTTTGGGGCGTAACGCTTTTATGGCCGATCGCCCAATGCAGTTTATCGTCGTTTTGAATCCAGGCCATTCGCGCGCTGTCCACACGAGACCAGCTTGAACGGGGTTAGCTAGCGTATACGCAATTTTCTCGATGATGGCTCGACGCGTGCATAATTCGACACAACTTGTTTGCGCACGGTCCCACACCGCCCCGTCCCACTGGTGAATGCCCTTGATACCACGTGACACGAGGCTATGAAACAATTCGAGAAACTTGGGTAAGTTACCACAAGTATCCGTAATCACGTAATGCAGGTGCGTGGACATCGCGCAAAACGCGTGGAGCAGGATTCCACAACGACGCGCTGACACCACAAGTGCGTACCTAATAAATTGACTCACGCGTCGATCCGGACGCAAAAGGCAATGCCTACGTTCGGTCCGGCGAGTAATGAAGTAGGTCGTTCCTGATCGAATGGCTCGGGCGTAGCTCATGCCAACCAACAAGGCGATTCTCATGCCAAGCGCCGTTTTTGGACATAAACCAAGTCATTTCAACAACTTAAGAAGTAAGTCGAATTACGTACAAGGTGGCGGCCGCCATGGCGGAGGGTGGCGGCCGCCGGTGGCCGTCAATACAATGAATTTATGCGCACAAACTCGCGTAGTGCCAAAACTACGGATTTGGCGTGGCTAGGTCCGACAGCCCTTCACGAGGAATGCGAACCTTTCTTTTTCTTGCCATTCTTGCGGCGAATCTCATCCCCCTCGCCATGGGCAACCTGAAAGATATGGAACCTCCCTCCACGGTTCAAAACATCACCAGGCTTGTGACGTTCTCGTGCCGCATCAATGAATCGCTGCTGAGCTCGCAACGCGACCACCCCCGCAGGAGTCGCCACTTTCGAATACCGACCATCGGCTTCCAACGTCCATGTTTTCACGTTATCGCTCGCCAAGACAGTCAACATGTCCTCGGCACGTGCCTTGACTGCAGGGTCAAGCAGCGGCACGAGTACCTCCACCCGTCGCTGAAAGTTCCGAGGCATCCAATCGGCGCTCGAAAAGTAATATTCTTCGTTTCCCCCATTCGCGAATCTAAAAATGCGCTTATGCTCAAGGAACCGGTCGATAAGTGCACGGACTGTAATTCGCTCAGATAACCCAGGGATGCCCGGACGTAGACAACATACGCCGCGTACGAACAATCGAATTTCGACGCCAGCTTGGCTGGCCGCATAGAGTGCATTGATCACGTCGACATCCACGATCGCATTCATCTGCGCAACAATTTCAGCTTTTCGTCCCGCTCTTGCATGGTCGGTTTCCCGTGAAATCAGCCCCAAAATCGCTTCATGCAGGCCAAGCGGTGCAACGACGATTCGGTTCCATCGGGGCGGCGCACTGTAGCCGGTCAAAAGATTAAAGATCGATGTTGCATCTTCGCCAATTTCACGGTTTGCAGTGAAAAGCCCGACATCGGTATAAAGCCGAGCCGTCTGTTGATTGTAGTTTCCGGTCGACAAATGCACGTAACGCCGCAGTTTGTCCTTCTCACGCCGCACCACCAACAGCGCCTTCACATGCGTTTTTAGGCCTAACAACCCGTAGATAACCTGAACTCCGCTTTGCTCGAGCGTACGCGCCCACCGAATATTCGACGCTTCATCAAAACGAGCTTTCAACTCGACGATCGCGGTTACCTGTTTTCCGTTTTCGGCAGCTCGTGCAAGCGCCTTTACGATGGGTGAGTCGCCTCCCGTGCGATATAGCGTCTGCTTAATCGCCAAGACATTCGGGTCGTCCGCTGCCCGCGAAATGAAATCGACCACAGGATCGAACGAATCGTACGGATGATGCAGCAAGACGTCGCGTTCACGAATGACGGCAAAC
>JBGAOI010001112.1:0-2577 GCA_044221885.1 Polyangium sp. (in: bacteria)
GAACTGCTTCCTGGGACTCCGGCGCTTTGGGAGGCTCGGGCGCCGTTTCAGGCTCGGGAGCCACTGTCGACGCCTTGGGAGGCTCGGGGGCGGTTTCAGGCTCGGGAGCCATTGTCGACGCCTTGGGAGGCTCGGGAGCCGTTTCAGGCATTTCGGGAGCACTGGTCGGCAGCATCGCGGCGACTTCGGCAGCCTCCAAGTCACGGTGCACGGCGGATTGCTCCACGGGCGTTTGGACTCCATCGAGGTCGATCAGGACCTGCCCTTCGGGCAAATCGGTCACGAACAGTGCATCGACGGGGCCGATGCCAGGAATCAAAACCCAGATTTTGTCGCCGCGTTTCGGGATCGCCGCTGAGCTCGATGCCACAGGAGTCGGAGCCGCGGGAGTCGGAGCCGCAGCGCTCGTGGCTTTCCGCGTGAAGTTCGACGAATTGCCTGCGTGAAGCGGCGACGGCACGAATACCGCAATGAAATCTTCGATTTGCTGTTTGGGTGGGTTTGTCCCCTGGTATTGGTTATTCAAAACAGCAGGACCAATCCCGACACGCAATTTGGGATATTGCGCCTTCAACGCGACAGAAAGCGCCTCGTAATCCGATTGCGTCTGATCAACGTACCACTTATCTGTATTGCCGAGCTGCATTGCCTTCTCCTACTTTTTTGCGCTTTTTTTGGTCGTACGCTTGGCTGCCCTTTTCTTCGCCGCTGGCTTGCGTTTCGTCGTTGGACGCCTCTTCGCCGTTGCGCGCCTCTTCGTCGTCGAGCGCTTCTTCGCTGCGTGGGCGCGTGCTCGTTTCGCTGCCGCGGCCTTTTTCGTCGCGGCCCTTTTCTTCGCCGCGGCCTTTTTCCTCGCCTCTGTGGCCCGTTTCTCCGCTGCCGCCTTTTTCTCCGCAACTCGTTTTGCTGCTGCCTGTTTCCGCGCCGTGCCACTCTTGATTTTCGCGATTGCGCGCGATGCGATTGCGTCGAATTCTTCAAGAGCTTTGGTGGTGTCTATTCGCGCCATTTGATTTCCCATTCCCTTTGCTATAGAGCAATCTCCACACCTCCAAGAACGCGTCCATCTGCGATGGCGTCAGCACCTCCTGGAGCTTTGATACTTGGGTCACTGTCAATCCGGCCAATAGCAGCCGCAGCGCTTCTTCAAGTCCTTTGGTGTTGGCTATTCGTTTGGCCGTTCGTTGCGCCATTTGATTTTCCATTCCCTTCTTCGCTAGATTTCCCATTTCCTTCGCTGCTGAGCAGTCGCCACAGCTCCAACAGCGATACCATCTGCCCTGGCGTTAGAACCTCTTGCAATTTCGATATCTGGTCCATTGTCATTTCGGTCATGACCGGCCGCAGCGCTTCCTTCAAAACCGAGTTATCACCTGTGGGGACCAGTTGTTTCTTAGCGAATGCGTTCAGGAGGAAGGGCAAAAGCACACGAGCTGTTGCAAAGACCTCGTCCATTCGACGTTGGTCTTTCTCGAACTTGTCTCGTTTCAATTGGCGTTCGAGATCGTTGTCTTTGGCTTTTTCGAACTCTGCGCGCATCTCGTCGATTTTGTTTTCGAGCTGAATGCTTCGGTTTGTCATGCGCTCGAGCTCGGCCACGCGACCACGTTCGGTGCCGACGACCAGAGTTGCTATAGCTCGAATCAAACTATCGACATGGCCTTGGGATTGCCTGACAAGATCAACAGCGCATTCATTGAGCGAATTTCGCCCAATGATGCTGTTGCCACCATTGTAGTCTTCCTCAATCTCGGCATCATGAGCGCGGATGCGAAAGAGACCCACTTGTTCATTATCGATGTGGGCGACCAGCTCGTAATTTTGCAGGGCCCCTCCGAAGTTCATTGAATCCAATCTTACTGCTTCGGAGATTTCTATCGAAAGCTCATTCGTGTTTGTTCCTTGCGTTGCCTTCCACCGCTTCACCACGTCCTTCTTGGTTCCGTTGACGTGCCGAAGGATGAAGCGCAGTTTTGATGTCTCTTCGAGCTCCTTGATATGGGACTCGAGCCAACTACCCACACTCCGGCCCGTAAGTTCAAGTGCCATAACCCTTCCCCTCGCCTCACCTCACCGCGCACCGAGGAATGCCGCTCCCAAACCCACGAGCGCAAGGATGCCGATCGCCGGCAGTATCGGAAAACTTTCCCCCAATTTGCCTTCGTGCACGTTCGGGCTTTGGCTCATGCGAACGTTGATGATGTAGTTCCAGTCGTTGAGCCCGTCTCGATATTTGTACGCTCGCTGGAGTGCGTCGGCTTCGCGTAGCGGCGTATCGAAGAAGTTCCGAGCGACAAACATTTGGTACGAACTGAAGTAGTCGCTCCATTGCTTGAACAATGAGTCCTCTGGGCCAAAGTACGTCTTTACGCGCGCATTGGTTGCTTCCATTTCTGATTTGATTTCCGTTAAAACGACTTGCAGTTGATCCCCACCGACTGCTGGCATCACGCCATACCCATGGTGCGGCAAAGCCCATTGCGTTCCGGTCCATTGCGCTCCGGCTCCATAGCCTGCATAAATATTCTGGGGCGGCGGGGCATTTTGGGGCACCACCCCTTTTTCTCCCGGCTTTTT
>JBGAOI010001113.1:0-2575 GCA_044221885.1 Polyangium sp. (in: bacteria)
GTAAAACTACTTTCTGGGGGCAACCCACAAATTGCCAAGGCCGACGGCGATGCCCCCGTTCAAGCCTACATCGCAGCTTTGCCAGGTTGGAAAAACGAACGCGCTCGGAAACTCGATGCTTTGATCGTAAAAACCGTGCCTCATGTCCACAAGGCGGTGAAGTGGAATTCGCCATTTTACGGGATCGAAGGCAACGGTTGGTTTTTGTCGATACACGCGTTCAACAAGTATCTCAAAGTAGCGTTTTTCCGAGGCACATCCCTGGATCCCAATCCACCCGGCCCCAGCAAAAACGAGGGCACTCGCTACATCGACATTTACGAAAACGATGTGCTCGACGAAGCCCAATTGGCCTCGTGGTTCAAACAAGCCGCAGAATTGCCAGGGTGGATTCCGTAAGCAACGCGAGGGCTATTTCTTTTTCTTGCCCAATCGATTCAGCGCCGCTGCTGCTTGAAAAAGGGCCTTCAGCGCCGGCTCGTTGATCGCTTCGCCTTCATGAATGTCGATCGCGCGCCGAGTATTGCCCTCGAGGCTCGAATTGAACAGGCCCGCAGGGTCCTCCAACGACGCACCTTTGGCAAACGTCATTTTAACCGCAGCCTTGTACGTCTCGCCGGTGCAAATGATCCCGTCGGCGGACCATACCGGAACGCCACGCCATTTCACTTCTTCGACCACGTCGGGAACGGCTTGCTTCATGAGCTGGCGAATGCGCGCGAGTGTTTCACCGCGCCAATCTCCAAGGTCCTGGATCTTGATGTCGATTTGCTGAGACGCAGATTCGTCCGCGGTGACTGCCTTGGGCGTGCCTGTCGCTTTTTTCGTGGTTTTTGTCGTTCGTTGAGCCATCGGGGTTTTACCTGAGTGGGTGTTGTTCAGACAAACACTTTGATTTGTACGTGAGAGAAATGAAACCGCACGCCTTGATTTGAACGTTCGCTTCGCGAAGAGCCGGCTTCGCCCCCATACCCCGCCAGAGATCTGCGGGAAAACCTGATCAACACCCCTTCAATTGCCAGCGGAAAGCCCAAAGTCGAGTTCTCTTGAAGCTTTGGGGGAATGACACGCCAACTGCGGCGTCGAATTGGGGATTTTTTGTTTTACGAATTCGACCAACTTTTTGCCCATTTGTGCGTCCGTGACGAACGCCCCCATGTAGCGTTTGTCGAGACGCTTGAATTCAATGAACCTCGCATCGGCGAATTCTCGATGGCCTTTGAGCGCCTCCCGCGTCGCAGGATAATCGAAATCCGGCGGGGCCACTTTGCTGAGCGTATAGATCAAGACAAACGGCGTCATGCAATGCCACGTGAGGGGCGAAGGCATGGCCAATTCCTCGACGACATCCGTCATTGCTTGATGATTGGGAAGCACGGTTTTTTCAACCGCCGGACCAGCATGCATGACGAAATAGCGCTTCCCATCGGTCCCGATAACCCATTCGTCACCCGGTGCACGTGACCAAATGCTCCGTGCCCGTATGGGCTTCGCTGCGTCACTCGTCGCGGGAAGCGTCACGGACGCCCACGTTCCTGCCGCACGTTTTGAATAAACGCCGCCATCGAGCGATACGAGCCAAACCGTGCCCTGCGTATCGACGTCCATGCTCGAAATGCCCCCTTGAAAAGGAAGCGTCTCGGGCGTCCACGTTTTCCCATCGAAATGAGCCAAATACGGCACGGGGTCGTGGGTCGTGGCCCCGCCTCCACGAACCTGCGACAAATTCGCGGCCACGTAAGCATCTTTCTCGTTCTGCAGAACCAGATTGACCACGGCAAACCCTGGGTTTGTCCCGTTGGGCAATTCATCGAGCTTGCCTTTCGGTTCAGTCGCAGACCATCGCTTGATCGCCACTTGTTCCTTGGCTTTGCCATTCACCACGGTACAACTGTCGCCCACGACGAACGCGTGACCCGAAGGCAATGTACGCAAAACTTTGGGAACGAATTCCAATCCGCATGCATCCGAAGGCGGATCCCATTTCATCTTTCGAGGTTCCGGGACGAACACTTTTGTCGACGCAGGCCAAGTCGAAAATTGATATTGGCCCAAAAGACTATGCATCTCGACCACCAAAACCGTGCCATTGATCCACGGTTGAATCTCGATCACACCCGTTGTTGCTTTTGACGAATAGTCACTGATCCATTTCGTTCCGGTCCATTTGTAGATTTCGCTGAAGCCCGTTCGCCCCGTCGGACGAACCACCGACGCGTACAGTCCATTTGGAAGAAACCCCAAAAGCGTCTCGAATGAACCCGTCATGCCATCACCGCGCAATTCTTTGGTCACGGCGAATTGCGGATCGAACGTCACGGTATTGCCCGTAAATTGCAGAATTTCGAAATCTGCCATGAGCAACGCCGACTTTCCGAGTCGCTGCAATTGGAGCTCATATTGAGCCTCGGCCACGATGTGAAAAGGTGAAGGCGCAGCCGGAGGCGTCGGAGGCGCCTTTGTCTCGGTCAATGCGGCAGAACCAGCAGAACCGGCAGGTTTGTCCTGCGAAGCCATTCCGCCGCTCGTCGCGGGTCCTTTCGGTGCCCCGGAAGATCCGGAACTTTCCGCGTGG
>JBGAOI010001114.1:0-268 GCA_044221885.1 Polyangium sp. (in: bacteria)
ATGGTTGCCAAGCCATCACGAACAACATCAACGGCAAGATTGCCGTCATTGATCGCGGAACTTGCACATTCGAGCGGAAAGCCGTGAATGCGCAAAATGCTGGCGCGGTCGGGATGATTCTCGTCGACAATCAAAACAATCCCACGCCTCCTGGTTTGGGCGACGACGCGAATATCAATACACCGCTGTCGATCGGTATCGTGTCCGTTACGATGGCCGATGGAATGGCGTTGAAACAGGCCGCGCAAGCAGGCAATTCCACGGCGAC
>JBGAOI010001114.1:278-2574 GCA_044221885.1 Polyangium sp. (in: bacteria)
CGGACGGGTTCCGCCGCCGTGCAACGCGATGGGACCATTGACAACCTCATCGTTACCCACGAATGGGGCCACTACATTCATTTGCGATTGGTTCCTTGCGGTTCCAACATGTGCAGCGCCGAAAGCGAAGGCTGGGGTGACTTCTTCGCCTTGCACACCAGCGTTCGCGAAGGCGATAACCTCGACGGCACGTACGCGATTGGAACCTACGCCACGGCATCCCTTGGCGATAGCGGTTATTTCGGCATTCGCCGGATACCCTATTCGGCCGATATGAAAAACAACGCCCTGACGTTCAAACATATCGCTGATTCGGAGAACTTGCCAAACAACCACCCCGTGCAGGATCTGCCCGCGCCAAACTCGGAATCCCACAATGCCGGCGAAATCTGGGCGACGATGATGTGGCAAGCCCTCGTTGATATGCTCAAGCAGTCGCAAACGCCAGGCGCTCCCTATACGTTCGAAGAAGCTCGACGGCGCATGGCCGATTATGTCGTCAAAGGCATGAAATTGGCGCCTCCCGATCCGACGTTCCTCGAACAACGCGACGCCATTCTTGCTGCAGCCGCCGCTTCCGACATGGCAGACATGAAAGTGCTTGCCAATGCGTTTGCCAAACGCGGCGCCGGAAGCTGTGCCATTTCGCCGGATACGAATTCGAGCGATTATGCAGGCATCGTCGAAAGCTTTGAAGTCAAAGCAAACATCAGCGATATCAAGGGCGTGATTGACGATGCCGTCCAGTCTTGCGACAACGATGGCAAACTCGATGCCCAAGAGCGCGGTCGAATTACGGTAGACCTCGTCAACACAGGTATCGCGGATCTGACGGACGCCGTGGTTGACGTTTCGTCAGCCAAACCTGGGGTGTCCTTTCCCAACGGAACCCAAGCCAAGTTCGGGCCCATTGCGCCCTTCCAAAAGGCCCAAGCGGAACTCGATATTGCCCTCGACGGCACATTCTCCGATATCGATTCCATTGCCCTCGACGTCACGGTCACGAGCGCGCAAACGTGTTTGTCCAAGACGACGGTTGTCGAAGTGCCTTACGTGCATTACGACAACGTGCCCGATTCGTCGACCACCGAGACCGCGGAAAGCGATATCGAAGTGTGGACCAAGTCCGGCATGGGATCCGAATCGATTTGGTTCCGCGAGCTGGCCACTGCGCCCAACCATGTTTGGCACGGAAATGATACGCCGGGACAAACAGATACGTCGCTCGAGTCGCCCACGATCATTCCAGGAAATGGCCCGGTCTCGATTGCTTTGAAACATCGCTGGGACTTCGAGGTCGGGCCGCCTCCCATGGGCGGCGGCATCGTCAATTACGACGGCGCCGTGCTCGAGATCTCCACCGATGACGGGAACAACTGGCAAGACATCACCGCCTTTGCCCAAAGTCCCTACAATGGCAACATCACGGATATCTCGGGCAATTCGCTCGGAGGTCGTCCAGGGTTTGTCTCGAAGAGTTCCGGGTATCCATCATTCGTCACGACCACCATCAACCTGAACAACTCCATTGCGGGCAAACCCTTCAAATTGCGCTTCCGCATTGGAACGGATCCTGCCGCCGGCGCGGAAGGTTGGGACATCGACGAAATTGCCGTTGACGGGGCGACGAACAAACCCTTCCCGTCGATTGTCAAGAATCAAACCGGTTGTGCGGGACTGCCCGTGGCCAATGCTGGACCGGACGTCGTCGCTGCCATCGATGAAACCGTCAAGCTCGACGGTTCGAAGAGTTCCGACCCTGATGGCGATCCGTTGTCCTACGAATGGACGCAAATTGAAGGCCCAAGCGCGGTGCTCGATGCTCCTTCGTCGGCCATTACTTCGTTTGTTGTGCCAAACGTACCCTTGGCGACGCAGTTGACCTTCCGGCTCAAGGTAACCGATGGCAAAGCTTGGGCGTCGGACACCGTCATTGTGAAAGTTGATCCGGATGCCGTGAATCCGACGGGCGGTGCTGGCGGAGGTCTCGTGCTTTCCGACGGCGGTTGCGGTTGCTCGACGGTTGGTTCGCCCTCGACAAACACCTTGGCCGCATTCTCGTTGCTCGGCTTCATTGGCCTCGCTGCGGGGCGATTGCGCCGACGTCGCGCTCCTCGATGACGTACGCATCCATGGGCCGCTTCGCCCCGAGGCGGCCCATTTCCCACTTCGTGCTGGTTTTACCCGACGTGTAATACCGGTTCTCCCCGATAGGCACACGCGACCCATTTGTGCGATTCGTGGAGTTCAGGGGGGCACCATGCACAACGATGAGACGCTCGCATTCGATTCATTT
>JBGAOI010001115.1:0-2255 GCA_044221885.1 Polyangium sp. (in: bacteria)
AAGCGTTTTACGTGCCACGCGCGGGGTTGTAGCGCGCGTTTGCCCGAGGCGGTAGGACTTTTGTTTGCCCGGGTCGTGTTTACGGAACGGTGGGTTGTATTTCACCTGAGGCGCCGGGACTGCAAGGATTGTGCGAAGTGCGGGGTTGCGCGATTTTGCGCGATGTCAGGGTGGTTGAGGTGGGCGGACGGGTGTACGGAGGGTCGGGAGGAACCATGCGAATTGACTGGGCAGCAGAAGTGCTTACGTCGGCCGGCCTTTCCGTTGTGGAAGAAGACGGTTGGAAAACTCGTGGTGCTGCATTTTCTGCGCAACCCTTGGGTGTGATCATGCATCACGATGCGAGCGCCGCGGGAACGACACCGAAGTCACCTTCAGTGGTTATCCACGGTCGCAAGGGTTTGGCTGGTCCGCTGTCGCAGTGGTACTTGAATCGTGAAGGGGTTTGGCACGTTGTGGCATCAGGGCGTGCGAACCACGCGGGACCTGGATCATATAACGGCATTGGGACGGGCAACAGTTCGTTTGTCGGTGTCGAAGCGGCAAACAATGGAACGGGCGAGGAGTGGCCGCAGGCGCAACTCGTTTCGTATTTCACGGGTGTGGCTGCAATTCTCAATCGTCTTGGCGCTCCGAGTCTGATGGCAATTGGTCACAAGGAATGGGCACCAACGCGAAAGATCGACCCCTCATTCAATATGGACTCCGCGCGTCTATTTATTCGCATCGCAATGGGTGAATGGACCATAAAATATCCTCATGTGGTTCAGCGTCGTTCAAGCGTTTGTCACGGGACTGCGGTTCGATGGATCCGCGCGCAATTAACGCGCCTAGGCATGGGCGTAGGACCAGGCGACGTCTTCGACGTCGAGACGGAGAAGGCGGTTCGAAAATTTCGCAAGCTCATGGGCCTCGGCGACGATGGAACGGTGGATGAAAAAGTGTGGAATGCACTAGGAATTACTACAGGAATCACTTAAGCGGCCGCCTCACCTCACATGTTTGTCATTCGGAACCTCATGGCGAAGAATGCATGATTCGGTGCGACCGCACTGAGCGAGTGTTTGCCGATCACGCGAAGACGACATTTTGGTGATTGCGAATCGCCGCCAACCGACACAAGGACAACCATCCATGGACCTCGTCACACTCTGCCCGTTTGTCGCATCGAAAGTCGTTTGGCAAGCTCACTCCGGTGGGTTTGCCCTGACCGTCATCATCAAAGCGACGTTCGTTTTACGACCCGGAACATCGCAGCTCGCGCCGGAACAAGATCCGATCTGCGAACGAGATCGGTTCCACGACGAGGATCCCCGGCGAAGTGTGCGGATTCCGAGTGATGTTGTTCCGTACAAACCTCGCGCGGATGTGCTGCTCGTGGGACGCACGTACGCGCCAAACAAGCAACCCGTACGGTCCCTCGTCACGCGGTTTGTCGTGGGCGACATGGACAAATCCATCGAGGTGTGGTGTGACCGGGTGTTTCGTATGCACGATGGGCAGTTGCTCGAAGGAAAGCGTTTTACCGAGATGCCGCTTGTCTGGGAACGTGCTTCGGGAGGACCAGATTCAGCAAATCCCATCGGAAGGCGATTTGATGGGCCCGCCGATACGTACGGCACGATCGTGATTGGCAACTTGCAACCGCTGGGACAGTTTGTGTCCAAACGATCCGACACGTTCGTCCCGACATGTTACGGGCCAATCGCACCAACGTGGTCGGGACGAACTGCACGTCTTGGACGTTTGTCAAGATCTATTCTGGATGGAGCGTGGAACGCACAGGCGTTGCCTGCGGATCTAGATCCGTCGTTTTTCCAGGCTGCACCCCCGGACCAACATGTTGCGGAAATTCGCGCGAACGAACGGATTGTCTTGGAGAACTTGCATTCCGAGCACGCGCGTCTCGTGACGAGTTTGCCCGGGCTGACTCCACGCGCGGTTGCGAATCGAGCGACGGGCGAACGCGAGGAAATCAAGCTTGTGGGGGATACGCTTTGGGTGGACACGGATCGCGGCGTGTGCTGCGTGGTTTGGCGGGGACGCATGGGACTGCGTCATCCAGAAGAAGCGGGGCGCATTGCGATTTGGGTGGACGGGTTGCCGATGACGGCTGTCACACAACAACAATCGGTCGCTGTGGTGGATGATCCGCCGGAGCTTGTAACAACAATGGCTCCCAAGGCATCACCGCAAGCGTCCGCGTTGCCGTTTGTCAGGGGAAACTCGAGTTGGCCGCAGCCGTCGTTCGTCGC
>JBGAOI010001115.1:2265-2573 GCA_044221885.1 Polyangium sp. (in: bacteria)
GGATGACGGAACGGGCACAATGTTTGTTCGCGTGGATCAATTGGGGGTCAAAGCGATTCCGTTTGAGCAGCAAGTAAATGTTGGGGCACCAGTCGAGCCGCCAACGATGCCGCCATCGACGATCGCCACACCATTTGTCGTGCCAATCGTTCCACAAACGGCTGCGTTTGTTACGGATCCATACGCAAATGAGCGCAGCGGATGGGTAGAGCCGGCAGCGCCAGAGCCGGTGCGAGTGGACGTAGATGCAGTGCCCAAAGAAGATGTTGCACCGCCGCCAATGATTGGACCGTTGGCGAGGGGGGAGA
>JBGAOI010001116.1:0-2574 GCA_044221885.1 Polyangium sp. (in: bacteria)
ATTCCAAGGCCGAGCAAGAGCCCTACCATGACGCCCGCGACGAAGATGTCTGCGTCTGCGGGGAAGGCGAGTGCTGCGGCAAGTCCGCCAAGACCTGCGCCAAACACGAGGCCTGGTTCGCCACCGTTGTGGCCTGCGGCAAGTGTCAAAATGGCTGCGGCTTGAAGTCCAGGTTGCCCTTGTTTTGCAGCTTCACGTAGAGGCACGAGCATCGACAAACGGCGCGATGCTGCGGCGCGAACACTGAGGAAACTCGCCAAGAGCGTGATGACGCCGATCAGTACGCCAATGCCGATCGCCAGTTGTCGGGGCAAAAGACCCGGCGGAAGAGCTTCACGGATCATCGCGGTTTTTGCGCGTTCCGCTTCGGTATCGGCTGTTTTCTTCAAGCTCGCTTCGGCGTTTTTCGTGACGTCGACGAGTTTGTCCGTTGGGGCGGTTTCCAAAGCGCCGAGCAATTTTCGAGCTGCTTCGACCTGCGATTTGTGATCGTCACCAGGCGTGATGGCGGCAGCAGCGACAACTGCATCCCAAGCTTTGGTCGCGTCTGGGTTTGTCTCAGCAACACCTTCGAGCGATGAGCGACACGGAGCAAGCAGTTTGGCTTGTTTCCACGCGGGCATCGCGGTGGGCCATGCAAGCTCGACATCCGGCTCTTTTTCCTTTGGCGGCGGAGGCTTGCGCCCTCGAGGCAACGGTGCAGTCGCGCTGGGTGCAGGTACAGCAAGGCGCGCTTGTTTTGCCGACGCCCGGAAAACCGGAAGCTCGTCGTTCAAGTTCTTCGCCGCTGTCGTGCAGGCCTTCGCTTGCGTAACGCGTGCTTCGGCACTTTTTGCCGATGCTTGCGCTGCCGGATCCGGAACAAGCGGACCCTTTGCCGTCATGAGTCGCGCGACCGACGCGCCGGTCGTGAGCACGAGGATCACCAGCGCAACCAGCGTCCAGCGCAATTCCTCGCGTCGTGTGTAGACGTTCACCGCGGTTCCCTCGATTGCCCTGAAGATCTCTGCATTCGCCCGTGTTTGCAGAGGTTCAAAGTGCAGTATCCACCTCTACCCGAGATGACGCGAAACTACCATCTCTTGACGTGACCCGAGGTGAGATTCCCAAGGACGCCAAAAGCTGGGCCATTCACAACGACCTGTAGTAACGCGCAGATCGTGACCAGTGTTCAGCAGGCCTTCCCACACTCGACGGTTCTTGCCGCAAGCTCAGCCTCGAATGCCGCCCCTGTAACTTCCTCCGTCAAGCCGCCTTCTCGGACGACCGACGTGGAAACAGGCACCCCCAAAGGTGAAGGTCTTCGCTCCGTCCCTTGGGTTGCAACGACCTACTACGGCGAAGGATTGCCGTTTTCGATCGTGCACCAAGTCAGCGCCGAGATGTTCACGGCCTTCGGCGCGAGCTTGGCTGCGGTTGGCTACACATCGCTCTACGGTCTCGCGTGGACTTTCAAATTCCTTTGGAGTCCAACGGTTGACGTCGTCGGGCAAAAACGATCGTGGGTCGTAGCGACGCAACTCGCCTTGGCCGCCGTGATGTTTGCGCTCGCGATGCCGGCGCAACGTGGGGATCTAGGCACAGTGGCGTGGGGCCTCATCGCTGTTTCGATCCTTGCGGCAACCCAAGACATCGCGGTCGATGGGTTTTACCTCGATGCTCTTTCCGACAAACGCCAAGCCGCGATGTCGGGGCTTCGTGTCGGGGCGTATCGCATCGCGATGCTCGTCGGGAAAGGTGGCCTCGTTGTTCTCGCGGGTCTTGCGGGAGGCTGGAAAGCTGCGTTCATTGCGGCCGGCGCGATGATGTTGCTGCTCGGCATTGGGCACGCATTGTTCTTGCCGCGACCCACGCAGGTTGTTCGAAGCGAAGAGAAAAAGAAGACGTGGCGAGAATTCGTCGCGCCGTTTCTTTCATTCTTGAAACAACCCAAGGTTGGTCTCGTCCTCGCGTTTATCGTGACGTACCGCGCTGGCGATTCGCTCATGTTCAACATGGGCACGCCGTTCTTCAAGGACCTCGGTTTGTCCACTGCTCAACGTGGCCTCATCAACGGCACGTGGGGAACGCTCGCCGGCGTTGGCGGCTCGATCCTTGGAGGCATTCTCGTCTCGAAGTGGAGTTTGGAACGTACACTCAAGCCCATCGTGCACGCGCAAGGTCTGGCGATTCTGCTCTACGGATGGCTTGCGTATGTTCGACCGTCGTTGCCCGTGATCGCGGCTGTCGTGCTTGTCGAACAACTCGTCGCTGGCATCGGCACCGCGGGACTGATGGTCTTCCTCATGCGCCGTTGCCAAGGTGCTCACAAGGCTTCGCACTTTGCGATCGGTTCGGCGCTGATGTCGCTTGGCGCCACGCTCGCGGGACTCGTCGCTGGAAAAATGGCCGAGCGGTTTGGTTTTACGATCTTCTTCCTGATCGCGTTTGCCGCAGCCATCCCGGGCATGATCCTCTCGTGGTTTGTCCCAACACAACGCGCTGATCAACCGGCGTGACCGATCAATCCGTATAGGTCGAAGGTGTTCCGTTTGTCGGAATGCGTACTTCGAAACGTTCGCTTGGCTTTTCACC
>JBGAOI010001117.1:0-2570 GCA_044221885.1 Polyangium sp. (in: bacteria)
CAAACCGCGAATGATACGCCCCCATCCAACGAGCTCGAGCATCCACTGCTCCCGGCAATCCAAACGCAGCCAGCAGACGCCCGCCCCAGGTGCCACCATCGAGCTGCCCTCGCGTGCGTAATCGACGTAACGCGCGTTCAATCGTCGCGACGTCTTCTTTGTAGCCCCGAAGCGCCGACAAGCGTTCCGCCACCGCAGCGAGCGAACCCATTTTTTCGACGAGCCAAGCCACGTGATCGGCCCACGAAAAGCCGGGATCCGAAGCGTTTTCGACATCCGGCGGGGCATCATGTCCGGGATCTTGTCCGGGTGAAGCGGCCATGAGCACCGTATAACAGCAACAACATCAACAGAGAGCAACAAACATGAGTACGAACCCTGAATTTTATCTCGTGGTGGATCTGGAAGCCACGTGCGACGAAAACCACCGCATTCCACGTGGACAAACCGAGATCATCGAAATCGGTGCGGTTTTGGTGGATGCGGAATTACTGCAACCCGTGGACGAGTTCATGACCTTTGTCAAACCCCTTGTGCATCGGCAATTGACGCCGTTTTGCACGCAATTGACGAGCATTCGGCAATCCGACGTGGATGGGGCGCCGAATTTTCGGGACGCGATGCTGCAATTCGGCAAGTTCATTCGCGGACAAGACGCCTTGTTTTGCTCGTGGGGCGATTACGATCGCAACCAATTCGAACAAGATGCACGACGTCATGGGGTGCGATTGCCTTTTCGAGGCGGCCACATGAACTTGAAAAAGCGTTTCTCCGATGCGCTCGGGGAAAGGCGATTGTACGGGATGTCGGCTGCATTGCGTCGCGTGGGCTTGCCATTACACGGGACGCACCACCGTGGCATTGACGATGCGCGGAACATCGCGCGACTCTTGCCGTGGATCTTGGGTCGTAATGGTCCACCGCGGTAAAACGAATCTCGCGTAACGCGCGTATTACGGCCCCGCAGTCACCACGCATGTGCCGCCCGATGGTGCAGGCAATCCCGCGGCGTCGCACGCGGGGCCTGTCGCGGGAGCGTTCGCCAAACAAATGCCCACCATATCGGCGGGATTGGCCGTGCTGTAACCAAATGCAACGTTTTGGTTCTTCTCACAATAGCCGGTTCCGCAATCGGTGTTATCGCAACAATACCGAGCACAAAGGCCGGACGTCAGATCACAACGTAGTCCGTCGTCACACAGCGGACCCGTGTAGAGATTACACGGCTGACAAAGGGCAGCTGGGGGCAAACCCATGTCGTAACACACGAAAATGCCTGGGAATGCCATTTCACAGGACACGGTCGGGCTTCCCCCGGGGCATCCGGTGGTGCCGTTGACGGGATTGCAATAACTCTTCGCCGCGCATTCCGTGGAACAATGCGTGGTCAAACAGGACTTCATTCCTTCGAAGACGGTTGCCGTTTTTCCCTGATTGCATATCGGCTCCGAAGGAAGTGTGCCGAACATGCAATAGAAGTTGCACGTTTGGTCGTCCAGACAATCGGAAACTTCCTGACAACAATGCTCCTGCAAACACGGATCACATTGCAACGAGATCATCGGGCCACCACATTGCGGCGGAGGCTTCGTTTCAGGACAATTCACCAGAAGCTCGCAATCGTTCTCCAGATCCGAGCATCCCGAGAGCCACGACAACAAAGTGGCGGCTCCCACGAGCACGAGCGCCGCGAATCGATGGGAAAAACGCATCAAAATGCCCCTATCGCGGTCAATCCCACCGTTTGGGTATCCATCATGGGTACGATATGCCAAACCTTGGCTTCGTCACGAGGTCTCGATTCGGGCCAAAAGAAATACCCCGCTGCGCCCAGCAATGCCGCGCCACCCACCGAAAATCCCACAATCGACAACGTGCCAAACGTGTCCCCGCGTTGCGCCATTTGCAGCAAGGTGTCGCAGGCTACGACAAACTCGGCTGGTCCATTCGCGCGACAATTGCCATCATTGGCAATGATTTGCTTGCTTTGCGCTCGAGCGTCCGTGATTTGACTGGACCGCATCGCCACGAACGTGATGCCCGCGCCAATACCCGCAATCCCAACGCCGCCCATGACGTAAAGAGGTATTCGACTCCGCGGTTTGGGCCCGTCGTCTTTGGGCCCATCGAGGGCCGCAACACTGACCACCATTTTCGCCGAAGCATCCGCCCAGAACTTCTTCTCGAAGGGCTGCTTTCGAGGTGCACGCACCGTCACGACGTGATCCCCAAGATCAATCGTGATCGGCTGTCCCCATTGCTTTTTGGGAACCAGCACGCCATCCCGACGAATCTCGACTTTGGACAAAGACGCGACGGATTCGGAAATATCAATCGTCAGCCGAGCAATTTTACTTTCGAGCGCCGCAGCACGCGTCTTGGCAATGCTCTCCCGCTGCACTTGCTTCGTCGCTTTGGCATCGTCCGCGACCACGAGGTACAGGTCGTACGCGCTCGCATTACGCCCGAGCTTTTCGTAACACTCGGCCAGGCGGAATTGCGTACCCATGGCTGGATCGAGGTCCTGGGAACGGGCCAAGTGCGCACAAGCTTCCGAATACTTCTTCACC
>JBGAOI010001118.1:0-2569 GCA_044221885.1 Polyangium sp. (in: bacteria)
GAACGCGTGGGAAATGCGAGAGCGATCAGCACACGAAAGGACGGCATTGCATCGCAATGTTTCGGTAGATTGCAAAAATTGCGTTCCAAACCACTTTACCCGAAGCCTCAAAGGGCGTTTGCCATGGCGTTTTGGTTCGCCAAGAACGACAATCGCGAACGATGTAGCAAACCGAGATCACCTGTAGTAGATGTATGCGTTGTACGAGGCGCAAGCGTGAGTGACAACCAGACCACCCGCGAGGAATCGGAGCGCGAAATTCGGAGCTCCGCTGCCGCGCCTATTCCCGGATTGGTTGTCGTCTTTGCCCAAGGACGTCCAACAGACAAACCCATTCGGCTCGACCAGGGCCCGATCGAGTTTGGCCGCGGGCAGGCTGATGGAATCGTCGGGCTCGATGACGACCGCGCTTCACGCAGACACGTACGCGTCGCACTTGGCCGTGACGGAGTGCGGATCACCGACCTTGGTAGCCGAAACGGGACGTTCGTCGATGGACGGCGCATTTCGGATGAGCTTTTCACGACACAGCCGCGCGTCTTGCGCGTGGGATATTCGCTGGTCATTTTTACCTCCAACATTCGCGGGTTTGTCGAAGGAGGTGTGCAGGTCACTTCACTCGGTGTAGCGGGTCCGTCTCTGCGAGCCGTGCACGGGGTCATTGCCAGAACAGCACGCAGTGGAGGCTCGATTCTGCTCACTGGACCAAGCGGTGCTGGCAAAGAACTTGCGGCGCGTTGTTTTCACGAATCATCGGAACGCAAGGGCCGTTTCGTAGCCATCAATTGCGCAACCATTCCGAGCGGACTTGCCGAACGCTTGCTGTTCGGGGCACGTAAGGGTGCATATTCGGGGGCGACGACGGATACCGAGGGGCATGTGCAAGCCGCCGATGGGGGAACGCTATTTCTCGATGAAATCGCCGAGCTTGACATTGCCGTTCAGCCGAAACTCCTTCGTGTCCTTGAAACGCGCGAAGTGGTGCCGCTGGGAGCATCGCATTCGAAGCGCGTCGATCTCCAGATTTGCGCTGCCACGCTCAAGGACATGCGTTCGGAAGTGACGGCTGGGCGATTTCGCGAAGACTTGTATTTTCGTATCGGTCGCCCCGAGGCGCGTTTGCCCGCACTCGGCGAGCGATTGGAAGAAATTGCGTATTTGATAGATCTCGAAGCAAAACGCGTTCGTCCAGGCATAACCGTCAGCGCATCGTTCGTCGAGGCCTGCCTGATGCTGCAATGGCCTGGAAATGTGCGTGAATTGATGGTCGAAGTTCGCCATGCCGTAGGTGCGGCGCTGGCTGCAGGGCGGGAGTTGGTAGAGGCGCAAGATTTGTCACCATTGGCAGGACGTGCGCTGAGCGAAGGACGAAAAGCAGCAGATCCAAGTGTCTTGACGCGTGAGCAGGTGGAGAATGCGTTACGAAATGAACGGGGAAACGTCTCCAGTGCGGCGAGGGCGCTCGGTTTGCACAGAACACAACTGCGGCGCCTCATTGAACGTTACGACGTCGACGTGAAAACGTTGCCTGACGGTGGCGAAGAGGAATCGCCACGGACGCCATCGTAACGAGATGCAGTTCGACCCCGGCACACCTTTCGGTCGATACACGATCGACGCTTTGCTGGGAAAAGGCGGCATGGGTGAAGTGTATCGGGCGCGCGATACTTTATTGCAGCGCGCCGTAGCCATCAAAATTCTGCGCTCCGCTACGGAAGGGGCCCCGAAGGAGCGCTCGGCAGATAAGATCATTCGGGAAGCGCGCACCATTGCGGCCATTCAACATCCTAACATCGTGTCCGTTTTCGATGTGGGCCAACATGAGGGTATATTTTTCATTACGATGGAGTTTGTCGAGGGACGTTCCCTTCGGTCGTTCATCGGACAAGCTAGCATCCCACTCGATCGACGAATTCGATGGCTGGCCGATATCGGTCGGGCACTCGACGCCGCACATCGCGCTGGCATCGTCCACCGCGACATCAAGCCGGAAAACGTCATGATCACGGATGCGGGTATGGTCAAAGTGCTCGATTTTGGCATTGGCAAAGCCATGCCCCCGGACGAAAACCGCGGCGACCTCGGGCCGTCATGGGTGGAGGCAGACCATACTGGGCTCACAGGAACGCCACGTTATATGGCTCCCGAGCAGGTGCGACGCAAAGCAATGGATGGCCGAGTGGACCAGTTCGCATGGGGAGTGGTCGCCTACGAGCTTTTGACCGGCATGATGCCGTGGAAGTGCGACCAGCCTCTGTTCGAGCTATTTTATTCGATTGTCAATGACGCCCCCAAATCACCACGCCATGTAAATCCCGCCATTGCCGAGGCGCTCGATGGGGTCATTCGACGCGCGCTCGAAAAAGACCCCGAGCGCCGATTTGCGACCATGAACGACGCTGTCGTGGCCATCGAAGGATCCATTCCGATCGCGCCGCAATTGGCCCTCCATCTGCCAGAATTACCCGCATCCGGCGGCTCTTCGGCCACATTGGAGGACCAATCGCTGGACGCCGGCCCCGACGCATCAGGACCTGGCGGCCCCACCGTCGAAACCGCACCTGACCGC
>JBGAOI010001119.1:0-2563 GCA_044221885.1 Polyangium sp. (in: bacteria)
CAACAAGCGATCACGCAACGTTTCGCGATAGAAACATTCACAAGGTTCCTCCAATATGCAAAACGCCCAATTGAAAACGGACCACGGATCCAATGCCGTTGATCGGCGCGCCCAGAGAAAGTTCCAAAGCGCTCACGGTCACGCGCGAAAAACAAAAACGAAGGGGACTCACGACCAAGGCCATATAAAAGCGGGACAATTTGTTTTCGTTGAGAACCGTCAAGTCATCGGGAAATGGCGCCGGATAACGAAAGAACTGCGACCCCAACGTCGGCGTCCACGGTCCCACGTTGGCAATCATATCTCCGCGTAAATACACATCGAACACGCCGCCCTCATCATCGGGCTTGCGCCCAATACGCATACCGCTGGTAAATCGAAAGCTTTGCAATACAACGTTCTTTTGTGGACGATAATGATACGCCGCATCCAACATCCATGCCGTATTCGTGATATCGCGATGACCAATAAAAAAGGATGTCGCTGCACCCGCCGTGATTTCATGGGGGTGAGCCGGAACAGGAGCCGCTTCCGAGGCCATGACAAACTGCGGCACAGCAAGAACAAGTCCCTGCGAGACGAGAACACCTAGCCTGCGCCATTTACGTCGCACCAAAACTGCCAATGGCCGATGGAATGGCTTTTCGTGCATGCGCCGTGTTCCTCCTCGAGATAACGGACAACCGCGTTTCGTGCTGCCGAGCCGACAGTACCACTGGGGCGGTAGGAAAACAAGCCCTTGTTTGGACCAACGAAGGTTGCTTTCACATCGTTTTCAGGTACGCTCGCGCGTACCCATGTCCACGACGAACCCCGAATCCACGCCCAGCCTGCCCCCGGAACGACGTATCAAGACAATTCTCCGGATGATTCTGGCGATCGCAATGACGGCGATTGGTATCCGGCATTTTACGGACCCCCAACCGTTCGTGCAGATTGTCCCGGCATTTCTTCCGGCACCACTTGCTTTGGTGTACGTGAGCGGCGCAGCCGAAGTCGCGGGAGGTGTCGGCATTTTGATTCCGGCCTTGCGCCGAGCCGCAGGTATCGGCTTGATTGCTCTTTACGTTGCCGTTTTTCCAGCCAACCTCAACATGGCGATCAATCATTTGCCGCTCGGGGACAACGCTATGCCCACGTGGGCGCTTTGGTTGCGCTTGCCCTTTCAAATCGTTTTCATCGCATGGGCGTATTGGGTCGCCGTCGCCCGTCCGGCGAAACGATGAGCCGACGAGTGTGGCCCATTAGGCGTGCTTTAGGCGGAAGTCAAGGGCTCATTGGCCCATGGCCAGCACCTTCAATGCCGCAATGTTCACTTTGTTGAACCGGCCTGTTTGTCCGCCGGTTCCGTTGTACAAAGCGAAATGCGCATAATCGCTCATGTTGCCCGATGCCTCGTCTTCGCGAATGACCACTTGATAGGTTTTTCCAGCCGTCAAATTCACAGGCACGAAGTTCGACATCTCCCAATGGTTCCAAGGCGCAGGATCTCCGGGTAATGCCAAATGCGGCATCGTGAGCTGACCGCTACCGACCAACGTTCCGCCATCCCAAACTTCAATGGCTTTCACGCCGCAGGTAATGCCCGTGGTCACGTTTCCTGCGCCATTGCCCGCTTCCACCTCGAATAAGTGAAGGCCGGACTGATTCGCTTTCACGTTGGAAATCGTCAAGCGATGGGTCGGGTCACCCCAATTTTCATAATGCCAACGTTGATGATTAAACACCAACGTTCCGCCTTGGGCTTGAAAGCTTTGCGCATCGTAGGTTTGTACGCGTACGGCATTCGGACCCCAATAACACACCGGATTCGACCGTTGTGAAACATTCCCACTTATCTTGTAAACGGCTTCGACGGTGTAGCAATACGTGGTCGTCGCGTGCGCTCCACTGTTTGGATCGACATACGATGTGGCGTTTCCGGCAATGTTCTCCGCGACGCGCAAGCCATTGCGGTAAACATTAAACGTGACATCGTTCGGTGTTGACGCCGCCGCCCAATTCAATTGCAACCGATCGTTTGCGACGTTCACACCGGTCACGTTCGGTATGCGTGGACCATACAAATTCTGATCATTGGCCAGTTCCGCAGCCCCAAGCAGCTTGATGCTTCGTTCGGAAGGCGCTCCAGCACCGAGATCAATGTCGATATGGTTATCGGCGACCCACGACGAAGTGTCGAGAAAGTCTTGGCTTACTTCTTGGCCATTCACACGCACGGCCAAAACATCGAGCATACCGTTCGTCCCGGATACCGACGCGGGCAAATGCACCGTCACGCTCACGCGTTTGCCCTTGTATGACAAATTCCACAAGGAAATGCGGTCAGTACCACTCAACACCGAATTGCGTAAACCTCGGGTGATTTTCGGATTGAATCGCAATCCATGGGCAGACGTTTCCATGCCGAAAAAGACATCGTGCACAAGACCGATATACCCAGCGACACTCCAAAGCTGCCTTTGCGAATTCACGACGGGGCCGCTCGTCGCACCCTCGGCAACGTACGGGGCTCCTGTGACAGCTTCGAAGTTTTCCATATGCGACAAATTGAGCGCCGCAC
>JBGAOI010000111.1:0-15643 GCA_044221885.1 Polyangium sp. (in: bacteria)
AACGCATTCACGATATCGCGGGAGATCGAAGCAAACGACTCCCCAAGCATTTTGCGACGTGAAATCGTACGGTCGAAAAAAACGCTCACCCGGTCACCTTGCTGGGCAACGTATTCCATTTCTTCTTCGCACACATCGCGAATACCCACTTGCACCAGCTTTTTCACGTCGGGCACGCGTTCGAGCACGTTGTGCATGATGGACGCGTGTGAGAAGGCAAAACCTTCATAAGCATTACGGGTGTCCGAATGCGCATCGAAATGCAATACGCCGATTCCCCCGGGCGTGTGTTTCGCCAGCGCTTCAATGGCTCCAAACGGAACGGAATGATCGCCTCCGACAACGCCCACGATTTTCCCGGCTTGTAGCAATCGTTCCGTTTCGGCAAACACGAGCGCATTCAGCTTGTGGCTCAATTCATTCACTTGAGCCAGTGCGGCTTCGGCTTCGGGTGAATCGACGACGCCTCCTGCGTCAATGATGGTCCGCGCCAAACTCCGACCTTCTTCGTTCCAAGTGACAATCCGTTTGTCTTCAGGAAGCATGAAAATTCCCGGCTCGTAGGGTTTTTCCACGTCGAGATCAAAGAGATCCACCTGACGACTCGCTTCAAGGATGGCCATCGGGCCCCGAGCGGTACCTCCACCATACGACGTCGTCACTTCCCAAGGTACGGGAACAAGTACGACGCGTGCCTCAGATTCAGAAAAGGGCAAACCGTAAATACCGGAATCAAGAGCTGCTGGCGCGTTCGGATCGAAGGAAATCGTCATGGCGGCCCGCGTATAGCACGCTTGCGGCTGATTGTCCCGTGCATCGTGCCTCCACGGCATTTGCCATGCAAAGACAACCTTTTCAACCGTTCACGGAGTGCAGTAACATGGCCCCATGAACACACGTCGCTCTTTGCCTACATCCATCGTTCTTTTGGCTGGCCTTGCTTTCGCTCTCGTTTCGGCATGCAACCCGGAAGTGCGCAATTATGGCGGCGGCGGTTCCGCCGGCGCGGGCGGCTCGACGAGTTCCGGGGGAATGATATGCGGCGTCGATAGCGACTGCGGTGCAAGCAGTGAATGCCAAACTTTCGCGTGCGTGTCGGGCTTGTGTATGGTCTCGTTTGCCCCCGTTGGCACACCCGTCGCCCAACAAGCCATTGGTGATTGCCAAACAAATGTTTGCGATGGCAAAGGATACGTCGTCCCCACCGACGAACCGATGGATCCTGCCGACGATAACAATCCATGCACCACCGAAAGTTGCATGGGTCCCATGACGAGCTTTGATCCTCTCGGCGCAGGCACTCCATGCAATGGTTCACAATATTGCAATGGTGTCGGCTATTGCGTGGAATGCCTGAGCAACGCCGATTGTCCCGGCGGAGTCTGTTTCAAGGAACAATGTGTTTCGGCGCAATGTTCCGACGCCCAAATCAATGGTGGCGAAACGGACGTTGATTGCGGCGGACCGCAATGTCCCAAATGCGCCCCCGGACTCAAATGTGGCGCCGACGCCGATTGCAACAGCTTGATATGCCAAAACGGCGTCTGCGCCGCGCCCACGTGCATGGATGGATTGCCCAATGGCCTCGAAACAGGAGTCGATTGCGGCGGTCCTGATTGCTCGCCATGCGCAGACGGCGATCCATGCAAAAACAATCTCGACTGCAAGAGCAGCCTTTGCACCATGGGGGTTTGTCAGGTGCCTTCATGTGACGACCAAGTCCGCAATGGTGGAGAATCGGATGTCGACTGCGGCGGCCCTTGCATGAATTGCGCCAATGGTCGCGGGTGCTGGTCCGACATAGATTGTTTGAGCAACCATTGCTGCCCTGGTGCGGGTCCAGGCGAACCCGGATATTGCGAAAAACTTGCAACAATGTGCGTGGCACTGGTCAAGAGCGAAATGACCAGGTAAACATTAACGTTTCATTGGTTTGGCCTTCCGCAACTTGGGCACGATGTCGCGAATGCGATTGCCCAACGCTACAGCTTCGGGATCTCGAAATCGTACATGGAAATGCGTCACGTGCCCCCACGCGTGACGTATGTACGTGTCCTTCTTGAGCGGCGTCTGAAACCATTCCTCCGCAGGTTGCTCATCCGGCGGAAGTTTATCGACATATGCCTTGAGAATTCGCTGCACCGTCAAATCGATAAAAATCGTATCGACAGTCCCGCCTTCGATGAATGCCCTGACGAGAGCCCAAGTTCGAGGCATGTCCAAGTTGTATGCCGTGGCTTTTTCGTACCAGCCCGCGGGAACGCGATAAAAATACCCGATGTCTGCGTCGAGCCCCGATTGATGACTCCGATGCGGCTTGAGCCAACCACCTTTGTCCCGTGACAAATCACCGACGCGCAATGTTGGCGTATTCGGCAAACACCGCCGCACTTCGCGCACCGCGCGCTCGATGGATCGAACCACCAGTTCCGTGCCAAACGCGTAACCTCCCTCGTGCTTGATGGCGTCCGATTCGGGTAGTTCCACCCCGCCAAACAGAAACCCGCGCGTCGGCGTTCCAATCGACGCCGATCCCAACGCATTCGGATTGTCACGCAGAATGTTGAAGATCTCCTGCTCCGAATCCGGAATCGTCCGCGGCGATATTTCGATTTTAGGTTCAGCCGGACAACGCACGGGTTTTTCCGGCACAGCCGCTATGCTTGCCGCGGCACTTGGAATCAGCGGAAGCTCGATCGATGCGGGCGGTTCAGGGGAAGCGACCGCACTCGGAATTGGCGTGGAAACCGCGGGGGGCGTTTGCTTCGGCGGAAGCGGAGGCGTTTGGCGGAAACCAACTGCGTACATTCCCCCGCCAAACGCAACTGTTGCGCATGCCAAACCCACGCCAATCGATCGAACACGGCTCACGGGACTAGACGGCACCGTCGACGAGAATCGTCGCTCCATTCACGTACGAGCTGCGATCCGAAACCAAAAAGGCCGCGACTTCAGCCGCTTCTTGAAACGTTCCCAATCGACCGAGCGCGGTATGGCGAATGTATTCGTCGAGTCGTCCTTTGGGCAAGTTCACGCTCACGCCACCGTCGAGCACGCCTGGAGCCAAATTGTTCACCGTAATGCCATAACGTCCAATTTCTTTGGCCAAAGATTCGGTAAACCCTTTGATCGCAGCTTTTGCCGTCGAATAATGCACGGGCGCCTGCATCATTTTCACGCCAGCCAATGACCCGATGTTGAGAATGCGCCCACGTTTGAGCCGCACCATGCCGCGGAGAACCGCACGCGTAGCCAAAAACGTGCCCTTCACGTTGGTATCGAGCACCCGATCCCAATCTTCCTCTTCCATCAAAGCCAAAGGCACAACGTCGCTCACGCCCGCGTTGTTGACCAAAATGTCAATCGTTCCGATGTTTGTCTCCATGGAACGAACGACATCTTCGAGTCCCTGTTTGTCAAGGACACTCGTACGAAAAGAAAAACCTTGCACGCCGTGAGAACGAATCTCTTCCAACGTTTCTTCGGCCTCTTTCTCCGACCGCATCCAATTGAAACCCACGTGAGCGCCTTCGCGCGCGAGCGTCACGGCAATGGCGCGCCCGAGACCTTTCGAACCGCCCGTGACAAAAGCGATATGACCTTCGCAGAGTTTCATGGGTTCACGATCGACAAACGGGTCGTGCCGTTTTCTTTGGTCCAGGGTTTTTTACCCCAAGTTGGCGTCGTGGTCCCCGTGCCTTTGGCGGCACCGCGGTGAAACATATTGAATCCGCACGCCGGCATGATGCGCCCGTCGGTTTGCGGATAATGGTGACAACACTTGCGGAGCCGTTCCAAGTCGAAATCGTGTCGATCCATGTAATGGTGCAAGAATATCGATTTGGCTTGTTGCTCGCCAATCAACAAGCTCTCTTTTTGCGTGAGTTCGCGATCGGGAAACATCGTTCGGACCGTGCGCTTGAGCGCCGCGAGGATTTCCGGGCCACGTTCAATCGTGTCGACGTTCGCGTACACCTCGTACATCACATCCTGCAACGTTTTCTCCATTTCGGGCGTCGCTGGAAGGGTCGCACTCGAACGCAAAAGCGTACCGTGTTTCGTGAAATCCACGAATCGCGAAAACGGCATGAACGTGCCATCTTCGAGACGCAAAAGGTACGTCAGGGATACACATTGCGGATGCGAGCAGGGGAGCGGGAAAAAGTCCGCGCTCTTCAGCTTGCCGCCCGTTTGTTCTTCCACACGGCGCACGACACCGGGAATCGTCAAACGATCCATTGGATCATGCCCAAAGATTCCTCCGCCCTGCCCGGTATACGCCGCTGGTTGGAAGTTCAGCGAAAGGAAATGGTCCTCCGACAAGAACAATTCGACGACTTGGCCAATTTGTTCGTCATTGACTCCGCGCGTGGCGACAAAAATGATTTGCGTTGGAATCTGCAATTCCTTGAGCGCCCGCAAGGCAGCTTCTTTTTCTTTGACCAAATCCTTGCCACGAATCTTTTCGTGCGTATCCGCGGTAAAACCATCGAGTTGCAGACCAACATAAGCGCCGCTTTCTTTGAGCGCTTTGGCGAATTCGCGATCTTTACCCAATCGAATCCCGTTCGTGATCACCACGACGCGCCCAATTTCCGGACGGCTCGCAATTCGCACAAGCTCCAAAATCTTGGGATGACTCGTCGGTTCTCCACCGGAAAGAGCAACCGATTCACACTGCCCCTCATTACGCACCAGCGTATCGATCATCTTTGAGAACACATCGAGCTCGATGTGATTCGAGTATTGATTGTCAACGATGCAGATTGGGCATTCCAAGTTGCAATGGTCGGTCACTTCGATGATGGGCAAACACGTATGCTGCTCGTGATCGTTGCACGTACCGCAATCGGTCGGACAACCATGTTCGACTTTCGTCGCAAAAACCAGCGGCTCCGTGCCGGCGCGAGCAAAGGCATACGCGCGCACGTAATACTTGGCGTCTTCGGAAATCATGGCTTCCGAAGGTCCGCATTGCTCGCAGTTTTTCTTGAAATAAACGCGCCCACCACGAATCATGACTTTTGCGGGCAAAAGCTTCAAACACGTCGGGCATGTCGACGTGGTTTCTTTGAATTCGACTTCCCCATCGAACCCCTCGGGCACTTCACCGCGAGCCAAAAACGCCGCGGTGTAACTTTGCGCTGTCCCTTCGAGCGTTTCTTCGGACGGACCACACGTAGGGCAGAGCAAAAGCCGCACGGGTTTGTCGTCGCGTAACACCACGCGGCCCTCGTGCCGTTCGCCACACGTCGGACACGCTGCTCGTTCATGATGGAAAAACGTGTGCGGTCGGTCCTGACGAATCGGCGTGGCGCAACTAACACAATCCATGGGCTATTCCTCCGGCGAATCAGCATCTTCCTCTGAAGACCCGTCGGTCGTCAATTCGCGCTCGCGGCACTTCTGATATTCTCCCGCCCCCTCGTGCGTTACGTCCTTCTCGATCGAATAACTCGTCTCGAACCGCCGAATTTTGCAGCGGGAATCAAGTGTGTTTCGTTGTCGGACGATATTTTCAGCGATCACTTTCCCGGTCATCCGATCATGCCTGGCGCGTTGATCATCGAATCACTGGCGCAGCTTTGCGGTGTCTTGCTCGAGGCAACGCGTCGATTGGACGGACAAACCGACATGCATGCGCTGCTCACGATGGTCGATCGAGCTCGTTTTCGGCGCGTCGTGCGGCCCGGAGACAAACTCGACTTGACTGCTGAAGTGCTCGTTGCTCGTGAAGACGGCGGACAAGTCAAAGGCACAGCGAGCGTCGACGGAAGCGTGGTTGCGACAGCCGAACTTGGATTTGCTCTCGCCCACGTGACGCACCCCGAACTCATCGCGCGACGCAAAGAATACTTGGATATTTGGCTCTCGGGCTCGATGGCGGCGACTTGATGCGAAGAGTCTACGTTCGAGGTGTCGGCGTCATGAGTCCGCTGGGACAAACCTGGTCGGAGACACGTGCGGCCTTGGCAACAGGTGCAACCGCCGTTGCTCCCATCACTTCGTTTGACGTCGAAGGATATCCGTCACGCGTCGCCGCATGCGTTCGCTGGCCGCTCGACGAATCCCAAGACAGGCGCCTCGCCCTTGCCCGTCACGCGGCAAGCGAAGCCTGGGAGGCAGCCCGAGTGCAAGCGCCAGCAACGCGTATTGGAGTCTTCATTGGCGCCGAAAGCGGACGTGCGACGTACGAAACGGTGTTTGCACTTTCGCGAGCTGCCGGCGGAGGATCTCGTTTTGACCACGAACGATTCGGTCGTGACGCACGCGCCCTCGCGGCCCAAGTACACAGCGCGACAGTGTCTCCAGCAGCCGTCGCTTCAGCGCTGGCAGCACAGGTCGGCGCACGAGGTCCCGTCGACACCATCTCACTTGCATGCGCATCAGGAGCCGCGGCCATCGTAGAAGCAACCCGCGCGATTCGCCTTGGCACTTGCGATGTGGCACTTGCGGGTGGCGTTGGTGCAGATATCGATCCGTTCATGCTCGTAGGATTTGGGATCCTCGGCGCACTCAGTTCCCGTGGCGTATCGTGCCCATTCGATGTCCGTCGTGATGGGTTTGTCGTGGGCGAAGGATCCGCCATGGTCGTGTTGAGCACTGAGCCGGGTGAGACGCCGATCGAAGTTGCCGGCGTCGCGCGATCCCTCGATGCCCATCACCTGACGGCACCAGATCCCTCCGGTGATGGAGCGACACGAGCCATGCGTGGCGCGCTCGATGATGCCCGTTGCGGCTCTGTCGACTACGTGCAGGCACATGGCACGAGCACGCCGCTCAACGATGCCGTCGAAGCTGCCGCAATCACACGCGTACTCGGCTCTGATCTTTCGCGAGCTCATGTTGGAGCCGTGAAGGGAGCCTTGGGCCACTGGATTGCGGGCGCTGGCGCTATTGGTTTCGTGTGCGGTTACGAAGCTGTTTTGTCGGGGACGTGCTTTCCAACAGCGGGTCTCCTCGAACCAGATCGTGCCTGTGCATTGCCCCATGTCCTGGGCTCGGCGATTCGTAAGAACGTGAATGTGGCGCTCGTCAACGCCTTCGCATTCGGTGGAGCGAATGCGAGCATCGTGGTGTCTCGGTGCAGCTAGCGTCCGATGTGTTTGTCGTGGCCGTATCGTCCCTGACGCATGTCGGCATGTTGGGGACTGAACTCGGACGGCGTATCGTACGAGGCGAGGTTGTCGCGATAGGTCCTGTCGAGGTTCCCGCCCCCTCGCGATCGGACGAAATTCGTCAACGCAAACTCATGTCTCGAGCAGCGTGGATGGCGGCACTCGTCATGCGCGACGTGATGGCTGTTGCTCGATGGGCAGAATATCGCGAACAAATCGGAGCGTATTTTGGGGTTGGAGCATCCGGCGCGGAGATGGACGAGCTGGCGCGACTCATTGGCGCAAGCCTCGATGACGAGAAGAACTTCAGCTTAGCTCGATGCGGCAAGGAAGGACTCGACGCATCCAATCCGCTCTTCGCGTTTCAGATCATGAACAACTTCACGCTCTGCCACGGCTCGATCCTGGAGGGTTTGGCTGGACCGAACAGTGCGATCTTTTCCCGCGGTATGGGGACTGTTGTTGCCCTGGAAGAAGCGTGCCTTGCGCTGCTCGAGGGCGAATGTTCACGCGCGATCGTTGGCGGAGCGGATACGGCTACACATCCCGTAACCGTCGCCGAACTCGATCGAGAAGGTTTCTTGCGTGATGGTCTCATTCCCGTCGACGGTGCAGCGGCGATTGCTTTGGCGACGGAAGCGGATGTTCCTTTGGGTCGTATCGAATCGATCTGGGTTTGGCCTGTTGAAAGACCGCGCGACTTGTTGGTGCCCCGTGTCGGCGTGTTACGAGATGCCGTCCTGATGGCGTGTGCCGATGCACTTGCCGAACATCCCTGCGACCTTCTCGTGCTTGCTCCGTGGGGCACACCTGCTCGCGAAGTGATGCGTGAACTTCCAGAAGCTTTGGCCATCAAACAATCTGTGGACCTGACAAACCTACTTGGCGAATCCCTTGCCGCAACGCCAGCCGTCGCCTGGGTGGCTGCACTTGGCATGCTGGTGGAAACAGGTGGCAAACGAGCTCTCGTGCTCACCGCTGGTCCCGATGGTGACCTGGGTGCGGTTGTGCTCACGCGAGGAGGCGCGCGATGAGCACGCGACATGCCGTCATCACCGGCGTGGGTGCCGTGTCTGCGTTTGGTGTCGGATACGAGGCACTGGAAAAAGGATTGTTGGCCGGACGAAGCGCGATCGGTCCCATTCACAGCTTCGATGCGACCACGTTCCCCACGCGCGTGGCGGGTGAAGTACCGATTGTCCAGACCAACGCTGCGTTCATCACGGAACATCTCGACGTGTTCTTGCGCTCGGGTGAAGCCGATCGCTGGGAACGTTCGGGACTCTTACGAGATCGTAAAGTTTGTTTTGGCCTCATTGCCGCAACGGAAGCGTTTCAGCATGCGAGCTGCACCGCGGAAGAACGTCGAGCTGCATTGTCGATCGGTCTTGGATTGGAACAAGCGTTCCTTGACGACCTCGCAACACACTACGCCGATGGCCAGATGCAGATCGGTGCCGGCAGCATCATGTCCGGTGGTGACGGAGTTCGTTTTCGGTCACGCGTAGACCTTTGTGCACAAAAGATTCGCAGCGTGCTTCGTTTGTCCGGACGCGTCGTCGTTCACGTGTCCGCTTGCGCAGCCGGGAGCATGGCCGTTGCTCACGCCGCTTCGATGATCGAACGCGGCCAAGCGGATGTGGTCTTGTGCGGAGCTTCTGACTCGATGGTCAATCCACTCGGTGTGGGGGGAATGTCTCGATTATCGGCGCCATCGCCGCGTGCAGAAGTCTCCGCGTGCCGTCCGTTTGACCGACGACGGGATGGCCTCGTCATCGGCGAAGGAGCCGCAGTGTTTGTCGTGGAAGAAGAAACACGCGCCCGAGCCCGTGGAGCATCACCCATGGCGCGCATTCTTGGCTGGGGCTCAACACAAGACGCATACCGAGCCACTGCGCCACGTCCCGATGGTTCACGCGCCAAAGCGGCCATGGAACGGGCGGTTCGTCGCGCCCAACTCGACCCCTCCGACATCGGTTACATCAACGCGCATGGCACGGGCACTCCGTTGAATGATGTTGCCGAAGCCAACGCCATTCGCAGTTTGTTTGGTGACGTTCCGGTCAGTTCGATCAAGGGAGCCGTTGGTCACCTCATGGCTGCGGCAGGCGCCATCGAACTCGCCGCGTGCTTGTTGCCCCTCACGCACGACGTTTTACCCGGCACAGCCCATTGCGACGAACCCGATCCCGAATGTCCGGTCAACGTCATTGGACCGGTCCCACGCATTGCCCGAGTGAACTACGTCTTGTCCAACTCATTTGGGTTTGGCGGGCAGAACGTGAGCGTTGTCCTTGGGAGAGTCGAATGACACGACGGCCCGTGCCGATGGCCGTTACGGGTTTTTCGCTCCGCACACCTCTCGGGGAGGATGTCGGGACGATCAGCGAACGCATTTACAATGGTGAACGGGTCATAACGCCCAACCCTCGTTTCGATGCGCGGACCTATCCCTGTTCGCTCGCTGCCGCCATTGCAGCAGATCCGAAGCCGTCGAAACATCGTCGATTCGTCAAACGAATGGGGTTGTACGGCATTGAAGTGGGAACCGAAGCTCTTGCTCAATCGCAAACCCCCGTTCGAGGTCCTCGTTTGGGCTTGTTTTGCGGTTATGGCGGCCTCCGTGCGCATTGGGACGATTTGATGCCCGTTCTCGAAAAACAAGACGGTTCTCTCGATGCACGAGAATCTTGGGCTCGAGGGTTCTCCTTGTTGCACCCATTTTGGATGCTTTTTCATTTGTCGAACAATGCGCATGCATTGTTATCGATTCAACTCGGCGCCACGGGGGATGGCACGACGAGTGCCGGGTCCAATGCGGGAGCGCAAGCATTACGCGCCGCTGTTGCCGCACTCGAATCTAACAGCATCGATGCCGCACTCGTCTTCGCATACGATACGCTCGTCGAACCGGAAACGATCTTATCGTTGGGAGCATCGGGCGCTGCAACCAACTGCCCGGATGCTTCGGCCGTACCCGCTCCTTATAGCGCCGGGGCATGCGGGTTTGTCCCGAGTGAAGCAGCCGCTGCGATCGTTCTGGAAAAACCCGATCAAGCCCGCGGACGAACCATTGCGCTTCTCTCCGCCACCTCGACAGCCGATGGGAATGCGGGATTTTCAGAACCGAACACCCTTGCGCACGCGTTGGCGGCAATTTCCGACGGCGATTCATTGGTGGATGGATCGGGTCTTGCGCATCGTGAGCGTGATGATGGGGAACGCGACGTGATTGCCAAGCACCTTGGCGAATCGACACAGCTCATTTCGACAACGGCGAGCTTGGGGCAAATGGGTGCGGCGACATCGCTGGTCCAAGCCATATTGCTCCAGCATTACCTCGTGAATAAGAAACTGCCCCCCATTGCGGGTTTGTCAGAGCCAGCACCGGGACCATTGCGTCCCCTCATTCATGCCGAGAGGACCGACTTTCGCTCGGCAGTCGCATTGTCTTGCGGGTTGCCCGGGCTTGTGGGTGCCATTCGAGTGGAGCGGCCATGACGACATTGGACAAACCTTCCCGAGTAGCCGTTATCACGGGAGCCTCACGAGGAATCGGTCGCGCCATTGCGCAGAATTTGGCTCGACGTGGATTTGCGATTGGCGTGGTTTATCAAAAAAAAGACGATGCTGCGCGACAAACGCTCGAAACCATCGAAGCCGCTGGTGGTCGAGGTGCTCTTTTTCGTGCCGATGTGGCGAATGCACAAGAAGTCGCGGCGTTGTTCGAGCGAGCGGACGAAGAACTCGGGCCTCTCGACGCCCTTGTTTGCAATGCTGGAGTGACGCGCGACGGATTGTTTGCGACGGCAACGAGCGAGGATTACGAGCATTTGTTTTCGACAAACGTCGAAGGTGTCGTGTCGTGTTGTCGCGAGGCTTCGCGACGTTTCATTTCGCGGCGCAAAGGTGTCATCGTCAACGTATCGAGCGTCGCAGCATTAAAGCCTGGACGAGGCCAAGCGTTGTACGCGGCCTCCAAAGGGGCCATTGAATCCTTATCGAAATCGCTCGCGGTCGAACTGGCTCCCCGAGGTATTCGGGTCAATGTTGTTTCCCCGGGAATCATCGAAACAGACATGACGGCAGAATTGCGTGCTGTTGCGCCAGAAGAACTTTTGCGCCGCATTGCACTGAAACGAATTGGCCGCCCGGAAGAAGTTGCCGCCGTCGTCGGATTCTTGGTATCCGACGAAGCAAGTTATATCACTGGACAAGTTTGGAGCGTCGACGGAGGATTCAAGCTGGAATGAGCACGTCAACAACAATCCCCGGCCCTGAAATGCTCGAATGGCTGGAAACACGCCGTTCTCGCCGGACTTTTGAAGACAAACCCATTTCCAAAGAGATCTTGTCGCGATTGATGCACGCCGCGATTACGGCGCCGTCGAATACGAATCGACAACCGTGGCGTTTCGCAGTGGTTACAAAAAAAACGATACGGAAACAGATTGCTGCGGCTGTTCGGACACGAGCTGCGGAAATCAAAGCGATCATCGAACGCGGCCATCATGCAGATGATTTTGCGAACTATGGGGATTTTTTTCACGAACCCCTCGACCAAGCAGCGGCAATCATTATCCCGCAATGGCGTGATTATCCGGACCTCATTGCGGAATTCATTGCTTCCGGCGGGGGCGATCCCACGCAATGGCACACGGCGCGTAACATGCAAGCCGAATTATGTTCGACTTGCGCCGCCGTCATGGCGTTGCTTTTGCAGGCGCATGCGGAGGGTCTAGGGGCTTGCTGGATGGCTGGCCCGATGATTGCGAAGCCCGATATCGAGAGCCTCCTTGGAATTCGTGAACCGTTCCGTATGGTCGGCGCTATTGCATTGGGTTGGCCGACGGGTAATGCTCCCGTATCCCCCGGCAGAAAACCCCTGGAACGTGTCGTTCAATGGGTCGAGGATGACGAGCCGGTTCGTTTGGATTGAGTATCGACCGTTTTCGAGGGCACGCGTCGCAAACAATACCGCAATCCATATTTGAGATTGCGCAAGAGACGTAGATGTTCGAAGTGTACATCCAAGTCGAGCAACGCGGTTGCTACGGCAGGTCTAATTCCAGTGAGAATGCATTCGGCTCCGACAAGTTCGACGCAACGAGCCAAATTGAGTAAATGTTGAGCGCTTTGGGCGTCCAACGTTTCGACCCCGGTCCAGTCGACAATCACGAATCGAACACCACGAGCCACGATTTCATCGAGCACACGCGACGTCATTTCAGCGCCGCGACGTTCATCAACGGTACCAATCACAGGTAATGCGAGTACGTCATCCCAAACCTCGATGATGGGCGTCGACAACTCTCGCACTCCCGCTTCCAACTTTTCAATGAGCAATCGCTTTTCTTCGACCGTTGCTGCAACGACCGCATCGAGTTCCTGCACCAATTCCTTGTGCTCGGTCACATCGCGGGTCACGACCACCGCTGCCCTTATTTGGCCTTGTTCGTCACGAATCGGTGCACTTGCTTGCGAAATCCACGTGACTTGCTCGGGAGAATCTGCAAGCCGAACGATACTCTCCAAATCCTCGACGGGCTGTCCATGCAATGCCCGATATGCCGGCTCTCGTGCGAGTTCTGCACGTGTAACACCGTCGGGCAAGAAGACATCTCGATCGGTTGACGGCATTGAAATATTCTCGGACTCGTGGTGAATGTGACGTAGTGCCGCATTATGCACGAGGACATGACCTGCCATATCGACAACATGCACGCCTACGGACATGTCATCGAATGCACCGCGCAATAAATCACGTTCGTCAACAACATCACGATGAAGTTGCTCGAGCTTCTCGATTCGTTGCTTCAAAGCGGAGATCTCCGCTTCGAGCGACGCATTCTTGGCCGTCAATTCATTGGCGTTCAAATGGCTGACTCCACCCAACCTTGGGTGTTTGAACTTCACACGAAGCGCACCATGCCGTCAAGAGCCGAAACAATCTCGGTAACGACATTTTTTTGCCACTGTAGCTCGGTTGAAAGACGTGGTACAAAAATCGCACGTCCCGCATTCGGAGCGACGGTCAATTGAAAGCCATTGGGCACATCGAGAACATAAAGTTTGTCCGTTCCACGCGTCGGGCCACGAGTCGAAAGGTAATCGCGGAATGCAGGCGGAAATGGTGTACTGGTGGAAAATTCAAATTGATCGCGGCGAATACACGCATATCGCTGGATGACATTCACGCAACCGATCTGAAACATCGCAATGGTATCGCCATAACCCAATCGAGCACGGTTATCGCCAGTGTCGACCATGGCGAACCTAGGTGGATTGCCGTTCAGCCACAATTTCGCAAAAAGGATCGCCCATGGCCAAACACCGAGTTTCGCGGGCCCGGAAACTCCGAGCATCACCAAACACTTGGTGATAATATTCCTCGGTCAGTGCGGGGCGCTGGGTGATATCGCCTTGATAAACCAGGTTCATGAGTCCCGCGGCCCCACCAGAAGCCAAATAGCACCGAGGATGTTTGGCTCGGCCATAATCTTCGAGAACCCCAATGGCTTCATACCCGTGCTCGATCTGGAGAACGAGTCGTTCTTGGGGTACGAGTTCATGCAATCGATAACGTCCCCATCCCAACGCATTAATGACGCCAATCATGCCCTTGACCCAATCTTCGCGGGTCTCGATCATAGGTTGCACCACAGCATCCCATTCGACGGATACCATGATTCCACCAAACGTATGAAATGCACAGATCTGACCAGCTTCTGTGAGAAGCGCAATCGCGTCCTCCTCGAGTTCCGGCAGTTCTCGAATGAACGCTCCCACGAGCCCATACGAAATCCGATTGTAATAATCGGCAAAGTGCTTGGTTAGGTATAAGCCGAACGCGGGAATGAGGCCCTCTTCGTTGCCTCGTAGCTCGAGCCCCGCAACCGCCTCCGTGACAGCACGTTCATCAACGGCCATTACCACACCTCCACAACGAACACGCAATGGTCATGTCCCGCCACATAACATGCCGTTTCCGTCGTTGTTACCCGCTCAGGTGCCAATTTTGCAGCGACAGCGAGGGCTCCGGCCAAGTATCCCGCGGGAAAAAAGCAACCTGGCGTCGACCGTACGCCGCATCGAGCCCTCCAGCCAATCGCATAATGCGATCGAGCCATCGTCACTGTACCTCCCCATTCGGATAACTTTGAAATATCAAATGCTCCAAAACCATGTTCGGCAAATACTTGAACCGCGCGCTCCAAACACTCGCGCGAAGAATTCGTGGGAGCTTGACGTTCCAGCCCCTCGAGAAAACGTCGCGCGGCCTCTGTTCCTGCCGCGGTAAGCAATCGGGGCGCGCGTTCCTTGAGTCCGTCTTCAATCGTGCGCTGGAGAATGGCATTGTAATGATTGCAATGGGCGACGATCCTCCGTCCACCCAATTCGAGAACGCCTCGTTCGACTTCAAAAGTAACATCCAATGCTCGATTCATTTTGCACCTTTCGCCTGAGGCTCGCCAA
Source organism: Polyangium sp. (in: bacteria) (assembly GCA_044221885.1). Taxonomy (GTDB): domain Bacteria; phylum Myxococcota_A; class Polyangia; order Polyangiales; family Polyangiaceae; genus Polyangium. The sequence continues at coordinate 14,595 of JBGAOI010000111.1, forward strand.
GAATCGCTCGCGCATGAAACCATGCCCGTTCAACGAGTTCCGGTTCATCGGGCAACGAAGACGCTGACCGCGATATTGCTCGCCCAACAAGCAAATTCAGGCGCGCCAAGTCAACGCTCGACGCACCGCGTGACTTCTGGCGCACGTATTCAACTACCTTCATCAACTCCACGCCCATCACTCACCCCCACTCGGTCGCGTAGCAAATGGCGCACCATTGTCGCGCACTCCGCAAATCCACCTCTGTTCCTCGATTCACAGTATCGTGAACCTCCAGCGACCGAACTCACACACACAGTCGAACAAACCAATGCATATCCAGGCTATTCCCCAACCTTTCCTGCGTCAAGCCCTTTTTTGACCACGTTCGTGGCCCCGTCCGTCTGAAATCGAAAAAAAACACATGCGCATTTTCTCCAGCATGAGTAGCATGCTCGCCGATGATGACATTCCAGCAAGCGACTGCCAATGCAAGTTCCCACGGAGAACTCGCCGATCACGCCATTCGTCTTTGCCAAACTCTGCTTCGCATCGATACGACAAACCCGCCCGGACGTGAACGCGCTGCGGCAGATGTCGTCGCGGACGAACTCGATCGGGCCGGACTTACCCCAAAGCTCCTCGAGAGTGCACCGGAACGGGCGAATGTCGTCGCCAGACTTGCGGGAACGGGCGAATTGCCGCCTTTGCTGCTCACAGCGCATTTGGATGTCGTCGAAGCGGATGCATCGGTATGGGCACAGCCGCCATTCTCAGGAAATATCGCCGATGGCTGTTTGTGGGGCCGTGGCGCGATCGACATGAAAAACATGGCCGCCATGTGCATTGCAATCTTGACCCGACTCAGCCAGGAAAAACGCAAACTACGCCGCGATATCATTTTTGCAGCCGTCGCTGACGAAGAGGCTGGTTGCGATTACGGTTCCCGATTTCTCGTGGAGAATCATGCCGATCTGGTTCGAGCCGAATACGCCATTGGAGAAAGCGGGGGATACACCCTGCACATTGGCGGAGGCATTTTTTACCCCATTCAAGTCGCGGAAAAAGGC
>JBGAOI010001120.1:0-2562 GCA_044221885.1 Polyangium sp. (in: bacteria)
GCGAATGCGTTTTGAGACAGCCTCTGAATCGCGCCCCTACATTGGCCTCTTCAAGAAATCAAAGGACGACCACGATGTCGGGAAAAGTCGTGTCATTTGCCTGTCTCCGTGGCAAACGCGTGATGTGGCGCCTCACCTCGCGAAGAAGAAATCCGTTGCCGCTTCCGTGGTCCACAAATACGCTGTCACCCGCGCGTGACACCTCCATGAAGCGGCAGGGATTGCCGTGTTTGGCGAATGAAGGCATTGGACCGACGGGTATCTCAGGGCAAATGTCGATCGGGAGTACAGCGTCGTGACAATGTCGCGGCTCCGTAACACGTATCGTCATGACCGTGTGACACGTTCACCGATTTCATGGGGATTTTCGTGGGAAAACGTATTGGCACGACCCATGCAAACGTTTCTTTTCACCCGCGACGAACGCAACGATGAACAGCCCGTTGAATTATCGTCGCCAGCGCCCAAAAGCTAGGGCGACGGAGCGAGGAATACTTCCGTATTTCGAGCGATGTCGACCGACGATTTCGGGTGCGAGCAGATAAATCAACGGGCTGTTCACGCGTTCGGCCCTCATTCATCAAAAGGAACGTGCATCATGTCCAAACGAATCCAATTCGGAATGCTTCTCTCGGCGTGTTTTCTTGGCAGCTTGGTGACTGCGTGTGGCGCGCCAAACGATATGAGCCAAAACATCGACGAGGAAAGCATCGAAGGCGTAGCCGTTCAGGCATTGGCACAGGATCAATCGGCAACGTCGCTTCCGCCGAGCAAGCAATTGGCGAGGCAATGGATGCGCTGGGGTATGGAGCAGCCGTACACGACGGGGCCCATTGCCGACATGACGGGCGACGCGTGCGCGATGGGTCAAGAAGGTCCGGTTTGGTTTTTGGCCGGCACGTATGGCGGAGCGGTAACGCGGCATTGCACCATTCCGGCAGGAAAGAAGTTGTATTTCCCGCTGGTCAATCGCTGGGCCGTGTTTCCGCCGTCGTATTATCCGAATATGCAATCGATACACGACATCACGCCCGAGGTTGTGGCCTGGTTCGATAATGCCTTGATAAACACGTGTTCGCTCACCCTCCGTGTCGACGGTCAGGATGTGCTTGCGGGCGGATTCGATCAGATGTTCGACGACTTGTATGTGCGGGCAGCGGAGCCGTTCAAGGTGGATGTGAATCCCATCGACAGTTTTCTTACGCCATGGGGCATTCCCGGCGGCGAGATGTATTCGGTCGGGGACGGGCATTATGCGCATCTCAACGCCCTGCCTCCCGGCGATCACGTGCTCGAGTTGGGCGGGACGATCTGCGACGGTAATGCGGTGGTGTTCGACACCTCGGCGACGTATTACCTGCACATCGAAAACTAGTCATTCATCGCAGAGATCTTGATGGGTTGGTTTTCTGGAGGGGCGCGATTCATCGCGCCCACTGAAGGCGTTTCACGGGCGAGTCGAATCTACAAATATTCCCAGACAAACGGGAGCATCATGGCCACAACGAGCGCCACGAATGCGAACGCATACGCGGCAATCGCCAAGCCGCCCTGAGGACGACCTTCCGGCAATAACCACGGCTCCGCAATGAAATTGAATACGACGCCTCGATTCGGGTGCGTTTCCAGGCTCCACAAAAGGCCCGCCGACGCATAAAGAACAGACGACGCGATGATATTCGACCACCACGTGCTCGGATAAAATCCTTGGCGCAAAAAGATGTAGATGTCATACGAAAAACTCGCAGAAAACAGCCAAACACACACCGCGACGAATGCGAGTTGCCGGGATTCTTTTCCGCGCGCCCAGCGATACAATGTGCCCACGGACCAAGGTGCAGACACATAGGTAAAGACAGACATGAACGTCGCGTCGACGACGTCCCAGGTTGGATCACCGGAATACGGAGCGACGAGAATAAAAAAGCCGAGCGCAATGGCGAAAAGAACGAGTTTCCACGTAACGAGCAAGGTGCGGAGATAAATGCGACGAAACAAGGTGACATCGGCGCGATGGCGCCAGCCGACGACAATCCCCGCGATACACAAGAGCGACCAGCAAGAAATATAAGCGTACGCCAAAGGAGTGGGCATTGTGCCCGAAGACCATCGCATTGCGGGCATGTGGGTGTCAAGGAGGTTTTCGGGACGACATCGTACGTCAAGCTCGAGGGGAGGAAATGCACGACGAGCGATGAAGATGAGGCGCGACATGCGAGCCACCTTCGCTGTTTGTGCGTCAATTGAGGCGCCGAAAGGTTCTTGGCGCCAAGAGTTGACAACGTGCCGCGACTGCTTGTACCATCCGCCAACGAGATCCATGGACTTGCCCACGCCTTCGATTGATTCATTGCTCCTCGGCTTTCCCGCCCCGCTTGCTCGAGTCTCGCGTACCGGGGAGATTGTCACGACAACCGACGCTTGGACCGCGCTGTTTGGTACATCGGCGCTCGTGGATCGTGTCGTGCCTGCGGAGCGCGAGGTGTTTGCGGCAGCGTTTGCAGGTGTTGGTACGCGGGCCGTCGACGTGCAAATGGAAACGAATCTATGGGGCGAACGTAC
>JBGAOI010001121.1:0-2561 GCA_044221885.1 Polyangium sp. (in: bacteria)
AACGTCGCGAAATCTTGGAGGTTCACGCGCGAAAAGTGGTTCTCGGACCTGACGCCAATCTCGATGACACAGTCGCACAAACGACAGGGTTGGTCGGGGCCGACCTGGCCAATGTCGTGAACGAAGCTGCGCTCTTGGCGGCTCGAAAACACGCCGATGCCGTGGGGCGCACACATTTCGATGAAGCCATCGAACGCGTTCTGGCGGGCCTCGAACGACGTGGTCGGCGCCTTGGAACGCACGAACGTCGCGTCGTCGCGTACCACGAAGCTGGACATGCGCTTGCGGCAGAACTGCTCTCGGCCACGCAGGATCCCGTGCGCAAAGTATCCATCGTTCCGCGTGGTATGGGAGCGCTCGGCTATACGCTGCAACAACCGCGCGAAGACCGGTTCCTCATGAGCCGACAAGAGATCCTCGATCGACTCGTGGTTTTGCTCGGCGGACGCGTGGCCGAACAACGCACCTTTGGCGAGGCATCGACGGGTGCCCAAGACGATCTCGTGAACGCTACGGACATCGCTCGACGTATGGTTCGCGAATTTGGCATGGGCCGCGATTCCCTCGGCCTTATGTCTTTCGACCCGCGTCGATCAACGTGGGTCGATCGTGCAGCACACGATTACAGCGAAGAAACAGCGCGATTGCTCGATGCAGAAGTGACGCGTTTGCTTGATGCTGCCGAACTTCGCGCGAAAACGCTGATCGAAGAACACTACGAGGCTCTGGAACGCATCGCGCGGAAGCTGCTCGAGGTGGAATCGTTGTCAGGCGACCAAGTGCGAGCGCTTCTCAGGGACGAACCGATGCGTCTCGACCATGCAAAAACGCCGTGATTTGCGGCATCCGAGCGCGACGCCTATTCCAAACGCCTACGATCGTGCCTGAAACATGGCCTCTACGCCAAACTCCTCGTAGGCTCTACGGTCGATGGTCCCTTTTGAGATACGCGCTGCCGTGTTGGGTGACGAGGAGCAACTGCTCTACGTCGCGCGGCATTTGAACACGGTCAACTTGCCGAATGACCGCGACGAAATTCATGAAATCGTCAGTCTTTCTCACCGTAGCTTCACCGGAGAGATCAAAGACGCCCGCTTGCGCCAATACGTCTTCGTGCTCGTTGATCGCGAGAAGGACCATATCGTCGGCACCTCGATGATCATCTCGCAACTCGGTCGTCGCGGAGCGCCGTACATCTACTTCGATGTGATCGACGAAGAGCGTTACTCGGCGACGATTGATCGGCACTTTTATCACACGCTTTTGCGCATCGGTTATTCCTACGACGGACCGACGGAAATTGGTGGTCTCGTGATGTTGCCCGATTATCGAAGGGCATCCGAAAGGCTCGGCACGTTTATCTCGTACGTTCGCTTTTTGTTCATGGCGGCGCATCGAGCCTGGTTCCAAAGCGAAGTTTTGGCGGAGCTCATGCCGCCGCTCGAACCGGACGGAACGAGCCATCTTTGGGAAGCTCTTGGGCGGCGTTTTACGGGGCTTTCGTACGCGGAAGCGGACCGTTTGTCCAAGAAGAACAAGGAGTTCATCAAGGGCTTGTTTCCGGAAGGCGTCATTCACGCCACGCTCATGTCCGAAGAGGCCCAAAAGGTCATCGGTAAAACCGGCACGCAAACCCGCGGCGTGGAAAAACTCTTGCGACGTATCGGGTTTCGTTACGCCGACCGCGTCGACCCGTTTGACGGGGGACCTCACTACACCGCCCGCATGGACGAGATTTCCCTCATTGCCAATACACGACGCACCAAAGCCGATCGGCCGTTCACCCCGACGTCTGCAGAAACCAAGGCGATCGTAGCCATCGAAATGAACGAGCCGCCGTTTTTCCGAGCGATGCTCGGCCCCATCCGCGATGACGGTGCCCGAGGCGTCGCCGTCGATGACGAAATGTGGGAATCCCTGGCGCTTCACCATTCATCCCCGGTGATCGTCCTTCCGATCGAATAAACTGAGGCAAAATCATGCCTTGGACCTTGTGTTCTGATTGTTCTTTGGTTACAGAACATTTGGCACGCACGAGGAGGCACGTATGACAGCTCGAGCGGATACGGTGTCGGTTGGGATGGGAACGCGGAAAGGGTTTGGCGCGGCGGTAGGGGTGGATCGTGCGGGACCCTTATCGGAGCGGGAGATTTCGATATTGACGGCGGTGGCCGAAGCGGCGATGCCTCCGGGGACGCGGCTTGATGGGGCGGGGCGACCGGCGGCGATTGCGGTGAATCGTTGGCTCGGGGGAGGCGTTGCGGCGGAAGCTGCGGGGGTGATTCGAGCGGCGATGTGGGCGCTCGAAGTTGGAACGTTGGCCACGCATTATCGTGCATTTTCGTCGTTACCTCTCGACAAACGTATGGAGGTCTTGCGGCAATGGGAGCAATCGTCGCAGCCGCCGGTGCGGAATTTGTTGCGGGCGGTGGTGACGCCCTTGAAGCAGCACCATTTCGATCAGCCGCAGATGTTCCGGCATGTGGGATGTCGTTATGGTTTGCCCACGGTCGTGGACGAACCGGCGCGTTGGATGGCGCAGGTCACGCGAGGTCAAGATA
>JBGAOI010001122.1:0-2560 GCA_044221885.1 Polyangium sp. (in: bacteria)
CGTCACCTGTGGTCCCACCCGCGCCCGCGGTACCTCCAGCTCCACCTTGGCCTTGGTTCGTCGTGTTGCCTGAACATCCGGCGACGACCCAGCCCGAGGTCATTGCGACCGCAAGGATTGAAAAAGCAAGGCGTGTCCTGAATTCGTTGGTGTCAAGCATGAGATTTCCTCCAAGGAATCTCCACGGTAACACAACTAAGCGTCCGTCGAACACATTCGAGCGAACGTCATCGCCAAACTTTCCCCCGCGGCGAATTGCTATCTTGCACAATTTTCTTAGCCGCGCACCACAAGATCGCGTACATGGAAAACGTGGCTGAGCGCGACCCCACCCGCGACGCATCAAGCGAGGAAACGATGACGGCACCCGAAGTGCCGAACAGTCTTCCCTCGCCCGGAAAAATGCGTTTTGCGAATGGAACCTCCATCGGCCACTACGAAGTGCTCGAACCTCTGGGCCAAGGCGGCATGGGCGAAGTGTACCTCGCCCGAGATACGCGCCTCGGACGACGCGTGGCGCTCAAGTTCTTGTCTCAGGTCAATGCCAAACAAAGCGCGCGGTTTTTCGTGGAAGCTCGAGCCACCGCGCAACTTACGCACGAAAACATCGTGTCGCTGTACGACATCGCCGAACATGAAGGCTTGCCGTACATGGTACTGGAATACGTCCAGGGAAAAACGCTTTCGATGTGGCTGCGTGAGCGACGTCAAGGCGATCGATTCGAGCTCGTGCCGCCCATCCAAGCCGCAGAAATCATGGCCCCCGTGGTGCGAGCTTTGCAATGCGCGCATGAAGCGGGCATTGTGCATCGGGACTTGAAGCCCGCCAACATCATGCTCGCGAAAAGTGGCACGGTAAAGGTGCTCGATTTTGGGGTGGCGAAGCTGGTTGCTACCGCGCAGCCAGCTCCCGAAGGAGACGGACACACGGAAAGCCCGGAAGCATGGGCGAAACAAGCGTCGACCATGGCCGATTTGACCGAAACTGGGGCGATGGTTGGGACGCGCATTTATATGGCGCCCGAGCAATGGTGGGGAGAAAATGTCGATGGACGAACGGACATTTGGGCCGTGGGCATCATGTTGTTTCAAATGGTCACGGGGGAACACCCGCTGGGGCCACTGACGCCCGCGGCGCTCGTTCGCATTGCCGAGCGATATGTGCCCATGCCGCGAACATCGGACATCATGCCGGCTCTTGGGGAACTCGGATCCATCATTGATCGTTGTTTGCTGAAGGAAATTGAGGATCGCTGGGCATCGGCACGAGAATTGGGCGAAGCGCTCGATAGATTCCTTCGCGTTTCGTCGTCCATACGGCCATCGGCACCCGACACAAATTCGTTATTTTTCGACAAACGAGAACCCTCGGTGCGTTTGTCCTTGGGGCGAATCTCGATCGACGACGGGCCACTCGACATGGCCAACACGGTGCAAGAAGGCCGTGGTCCGGCTGCAGAAAAAAGTGTTCAGCCCGTTCCCGAGGAAACGAAATCCCCGTCGACTGTCGGAGAGGTTTTACCAAAGAAACCAGCGTCCCATGTATTTCCTTGGGCCATTGCCGTGATGGGCTTGGGATTGTGCGCGCTGGCATTGACATGGCGCAACGAAACGCCTTCGTCGAATTCGCAAACGGGCAATTCCGCAGCCGGAACGAATGCAGGAACTTCTGCGGGGTCGCGTGAATGCGCCGCGAACATCGATTGCGTGGGAAAAGCGGAAGGAAACGCCGTCGTCTGCCGACAAGACACCGGGACGTGTATTTCACTGGAAGCACCAAGATGTAGGATCTTGGCGGACAAACAGGAGATCGAAAACGACGCCACGATTTGGATCGGGGCCATGTATCCCATCACCAACAAAGGCTCGACGTATGGAAAACAAGCTGCGCGGGCTATCGAACTGGCGCATCGAGACTTCCACGAAATTGGAGGAATTCCTGCCGTAACGCTCGGTGGAAAACCGCGACCTTTGGGCGTCGTGCTTTGTGATGACACCGAAGACCATGAACGAATTGCGAAGCACTTGGTCGAGGTTGTCCGTGTGCCCGTCATTCTCGGATTCGCGCGAAGCAAAGAAGTGATGGACTTGGCAACCACGTTATTCTTGCCGAAAGGAGTCATGGCTTTGGCGTCGAATACGGGATCGACGCTCGCGGATATTCCCCATTTACCCGGTGAACCGCGGCTCGTGCTTCGAGTTACGTCGAGCGCCGACATGATCAACCGTCCGAATGCGAAATTCATTGAGCAAATTCTGGAGCCGCAATTAAAAGCTCGGGGCATTGTTGGCCGGAACGAAGCCATGCGGATTGCGCTTGTTCGCGTCGACAACGCGTCAGGCGTGAGTCATACGGATAAACTCATCTCCTTTTTGCATTGGAATGGAAAAAGTGCCATTGACAATGGCGATCTGGTTCGACAATTTGTTGTACCCGATGCGATTGGAAAAACGGATCGCAGCGGTGAAATGCGCCGAGTCGGCGACGCTGTCGCGGCATTTGCACCGCATGTCATTGTCGAGGCGGGAGCCGACGCGGAGCCATTTCTTTTCACAACCG
>JBGAOI010001123.1:0-2554 GCA_044221885.1 Polyangium sp. (in: bacteria)
ATCGGCGTATCCGCCTTCCCACACCTGCGGGGGGCCAAAGCCCGTACCGGTCGATACTTCACACACCATTCCATTCGCAGCCCGGCCGCAAATGTCCATTTTCTTGTCGCCGTTGATATCGGCATATTGAAGGGTGGAGCCTTGGTTGGCATTCAGCCACAAACCACCATCCGTGTAATAGCCGTTGTCCCACGGTTTCGTTCCGACGAACCCCGTCTTGGGTTCATTCATGCGCGAATACAGCAATCGGTTCGGTGATCCTTTGGGATCCGTCACGACATTCGGCGTTGCGCCATCGATAATGAGTTGCTGCATCTCGGCCGGTGTGAGGTTCGGTTGCGCTTCGAGCACTTGCGCGATGACACCAGCCACATGAGGCGCAGCTTGCGACGTGCCCGATTTGAACGTGGACGCCTGGTTTGACAAACCATTGGTCGATTGAATGCCATCACCTGGCGCAAAGAGATCCACACACGTTCCCCAATTGGACCACGTGGGGCGCGTATCCACCGTGTTTGTTGCCGCCACTGTGATGACCCCTGGAATGCGGCCCGGGCTGCCAAGACAAGCGTCTTTGTTCGAATTGCCGGCAGAAGCAACCACATGCGTATTGGCTGCAATCAAAGCGCTTACCGCACTATCCAACACCGAGGAAGCGGGGCCGCCGAGACTCATGTTGACAACCGCCGGCAGCTTCCGATTGGCCTGAATCCAATTGAGTCCCGCGAGCACTTTGCTGCCTGTTGTTTGCCCCTGGCAATTAAACACGCGCACCGAATACAACGTGACGCCTTTCGCCACGCCCGACGGTGTTCCTCCCACAATCCCCGCCACATGCGAACCGTGACCGTGGCAATCGGCGGCTCCATCCTTGATGAAATCCGACGCGGGATCAGGCGTTATTCGTCCCGTAAAGTCGGAATGTTTGTCGTTGATGCCCGTATCAATGACGTAAACGTTGACACCTTTGCCCGTGAAAAAGTAATTGTACGTGTTGTTCAGCGGCAGCGACTTGTCATCGATTCGGTCAATACCCCAATTCGGTGGAGTCGTCTGCGTCTCTTCAATGGCCAGCGCATAATCCTGGCTGATACCAATGATGCGTGGATCCTTGGCCATGGCCAGCGCCTTGGTATCGTCGAGGTTATTTGCGGCAAACCCCACGAGACCCGTGTCGTACACTTCAAGGAGCATTCCGGCCTGAGGAGCAAGCAATTCATCGGCAACCGTTTTGACCATGGCCGCGGTCACTTTGGTGGCGTCCAGGACAAACATATATTGGCCCGGAATCGCGCCTTCGGGCTTTTCGATTTGAATGTTCGAACCACCGCCCATACCCCCGGTCCCCATGCCGCCCGTCCCCATACCCCCGGTCCCCATACCTCCGTCACCACCAGCGCCCGCACTTCCGCTGGAAGAACTCGAGCTTCCCGCCCCTTTGCTCCCGGTGCCTTGATTGGTGTCGTCGCCGCAACCAGCCAAGAGAATGCATGTCGTCAAAGCGTAGATGTATTTGTTTCGATTGCGCATGAACGACAACCTTCGCAATCGGCGTACCAACACACGAACGTGACGAATGCTGCGGAAATCAAGGCCCAGACGCTCCATGTCCGCCCGTCACGACCGTTCATGTGACGTCACAGAGACGTTCGTTGAACAGTAACGCTGATTTCACCCGCGATAGTCGTTCGGATCAATTTCGAATTCGGTCATCCAGCGGTAAATCTGCATCCGTGACTTGCCCATACTTTTGGCAACCGATGTCGCATTTCCGCGATGCGTCTGCAAAAGAGCCACAATGCGTTCGCGCAAATCCGCAGGATTCTTGGGCGGTTCGTCCGGTACGGGTGATTCCCCGGAAATATGCGACCATTCGAAGCGCTCAATGGATAAACCTCCAGCCAAGGCCACGGCAACGCCCAGAAGACTTTCGAGTTCTCGGATGTTATGAGGCCACGTATGCGTAAGCAAGGTTCGCACCGCTGTTACACTGATGCGTACACGCATTGCATTGGCATCGGTGGAACGACGGAGCATGTCGCCAATCAAAATTCCCAGATCTTCCATACGCTTGCGCAAAGGAGGAAGTGTATGTTTGTACGTGGACAAACGCGCGAGAAGATCGCCTCGAAATTCTCCGCGCAAACAAAGTTCATCGAGCGGTTTGTTTGTCGCCGCGATAAAACGAACGTCCACATTCGTAGGCTTGGATCCTCCCACGGGAATCACTTCGCGTTGTTGCAGAACCCTTAACAATGCCGCTTGTGCGGGCAATGGAAGATCGCCGATTTCGTCGAGAAACAACGTTCCGCCATCAGCCAATTCAAATGCGCCTTTGCGATCATCGACAGCTCCGGTGAACGCGCCTTTTTTGTGACCGAACAGTTCGCTTTCGAAGAGCTCCGGCGAGATCGCCGCCATGTTCACGGCAATAAACGGTCTGGCGGCGCGAGGGCTCAACCGGTGCACCGCCCTGGCACACAGCTCTTTGCCGGTTCCGGCTTCGCCGGTGATCAGGACGGTGACCGGCGCGCGTGCCCCTTTCTTGAGATCG
>JBGAOI010001124.1:0-2552 GCA_044221885.1 Polyangium sp. (in: bacteria)
CTTCCTGGCGATACGCGAATCGTCTGCATACGCCTAGGATCCACGCTGCTCGCAATCGCAACCTTGTCGGCGCTCGTTTTGGGAGCAGCGATCAACGGCACGGCCGTCGGCGCGACATACGCACGGGCTTCACGTTCACCACCGCCGACGTACACGGGTCCGTGGGCTTGTGGCTGCGAGTTCGGCGAGACCGATGCAGGTGCGTCCGAGCCGCCTGCTGCCGGATCGACGAGGTCGCCTTCGTAATCGGAATCCCCGTTTCTTCTCCGCTTCATGGATGGTTCGTCCATTACGATCCGCGATGGAAACGGCTGCGTCTCGGCGTGCCGAGCGTGCGCCCCGGGGCTGGGACCGAGCGAGCCCTCGGTAAAGACGACGATATGTGGGTATCCTAGGCTTTGCGGGGCGCCAAGAGGGTTGTCTGCGCAGAGCATTTTTTCTGTCGCACCCAGCGTGAACCTGGGCTTGCCCCAAGTGGCTTGTGAACGAGGGCCCAATCCCGGCAAGCCCGTCGACTTTCGTTGATTTTTCCGCGCGTCACCTTCAATCTGGCCACAACCAGTGTACGTGACGTTGCGTGCTCGCCCAGGCGCACGAGTGGAGTTTGTCCCTGTCGTGCATGTTCGTTCTTGTGCCGGTCGCAGTCCGTTCGCAGCGTCGGAAACCCACGACACATGAACCCGCTCGTCCCCGACTTCATCCTGGCCCAGGAAACTCGGGGGAGAACCGAAGGCAACTTCGCGGCGGCTGCACTGTTCATCGACATTCCCGGCTTCACGCAGCTCACGGCGAAGCTCTTCGACAACCGTACCAAACAACGCAAGCTGGTTCGCGAAGAGCAGGGTGAGCAAGAGATCCTCGGATCCGATGCGCGCGAAGAACGAGCCGAAGAAGTCTTGGCGAATGCGCTTCGTTTCTACTTCGACCCGCTGATCCAAGCCGTGCACGAACACGGCGGCTTCGTCGTGGGGTTTGCCGGTGACGCGTTCACTGCCGTGTTTCCCCATGCCCCAGGACGCAACGTTGGCGAACATGCGCTCGCTGCCGCCCTACGCATGCGGTCGTTTTTCCTGAAGCACCCAGAACTCAAGACCAACTTTGGCGACTTCGAGTTCTCGTACAAGGTGGGTTTGTCCTGGGGAGCGGTCGAGTGGGGCATTGTTCGCGTGTCACCCGAGCGTGCGTATTTTTCGTTTCGAGGTCCCGCGATCGACAAGTGCAGCGCGATCGAGCACCACGCAGAAAAAGGCGACATTTTGATGGACGCGGCGTTTAACCAGCGCGTTCCGAACAAACGATTCGCGCGCAGTGTGGGCGCGGAAGGCGTCTTCAAGCTGCTCGATCTGCAAGAGCTACGTTTGTTTCCGATCAGTGGTCCAACGCCGCCTGGAGACGGCGCGCACTTCATCGCGCCTGGCGTACGTGACATGCCTCCGCAGGGCGAATTCCGTCAGATCACGACGGTTTTTCTCTCTTTCGACAACATCTCGAACTTCGACGAACTCATCAAGTTGTTGCACGAGCAGGCGGATCGGTACGGCGGCACGTTCACTGGGCTCGATTCAGGTGACAAAGGCATCAACTGCGTCATCCACTTTGGTGCGCCGATCATGCACGAGAACGATCTCGAGCGCGCTCTCGATTTCGTTCTCGGGCTTCGCAAAGAAGCGCCCAAGGGCATCATGCTTCGCGCTGGCGTCACGCACGAACCTCGGTACGCAGGTTTCAACGGAGGAACCAATCGGCGCGAGTTTGCTTGTCTTGGACGAGCGACAAACCTTGCGGCGCGTCTGATGATCAAGGCGCCATGGCGTGACATTTGGTGTTCGCCCGACGTCTACAACGTCGCCTTCGACACGCACCAGTTCAAACGCGTGGGGGAGCATGTTTTCAAGGGGTTCGACATCCCCATTGATGTGTATGCGCTCGATGGGAAAAGGGTTGCCGCTCAACGCGAGTTCAACGCGCGAGGACTCATCGGTCGCGAAAAAGAGCTCGCTGATCTCACGCGGTTTGTCACTGAGATCATCGACAAACGCGAGGCCGGAATCATTTATGTCGACGGCGAGCCTGGTCTTGGAAAAAGTTTTCTCGTCGAAACATTTCGACGAAGCATCGAAGACAGTCGCAACGAAGGAACGCCGATCTGGATTGATGCTCGTTGCGACCAAACACTGCGCAGCAGCCTCAATCCGTTCGAGTACGCGCTGAAGGAATATTTCGGCCAAGCCGAAGCCAACACGCGTGAACAACGTCATGCGGCGTTGGATGAAGCCCTGGACAAACTCATCGATCGATTGCCGGAAACGAGCTCGAACATCGCCCGTGAACTCGAGCGAGCGCGTAGTACGTTTGGCGCGTTGATTGGTGTGCGTTGGGATGGATCCGACTACGAACGTATGGATCCAAAGCTTCGTTTTACGCGGAGCTTGGAAGCGATCGCCTTGTGGGTGCGTGCCGAGAGTCAATTGCAGCCCGTGATCTTGCATGTCGAAGACGCGCATTGGGCCGATGGCGACTCACTCGAAGCCATTCGCCATCTCGCTTCTGCC
>JBGAOI010001125.1:0-2550 GCA_044221885.1 Polyangium sp. (in: bacteria)
GCCCCGGCCTGCGCTGTTGCAACCATCCGCGAACTCGCTTCATCAGCGCATTCCCTACGATTTCACGCTAACCATCCCACTTTCCAAACGGTCAATCCGAGCGCGGATGCGCGAGGATTTTTCATGGAGTAGCCCCAGGTTTTAACCTGGGGCGTGTATCAATGGGTCTGGGTGAAGGGATTCGAACCCCCGACCTTCAGCTCCCGAAGCCGACGCTCTACCAGATTGAGCTACACCCAGAAAAACTGCGCGCCTGACAAACATACCGCAATTCGACCTGTCTGGGCGGAGGGATTCGAACCCCCAACCGCCGGTACCCAAAACCGGTGCTCTACCAGATTGAGCCACGCCCAGATAAAATGAAAATGGCGCGCATGGTCTGAGTGGAGGGATTCGAACCCTCAACCTCCGGCACCCCGAGCCGGCGCTCTACCAGATTGAGCCACACTCAGAAAATACCCTCGAAAGGAGTTGAACCTTTCTCGACGAGCATATCAGACTCGCGCTTGCAATACCGGCAAGACGAGGGCATAGCCTCTCTGCGAGGATTCGAACCTCGTCAGTCGGATTCGTAAGCCGACGCCTGGTCCTCCAGGACAGAGAGATGTGCGGTGAGGGGGAATCGAACCCCCACTTCAAGAATGGGACTCTTGCACTCGACCGTCGAGCCGTCACCGCATTTCAGAATCAATAAAACATAAATCAATGCGCCCGGAAAAACTCATAAACGTGGGCGCCCCCGAGGAGGATCGAACTCCCCTCATCCGATCGACAATCGGACCGCTTCACCAGATGCGTACGGAGGCAAATGGCCCAAGACGGGCCAAACCATTCAGCGTCCTCGACGGGATTCGAACCCGCGTCACCCGATTGAGAGTCGGGCTGCCTTGCCGCTAGCAATACGAGGACAAACATCACAATAAAATCCAGCGCGGTGAGGGGGAATCGAACCCCCATCCCGAGGTTGGCATCCTCGGACTCTACCATTGAGCCATCACCGCAAAGTCGGACGTACGGGAATCGAACCCGCCTACGTTGGGTCACAACCAACCCTCTTCCCAGATGAGAAACGTCCGCACAAGCGCCCCGTTGGGGAGTCGAACCCCATCACCTGGATTGAAAGGCCAGGTTCCTGACCGCTAGAAGAACGGGGCAATTATTTTGTCTAAACGGGTTTGGGAGGAAGTACCATTCCTTCAACCCTGTACCCGTAGCTCCAACGGAGGGAATCGAACCCTCGTCTCACCGCTTAACAGGCGGGCGCTCTGCCGAGTTGAGCTACGTTGAAATGAGCAGGGACGAGCATGTGCCGCCCTGCAATCGTGCGTTTTTCGTAGGAAACGTATGTTTTCAGAGACCCGTGCCCGAAAAATCGGACATACGTCGTGGATCTGGAGGGGATCGAACCCTCGCCTACCGGTTAAGAGCCGGCTGCTCTACCCTTGAGCTACAAATCCAATTCAAATAACGACCGCGTGCTTATGCAGCACGTTGGTGTGGACGGGAGGAATTGAACCTCCAAGCCTATGGCGGACGGTTTACAGCCGTCGGGGCTCACCAATGCCCAGCATCCACGAATTCATGTTTTCGAGCCGGAGCCCATAACGACGAAGGCCGCCTGGGTTTCCCGGGCGGCCTCCTCGAGTTCGTCGTTTGTCCGACGATTTCTAGGATCCACCCATTTTGCTTCGAGGGCTATCGCTCAAATGGCTACCATTCAGGTCCTTTGGCGATACGAAGAGCAAACTTTCAAGCTCTTCGATATTCAATCGCTTTGATCCTGTATACGTTGCCATGACCGTTCCTCGTGCGTGCTGTTTTCGATTTCTCGATTTTCGTTTTCCGTTTTTGCTTATTCGTTCGTCGAGTCGATTTTATTTCATCACTCGTTATTTTATTTTCGTTTCCTTTTTCTCTTCGTCAGTACCGGGGGCTGGAATCGAACCAGCGTTGGCGGATTCAGAATCCGCTGTTTTGCCATTAAACGACCCCGATAGGCAATAGAAGACCCGGGAGGGTTCGAACCTCCACACTCCTGCTTCAAAGGCAGGCGCTCTGCCCATTGAGCTACGGATCTAGAAACAATTGAGCTGCCCGTCTAGATGTGGGTGAGCAACTCAAAAGAAACAACCGCACTGGTTATCTCTTGTCCGCCCCTCAGTCTACATTTCTTTTGACGTTCGAGTCAAGATTTTATTTGAGGTGCCGTGTCGATTTTTTATTTTTTGTATCACCCCGACACACCAAAACGAAATTTCTCCTTCTCCTTATACAGTGGACCCGAGAGGATTCGAACCTCCACACTTCCGCTTAAAAGGCGGCTACTCTACCATTGAGTTACGGATCCCAAAACTTCGACTCGCAGACCGGTTAACCGCTTCGCGGTCAACCCATTTTCGTTTCGCACCAGCGCGCGGGGTCAAAGAGAACGTCTCTTATCTAGAGCCCATTTCCGCTCCGCACCCCCGCGCGGGGTTAAAACCCCGCGCTACATAATAAAAAGTCCTCCACTGCCGTTCCGGACTATCATCTTCGTGATTTCTTTCATTA
>JBGAOI010001126.1:0-2548 GCA_044221885.1 Polyangium sp. (in: bacteria)
GATCTCCGCGCCGCCGGGGCAGAGGCCCGGGGTGGGGTGACTGCCCGGACCGCAGGCCGCCACGTCGATGCACGGATATTGGCAATACCCCACACTGCCGCATTGCGCATTGACCGGACAAGGCTTGTTCGGTCCGCAACTCGGGGATGGCGACGGATTCGCAATGCACCCGCCCTTTGAATAATCGCACACTTCACCGGGAGGACAATCCACGTCGGCAATGCAATTGGCTCGGCACGTCCCATCGATACACGTTTGGCCGGACGGACACATGTTGCTGCCCGAGCATTGCGGTTTGTTCACGTCGGGTACGCAATACCCGTTCGTGCACATTTGCCCTGCAATACAAGGCTTCTGCGCATTACATCCAACTTCGCATCGGCCATCGACGCATACCTTGCCCCCGCCACATTCCAAACTGTTGTTGCATCCAACCACGCACAATCCACCAATGCAATACAGGCCCATCGGACAATCCGCCGGCACGCTGCAACTGCATGTCGCCAATTTGGAATCACACGCAGGTTGTCCGCTCGAACTGCTGCTACTGCTACTGCTCGTCGTATTTCCGCTGCTGCTGCTACTGCTGCTCACATCACCGCTGCTGCTACTGCTCACGTCGCCGCTGCTGCTACTGCTGCTCTGGACGGTGGGATCCGCTGGTTTGCAACCATTGGCGTCACAAATGCACGTTTGCGTGTTTGGATCGCACGTCGTCTGACTATCGCCGGGCGAACACCCCACATAGGTTGACGCGCCAAACATGGCAACGAACAACAATCCAGTGGGACTAAGGATATTGGCAAAGTACGAACGCATCGACATGACCACCCTCCAAGAACGGCACCCTCGAATCCGTGAATGCCTCGCTCTTCGTACCACGTCGTTGCACGTTATGCAGGTGCATGCGCACCAAGACCCACGGCAAACTTTCACCCGTCAGGTGATCACGCCGAACTTCTTGCCCACTTTCTCGAATGCTTCGAGTGCCCGATCCAAATGCGACCGCTCATGCGTCGCCATGTAGCTCGTCCGGAGCACTTGCTGTTTCGGCGGTACGCCTGGCGTGATGAATGGATTCACATACACCGAATGTTCATCGAGCAGCGTCTTCCACATCATCACCGTCTTCAAGTCATCGCGAATGTAAATCGGAATGACTGCGGTTTCTGTTTTTCCCAGCTCGAATCCCATACGCGCCAATTCTGTCCGCATGTACGTAAAGTTTTCCCGCAGTTTTTCTTGACGGTACGGTTCTTCCTGCATGACTTCGAGCGCCGCCATGGCTGCCGCAACACATGGAGGTGCAGCACTGGCTGCAAATAGAAAACTCGGGGCAAAGTGCTGAATGTAATCGAGCACCTTGCGTTCTCCGACGAGCCACCCGCCAATCGAAGCGAGCGATTTCGAGAACGTTCCGCCAATCAAATCCACGTCTTGCGCAATTCCAAAATGCGCTGCCGTTCCGCGACCTCCAGGACCAATCACGCCCAACGCATGCGCATCGTCAACGAAAATACGCGCGCCGTGTTTTTTCACAGCCGCCACGAGTCCCGGCAAATTCGCAATTTCACCTTGGGCACTGAAGACACCGTCGGTCACGACGAGCGCGCCTTCGGTGGCATCGAGTTCGCTCAAGGCATTGTCCAAAGCTTCCGGATCATTGTGTCGATATCGCACCATGCGTGCTCCTGACGCTTGGGCCAAGCGCACGCCGTCATAAATGGACGCGTGGTCATCTTTATCCATGACCGCCACGCTTTTCTTGTTGCTCAAAAGCCCGCTCACGGTGGCCAAGTTGACCTGGTATCCGGTCGTAAACACGAGCCCCGCTTCTTTGCCGTGAAATGCCGCGAGCTTTTCTTCGAGCTCGTTGTGCAAACGCATCGAACCATTCACGAGACGCGAACCCGTCATGCTCGTGCCGTACTTCTCAATGGCTTTTTGCGCGGCTTCGCGCACTTTCGGGTGCGTCGTCAAACCCAAATAATTGTTGGACCCGAGCATGATGACCGAACGGCCTTCGAGCACCGCTTCGGGACCATTGTTAAAATCGAGCGGCCGGAAAAATGGATACACGCCCATCGCGCGCGCATTGTCCGCAGCCATGAACTTGCGGCATTTGTCGAATACGTCTTTTCCTCCAATGCGGGAAAGCGACGTTCGACGCGCCATTTGTTGCGCCAGTTTTTCCTCGGCTTCCGTTGGAGCCACCGTCGACGTTGCCCCCTCGTTTGTCTTGGCTGTGGCAGACTCCGACGAACCCGTTGCCGGGGACGATGTTTGTCCGGGCGTACTGGTCGTCGTTTCGGATGTGGTTGTTGTCGTATCGGGTTTTTCTTTTGGTCTCGAAGGTTTGGCGACCACTTCGTCGTTACCTTCGAGGGCCGGATCGATGGTGGGCAACGCGTGCCCATTCAGCAGAATGTCCAGCGCTTCCGACGCTTTTTCCGTGGCCGCTTCGAGCCTCGTGCGGGTTTCCATCACGCCCGTCGCGACTTGCATCACGCGATCGTTGCTGAGGAGTCGGACCACGCGGTCGGAAGAA
>JBGAOI010001127.1:0-2547 GCA_044221885.1 Polyangium sp. (in: bacteria)
CAGCGTAAAGGTGACCTCCTCCGGCGCGGCACGCGTGGCGGCATTTCCCTCACCGAGTGCGGGACGACCTCCATTGAATAACGCGAGTCGCCACACCGGTGCGATGCAAGCTTGGAACGAGGGGGGGACGACACGTTTCCATGATGCCTACGCGCCACTCATTGATACGAAGACGAAAAACCTGAACGAACCCGACGCAGCATCGATCGCGCCTCAACGCGCAATCGCGACGACGGTAAACTCCTTCCACCAGCGGACCGAACCGCATTGATAGCCATCGCCGACCTCGGCGTTTGTTACGGCAACCGCGTAGGTCCGATCCGTTCCGATATCCGCGGTGTTACAGTCGGCGATCATCACGCTCTTATCCCCGAGACTCACCTCCAACTGGCCGCGACGGGTGCTGCCTCCGCATAACTCATGAATGGGCTCGCAATCCATCGCACTCCCACGCAGGCTCAACGGAGATGCGAAGGCATCGGCTGGAAGCTCGTATCCTTCGCTGAACAGCGCTACGAGATCGCCGTTCGCAGTGCGCAGCGTCCCATGCGCCCACGTTTGGGACCAGCCATCGTAGGTCCAATGATATGCGACATGAACCTTGTCGCCCGCATGAAAAGCGAGACGATCGGCAAGCGTCCCGCTGAGACGTGTAAGCACACCGTAAGGCGTGGGTAGGCTTCCGCTGCAAGCCTCGAGGTGGAGCATACCTTTGTCAGCAGGCGGCTCGATCGACACGGTGCACGACAAGTCGATGTTCGCCTCCACGAGCTTCTCGGAGTTTGGCGGCACCGTCCACAAAGACCGATCCATGTCGGTGCAGGCCATGTCGATACAGGGTCCGAACACGAATTCTACATGGAGGGTGTCGTCGGGTGCCGTACATGAGTCGGACAGAAGGGCGGTTGTATCGCATCCGAGCAGGTGCGGCATCGCGACAAGGATCCAATGGCCCACCCATCGAGTTTTTGAGCTACTCATCTTTTTGACACCGTCCAATTGCTGGGTTTTTCGGGAATTGAGGTTGGCCCTCATGGCTCAACGTGTACCATAGCGAGCAATACAAGGTGTCCACCCTTTTTGGCGGAGTCGTGGGTGCCTTGCGTCCGTCTCCACCAAACGTCCCGGGCACTTTTCTCAACATGCCGACACGAAAGGCTCGTGCGAAAACATAGCGCCGACGACAGAATCGTGTTATCCAAGAGATCCAATGCGTCCTATCCGCCTCAACATTGCCAAGCCCTGCCCGGAAGACTGGAACTCGATGACCGGATCCGAGCAGCGGAAGCATTGCGCCACGTGCGATCACGATGTGGTGGCTTTGGCAGAAATGACGCCCGAGGAGGCCGTGGCCCTCGTGCGCGCAGCTCCGCCGCATTCTTTGTGTTTACGCATCGAGCATGACGACGCCGGCACTGTGATGTTTCGCCAAACCCCCTCGCGAGCAACCGCGGCGCCGTTGATGATGCTCACCGTTGGAGCGTCCATGTTGTTGACCGCCTGTGGCGACTCGACTCCGAGCAACACGCCGCAAACGAGGCCCGAAAACGTATCGACGCAATCGGCGGAAAACGTCAAACCCAGCGCAACGGATTCGATGCCCGCAGCCAGTGAACCCAATGGTTCAGTCGGGACAAACGAAAAAATTGCCGAAGCGCAAGCGCAAACCGCTTCGAGTGCCGCGGCAAATCCTCGAGCAGGAAGCCACAACGGGGCGGTGCAATCGGCGCACAAGCCCACGACGCGCATTACGACCGGGTGCGCATGCGCCGTAGGCGACAAATTATGCGATTGCTTGTAGCCATATTTCGATCGTCGGCACACCACTCAACAGGCAGCGAGCCTGCATTGCTTGTAGATTGCACATAGAAAGAACCTTGATGACGATTGCGAGATTTCAGCCCTTGGACTTCGCCGAGCTTTCCCCCGACGAGATGCAACGACGCGCGACAGAATTTCGGGAGCTCATGCAACGTCGCCGCACAGTACGGCACTTTGCCGATACACCGGTGCCTCGCGAAATCATTGAGCAGTGTCTCCTCACCGCCGGCACGGCTCCAAATGGGGCGAACCTACAACCATGGCAATTTGTGGTTGTGAGTGATCCAAACATCAAGCACGAGATTCGGGTTGCCGCAGAACAAGAAGAGGCGGTATTTTATCAGCGCCGTGCGCCACAAGAATGGCTCGACGCATTGGCTCCCCTGGGAACCGATGAACACAAACCGTTCCTCGAAACCGCGCCGTATTTGATCGCCATTTTCGGGAAAACGCACAGCGAAATGCCCGATGGGCGGCAGGTGAAGAACTATTACGTGAACGAATCCGTGGGCATCGCGACCGGTTTCTTGATCGCGGCCATTCATCACGCGGGGCTCGTCTCGTTGACGCATACCCCAAGTCCGATGAAGTTCTTGAATTCCATCCTGAAGGTTTCCCCGAACGCGAAGCCCTTTTTGTTGCTCGTCGTGGGATATCCCGCCGAGGCCGCGACGGTCCCCGTGATTGCAAAGAAACCTCTCGAAGAGATCGCTGTATTTGTCTGAT
>JBGAOI010001128.1:0-2534 GCA_044221885.1 Polyangium sp. (in: bacteria)
CAATGCGCGGACGACATCTCGTGCCCGATCAGCACCAAAAGTACAGTTGATGGCGTCTTCAATAGCGCATCATTATGGCGAAAGTTTGGCGACCCAAACATCTTGTGTATTGGTATCTCCCGACGACATCGGGCCCAGCCCAAAATCAATAGTCGCGCCGTAGTCCCCAATCAGAAGTACATTCCCCGAAGGATCCGACGCGACGCCATAACATTCGTCGTACTCGAAAACCACGGGATCTCCGTATTGCTTGCTCCAAACATGCGTGCCTGTGGGTCCTAATTTGAGCACAAAAACATCAAAAGAATTTTGCACCGCGGTCATTGGCCCGCCGCCAACGTCGAGCACATCGACAAACATGCCCGCAACCAGTACGTTTCCCGCTGGATCCATAGCGATTCGCGGCGGAGCATAACTGATGTTCCCAACGGCACCATACGCCTTCGTCCAAACGCATGCACCATTGGAATCGAGTTTCTGCACATAAAAACCGGCCGTATTCGGCGGGGACACGGCGCCACAACCGAAATCCACAGGACCACTGGTTGCTCCTGTAAAAACGATGTTTCCGCTGGGGTCGAATGCGATACTCGTGACGTCTTGTTGTGCCGCGGAACCAAACACTTTGCTCCATAAATGCGTGCCAGCCGCCGAAAACTTCGCAATGGCTACGTCACCATTGCCTGCGGACGTGAGCACGCCACCGCCAAAGTTTGCCGTGCCTTGAAGGTCCACGGCAATGACGATTTCACCGGCGGCATTCACTGCGACGCCTTTGCCATATTGAAATGTGGCGTCGCCAAATCGTTTGCTGAAGAGGTGCGTGCCTGCTGCATCGTAAACCGCCAGAAATGCATCGCTCATGCTGCCGTTTAATCCCCCACCACCAAAATTCACGACGGCGCTGATCGTGCCCGTCATCGCCACGCCCCCGGTAGGCGTTGCTGCAACGTCATAGGCGTTTTGCGCCGATGTGTTTTCTCCGATGACTTTGCTCCACAACAACGCTCCAGCAGGATCGTGCTTCGTAATGAAAATATCGCCCGCGCCAAAGGTGCTCAAGGTCGTACCATTGATGGTCGTCGTGCTCATGATGTAGCCTGCTGTATACAGGTTTCCCGTGGAATCGAAGGCGAGTCCGTTGGCGGAACCTTCGGTGCCTGCCGAAAGAAATACGCGACTCCAGATGTGCCCTCCATTCGGATCGAGTTTGGCAAGGAAGATATCGGGCGATCCAGACATCGTCAGATTCCCACCACCGAAATCGAGCGTTCCGCTAAATCGTCCGGTAACAGCGACGTTTCCCAAGGAATCCGAAGCAATCCGAAACCCATATTGATTCGACGTATCGTTGCCGTACCCTTTGGCCCAGAGCCCATTCCCAAGTGTTATGCCGTCGTCGACTTTACCGTTGCAATCGTTGTCGATTCCATCGGGCACTTCGTTTGTTGACATGACATTAGGCGCGCACGTGAGCATTGCCTTCGCGCACGTCTGTTTGCCTGCGGCACACGGCCCCAGAAGACCTGTATCGCACGCCATACCGACTTCCGGAATGTCCTCATCGATCATTGCATCGCAATCATCGTCCACATCGTTACAAGCTTCTTTTTGCGTCCCCGGAGCAATGTCCGCTTTGCAAATCAAACTCCCACCTTCGCACAAGGTTTGTCCGGCACTACATGCACCGGGCAAACCCGTCATACACGTTTTACCGCCCCCGGGATTGCCCTCATCGATCTGCCCATTGCAATCGTCATCGATCCCATTGCACGTTTCAGGGATACACACTTCCACAATGCCGCCTGAACCGCCAGCCCCGCCTATGCCGCCATTTCCCGCGTTTCCGCCATTGCCACCAGCCCCGCCCATACCGCCAACCTGGCCACTGCTCGACGAGCCCGAGCTGCCACTCGACGAAGCCGAACTGCTGCTCGACGAGTCCGATGTATTCGGGGTGTCGTCACAGCCCGCGATGGCCGCTGTTGTCAAAAATCCAACAAAAACTGGGCAAATGTGCACGCGCATGAGTTTCTCCTGGAACAAACGGCATCAATTCAGATAACCATCGTCCGATGAAACGAGCGTTCTGTCAATGCTATTTTCCAATCTTCGCAATTATCGAAGCAAGTCGAATCGCGACCAACGCGATTTGAACGCGCGTTGAGGATCCGCATTTCGATAACGAAGCAATGCCGCAATTTCTGCTTCAAGAGCTGCTCGAACGGCTTCCCGAAGTTCGAAGATCCTCGTTTCCTCATCCCTGGATCCGTGAACATCGCGGCTTTCGATCGGAGTGCCAAACGAAAAATAAAATCGTTCGGGAACTGGAAGCATCGTTCCTCCAAGACCGGCAACGATCGTGGGAAATCCAACGTCTTTTCGCGGTGCAAGAGCCAATAATTTGCGCAAAAGTGGATATCGCTCGAGGTCATTTTGATCCAAGACGATTCGGTAGCAGTCATCCGCACCAACCGCTGCGATCGGCACAATCGTGTATCCGGCCTCGAAGGTCATACGCGCAAAACCAGAAC
>JBGAOI010001129.1:0-2534 GCA_044221885.1 Polyangium sp. (in: bacteria)
GAAATGTCCGAACGCAACCCCGCAAGCGCCAAACGCCGTGCAACATCCGCCGTATCCGTAGGCCGACCAAACGCTTCCCGGGGCCATCGTTCGAGCACACCGTGCGCCGCCAAACCGCGAATACGTGGGTCGAGATCGATCGGTTCGATCGCTGGAACGTCCACGACGGGCGCATTGGGATCCGGCGGGCCGGGAAGATCAACCCAACCGGTGCTCAAGGGTTCGTCAAAACCGAGCAGCTGACGCAAGCGAAAACGACGTGGGCATCCTTGAAAAAGAGAAAGCGGTGTCGTTGCAATGGCAACCGTACGCGTGGGAGGTTCTTCCGGCCAATGCGGGTAAGGTCCGGTGAGAGCCGCCATGGAACGTCGTGCATCACGAGGTTGTGCGTCGGGATGCGCCAGTAATTCCGAAGCGCGAACGTGCGTCGTTATGGAATCTTTGATCACGGGGTTCGACAAACCCAGGTCGAGCGATTCGAATGCCGAACCTCCCTTGCTGCGCCGTGTCCCTTCGCCTTTGGCGACGCCCACGAGCGCGAGCAAACGTTTGGGGCGCGTGATGGCGACGTACGTGAGGCGTTGACGTTCGGACAATTCACGGGCGCGATTGGTGGCGTCGGCCAATCGCAAGGCTGTGGTGCGCAACGTTTCGCGGGCCGGGATTTCTCCCGCTTCGAGGGTCGCGAGAGCTGATTCCGACAGAGGATTCGGCCGCGTCGACGAATGCCGCAAAACGAGCGTGGGTTTGTCTCCACCAATCGAGGCGATTTGCACGCCCATGGGCCGCGGAGAAATACCCGCATCGAGATCGACCACGATTACGATGGGAAAATCCAGCCCTTTGCTGGCGTGGATGGTCATGAGACGAACGGCGTCTTCTTCCTCGGCAAACGTAGCGTCTTCACGATCATCGCCATCTTCGTTCATGCGTCGATCGAGCCACCGCACGAAACCCGGCAAGGTTCCACCGCGACGTCGAGCCACACCAAGCAAACGATCGACGTTGCCAATACGCATTTCAGGGCGCGGCATCGCCGCAAAAACGCGATCCAAATCGAAAGCCGCCACGGCGGCTCGAATGGCTTCGCCAGGATGCAAACGCATGGCGGCACGACGCAATTCGACAAACCGCCGTACGAAGTCTTCGAGGCGGGTGCGATCCGCAGGGCCAAGATGCGGCCAACCTGGATGCGCCGGCAAAAGACGCGAAGCGTCGGATCGTTCCAAGGTGAGGGACAAACCTAGTCCCGGAATCGAAAGCCAAGCCAAGCCAGCATCGGACAAACCGACTGCGGGACCTCGTAACACGGTGGCCAACGCGAGCCGATCGCGGCGATCGACAAGAAGACGCAAGACAGCAGCAACATCGCGAACTTCGGTGGTGTCGTACAACGCGCGGCCTGCGACGACATGCGGAATATCGAGCCTCGCAAGCGCGAGTTCCAGCAAAGGCAAGGTCCGGCGGCGACGCGCAAGAATTGCAATATCGCGAAAAGCCGCCGCGCCTGAACGGACGAGTTTCGCCGCAAATGCTGTCGCGACAAACGCTTCGCGCATCGATCGTGTTGCACCTCGAACCACGGGTTCGGCATCCGGAGGACATCCGCCATCGTCTTCGATAAAAACGACTTCGCCTTGATCGGCCGCGTTCGGAACGGGCACCAAGTGATCCGCGGGGCCGTACACGACCTCGAAATCGCGAGGAGTGTCGCCACTTTCTGCGCGAAAATCGTGACCAGAAAATGCATTGACAAACGAAAGAATTTTCCCGCCACTACGACGACTTTCACGGAGTGCGACGAGATCGGCTCGTGCAATGGCCGCACAAATATCGGGCGCCAGAGACAATGCATCCCGGGCCAAAGGCCCACACAATTCGCCCGTAATGCGCGAAAAGACGGCCACGTCGGCGCCACGAAATCCGTAAATGGATTGCTTGCGATCACCCACCAAAAAGAGACCACTCGGTTTCAATTCGTCCGCAATGGGCGCTCGCCCCACGGGACGGCCGCTTTCCGTGCGTTCACGCAAAAGATAAACGATGTCGCGTTGTGCCCGGCTCGTATCTTGAAATTCGTCAACCAACAGCGCGTCAATGGATTCGCGCACCGCAATGGCCAACTCGGGACGATCCCGCAATCCATCGCGGGCAATGCGCAACATGTCGCCAAAACCCAGCACGCCTTCGCGCCGACGCATCGCTGCCAATCGTGAACGAGCATCTTCGAGCAAGACGACGACGGCGCGTTCCCGAGCGGACAACTGCAAACCTTCCCGCAACAGCGCAATGACGCCAGAAGCTCGATCCGCATTCGATGTTCCGGAAAAACCTTCGCGAAATGACCCAAACGCCTTGTCGGCATCGCTGGTTTTTCCGCGCATGGAAACTTCGAACAAAGCCCGCAATTGACCTTCCGCCCCGGGCGGCAACAACACCGACCGATCGGACGACGCCAGGGTCCGCGCCAGGGCGTCTGCGGCGTCTTTCGTGCGCACGCCGCTGTCTCGACAGAGTTTGACCATTTCGTCGAT
>JBGAOI010000112.1:0-15588 GCA_044221885.1 Polyangium sp. (in: bacteria)
GCAGCAAACGGCTGCTCGCATTCCTGGTGGCAACCAGCAACGCAATCGAGTTTGGCCGGGTCGCACTGCGCGATACAGCTCACGCCGCAGTTGTTGGTGCACGAAGCGTTGGCGGTCACGGTACACCCGCCGGTGCAACCCGCTAGGAACTTGATGGGCTTGCATTCCACGTCGCATCCGCCTTTCACGACGACGCGACAATCGGCCAAGGTACCGCTGTCCGTAACGAACTTGCCGCACTCGGGGGGCATATCGAGAGCGGAGGCTGACGAAGCAAACAACATGGTGGGGAGAGCAAGAAGCGAGAGAGCGAGTTTGCCGAAGTTGGTCATGAGGTTTGTCCTTTTGGAGGTTACGTCCAAGAATACCTGGCTCGCGTACCGGAAGGCCCACATCGCACACGAGCGCGTGAACGCGAGATGGACGATGGCCTTGCGCAAAGCTTCAGCGCAAGAGAGCAAATTCTTGGCGGACAAGAAGATTGTTGGAGCGGGAGAAATCCAGAGACATGTCGCGGCGGAAGGCTCAGCCTTCCATCTGCGAGAGCTCTTCGTCGGAGATGTCGAAGTCGGCGTAGACGTTTTGCGAGTCGTCGTGGTCGTCGAGCGCTTCGAAGAGGATCAAGCAGAGTTCGGCGTCGCGTCCGGTGGTGGGTTTTTTGTTCTTCGGGACGTACGCGGGTCCGCTGGATTTGACGGCGATTTTGGCTTCTTCGAGGGCTTTGACGACGGGATCGATCGCGTCGATCGCGCACGTGACTTGCCACTCTTCGCCTTGGTCGGTGTAGTCATCGGCGCCAGCGCCGACGGCGATTTCCATGAGTTGGTCTTCGGTGGCTGCGTCTTTGGCGAGAGCGAGGACGCCTTTGCGATCGAAGGCCCAGCCGGCTGTACCGGACGAACCCATGACACCGTTGCTTTTTTCGAAGATTTTACGAATTTCGGCGACGGTGCGGTTTTTGTTGTCGGTCAATGCTTCGACAATGAACAAAGTTCCGCCGGGGCCTGTGCCTTCGTAGACGATTTCTTCGTAGTTTGCCCCTTCGAGTTCGCCGGTGCCGCGTTGGATGGCTCGCTTGATCGTGTCGGCGGGCATCGCTTGGCTACGCGAATCGGTGACGGCCTTTCGGAGGCGGGGGTTACCGTCGATGTTGCCGCCGCCCATGCGTGCGGCGACGGTGATTTCTTTGATCAGCTTGGTGAAGAGTTTGCCGCGCTTGGCATCGAGCGCGCCCTTCTTGCGCTTGATCGTGGCCCATTTGGAATGGCCGCTCATCGCTGTCGTGCTCCTCGGACAAAACGCGCTCTATGCGCGCCATCATGAAAAACGCGCGCACCCTAGCGAGATGCTCGGGCCGATGCAACGGGTGAACGAGGGGTGGATGCATTTTTGTTGCCAGACCGGTGAACGGAGACACTGAACCACAAACAATCACTACCGCCACTACATAGAGTCTCTTGCCCTTGATTCTCAACAGCTCGTATGCTTGACGTCCCTTATGTGATTCCGGAGAGTCGAAGGAGCGCGCACAAGAACGTACTGGACGCGTGACTTCCAAGGACAGGTCGGTGCAAGGATGACACCCTATCAAGAATTTACGAAAAGACTAACATTGCTAATACGGAAGAACCCACATCTTATCACCACAACACTAAGTAACATATTCACGTTGCGACTTATCGGCAATAAAACGCACGGAGATTTGGCAGAGATTGCTATCGTCGAATTCATCAATCAGTACATGTACGATTTCAAGTCCGTACACGTCGGAAAGTCGCTTTTTCGCTCCAAAGAGCACGAAGAAGACGTGAGTATCATTAACGAAATAACACGTGATGAATTTCCTGTTTCGCTCAAAGCCTATGGAGACGGACCATTGCAACTGTCGACCGACAAAAATTCCTTATTATTTCCGACCCTCCAAAAATTTGGGAACACGATTGATGGCGCGCACTTAATCGGCTTATGGAATGAACCTGGTTTTGCAGAATTCGGCACCCTAAACGTCCTGCCGCTCATTTATGACGAACGTCGATTACGATGCAATATTTTAGTATTCGACCAGGTGCGCGCTAAAGCACACACGGCTAGAGTCACTCTGCACAAGGGACCCAAGCATCAAGTATATCGATTTTACGACGCTGCTGATGAATATATCTGTGAAGTACGATATGGCGGTGCAACTGCAAATGCCCTTCAGCGAGGAATTTGGACAAACACCCGAAAGGGATTGAAATACTTTGATAGTGTGACTGATGGGTGGATTGAGTATTCTCACAGCCCGGTATTGGTCAAGATGTTTTCACACGCTCTACTTGCAACTTCGGATGGGCATGAAAAAGCTCTCAATGAGCTTAAAAAAGACATCGAGTCTCAGAAGAAGAAGTCCTCACTGGGAATCAAATGACCTCGCTCGCACTGTTCGACGATATCTGCGTAAATGTCCCCAAAACCGAGGGGATAAAATATGCTGGCTCAAAGCAAAAGCTCCTGTCACATATTCTATCACTGGCGCAAAAGGTCAAACCCCGAACCATCCTCGACGGATTTGCTGGCACGACGCGTGTTTCGCAGGCTTTTGCTCAAAGCGGTTATCAGGTAATCGCCAACGACGTCTCGGTTTGGTCTGAAATTTTCGGCAACTGCTATTTGAAGAATCACTTTCCGGCCTCACACTTTGCTCCGTTGATCGAACACCTGAATCAGTTGAAACCCATTGACGGTTGGTTTACGGAAAATTATGGTGGCGAAACCTCGGGGCCGACGTCGATTGGAATGGACGGCCTCAAGAAGCCGTGGCAAAAGCACAACACGCGCAAACTCGACGCAATTCGTACCGAGATAGACCGGTTGACCATTAGTTCAATGGAGAAATCAGTCCTATTAACCAGTTTGATTTATGCCCTGGATGAGGTCGACAGCACCTTGGGGCATTTTTCCTCGTACCTAAGCGACTGGTCGCCACGATCATATAAAACGATGCATCTGCGGGTCCCAAGACTGATACCGCGATGCGCAGAACATCAGATGCATCGACGCGATATTTTTGAACTCTTGCCACATATTGAAGTTGACCTTGCATATCTTGATCCGCCATACGGATCAAACAATGAAAAAATGCCCGCTTCGAGGGTTCGGTATGCTGCGTATTACCACATATGGACAACAATTTGTTTGAACGACAAGCCACCTCTTTTTGGAAAAGCAAAAAGAAGATTAGATACATCCGACACGGTTGCGGCTTCTGTATTTGAAGATTTCCGCCGAAATGAACAAGGGCAGCTTATTGCCGTCAATGCAATTCAACAAACACTCAAGGCTGTCAACGCAAAGCACATCATTCTGTCTTATAGCTCTGGAGGCCGAGCAACCGCAAATGAGCTCAACGATGCAATCTCCGACGTTGGCGAGCTTATGGACGTCGTGGAGATCGACTACCGACGCAACGTCATGGCTGGAATGCGATGGACTCATCAATGGGTTCGCGAAGCAGAATCTCCGAATAAAGAATTTCTTTTTCTCGTACGAAAATCGGTGCTTTAATGTGCGTACCTTGGAGGGAGATCCAGCATAACCAGGCCCGCGCAGATGGATATCACCCCCGCCATACACAGTGCACCTCCAAGTAGAGCCATTCACAACTGTTCACACGTTCGCACCAAAGTCACCATCCGAGAACAACACGTACCGTCAAAAATAAGATCCATCCACTTAACTCCGACCGCGAACTTTGGTATGCTCTCTTGAGAGACTCGCCGCATGCCGGTAGATCGCCTCGAGAGGTGCGCTCGAACATGGCCTCGTTTCCCCGTCCTTCTGCAACAAAATCCGTCGCTCCATCGATGGAAACGGCCTCCGCAAAATCCCTCAAGGCCGAACGCTCAGAGGAGATCGAGTTATCCGATTCGGAGCTCCGAGCCGTCCCGAACGCGCCGAGTGTCCCGCCCCCTCCGTTTCGTCCGCCGGTGATACCTTCCGCTCCTCGACCCTGGCAAGAGGTTGGTCAGGAAGAAGGGTTACCCACGATTGCGCGCGAGGCGTACGAATTCGAAGGCATTCACGCCGAAGGCGGTATTGGGCGCATTATCAAGGCCCGCGATATGCGGCTCAATCGCATCGTCGCCATCAAAGAATTACACGAACCAACAGAATCACTGGCTCGACGATTCATTCGCGAAGCCCGCATGACCGCGCGTCTCGAACATCCTTCGATTGTCTCGGTACACGAAGTCGGTTGTTGGCCCACGGGTGAACCGTTTTTCGCCATGACGTTCATTCATGGACGGCCGCTCGGCGATATCATGAAAGATGCGGAAACCCGTTCGCAACGTCTAGCCTTGTTGCCGCATTTGTATGCCGTTGCCGACGCCATTGCCTACGCGCACGATCGGCGCATCATTCATCGCGATTTGAAACCGGCGAACATTCTCGTGGGTCAATTCGGTGAAACCGTCGTCATCGATTGGGGTTTGGCCAAAGATCTCAACGAAGCGGAACCTCAAAAATCCGATGACGAAGAAGGCGCAATGTCCACCGAACGCAGCGAATATTCGAAGCGTTACGAAGCGACCATTGCGGGCATCATCGTCGGTACGCCCGCATATATGCCGCCAGAACAGGCCCTGGCCAAACAAGTGGACGAACGCGCCGACGTGTATGCCATTGGCGCATTGATTTACCGCGCTCTCGCCGGGGTGCCTCCTTATGAAGGCACCGACGGATTGGATGTGGCCGTCAAAGTTTTGGCCGGTCCACCCGAATCCTTGTCGGACAAACAAAAAGGTTTGCCCCAGGAGCTCGTGGCCATCGTCGAAAAAGCCATGAGTCGCGAAGTGGAGCAGCGATATCGCACAGCCAAAGACTTGGCCGACGATTTGCGGCGATTCCAAACAGGGCAGATTGTCGCGGCATACCAATACTCCAGAAAAGACTTGGTCAAACGGTTTGTCCGGCGTAATCGAAAACGCCTCGTCGTAGCTGCCGCCGTTGTGGCCATGTTGACGACCATGGCCACGGTCAGCGTGCGACGAATCGTGCTGGAACGAAATCGCGCGCAAGCGAGCGAAGCGGAAGCGCAAAGGCAACGCGCCGACGCGGAAATGCAACGTGCGGAAGCTCGTGAAAAACAGCTCGATGCCATCAAACGCGCCGATGAATTGACCCTGGCGCAAGCTCGCGCATTGATGGATCGGGATCCCAGCCAAGCCATTGCGTGGCTCAAAACGTTGTCCGCACAAAGTCCGAAATGGCCTGCGGCGCGAACGCTGGCCGCGGATGCGCTTTCTCGAGGGATTGGGCAGGTTTTTCGCGCGCACACGGGTGGAATCAATGCTGTCACGTTTTCGCCTGACGGAAAAACCATTGCCACAGGAAGCGACGATCGTACCGTGCGAATTTGGTCGCTCGAAATGGACCAGCCCCAGGTATTGGAAGGACATACCGACGAAATTTGGGCCGTGGCGTATTCTCCCGATGGCAAACGATTGGCTTCGGGCGGCAAAGACAAGACGGTGCGGCTCTGGGATCTTGCCAAAGGCACGTCGATAGCGCTCGAAGGACACTTGCAATGGATTACCCACGTGACGTTTTCGGCCGATGGCAATTGGCTCGCGTCACAAGGTTTGGGCGATGGTATTTTCCTTTGGAATGTCAATACGAAAGAGGGCACGCGCGTCGCGACGAACCCCAGCATTGAAATGAGCCGCGGGCCTGCATTTTCCGAAGATGGCCGCATTCTCGCCTTCGTGGAAACAGGAAAACTCGTCGTTTGGGATGTCACCACGGGACGGCGCGATTTATGGCCAGGACAAATCTCGGTTTGTTCGAGCATTGCGATTTCCCCCGACGCGCGTATGATTGCGACTGGCGGCGTCGATGGATTGATTCGTCTTTGGAGCACGACCGGGGGCCTGAGCCGCACGTTGCGCGTGCATACGGATGAAGTCACGGCGCTCGTGTTTTCTCGGGATGGAATGACGTTGATGTCGGGCTCGAAAGACCGTTCGGTGCGGGCCATGGATGTCATTTCTGGCGCCGTGAAGATTTGGGGACTTTATGGCGGCGAAGTCAAAGCAATGACTTTGTCGCCGGATGGTAAACAATTGGCCGTCGGCGGCAAAGATCGCAATGTCATCGTTTGGAACGTCGCGGATGGTCAACGGACGACATTGGGTGGATTTCAGGATTGGCTCGCATTTCATGGGGTGACGTTTTCGCCAGATGGTCGATATTTGGCCGCTGCGGGATTCGATCAAACCATGCGCGTGTGGAAAATGGGCGATCGCGTGGATCGCGTCGTTTCCGAGGGGCCGGAAGAATTGACGTCGGCGATGTACATGCCCGATGGCAAACGCATCATTGCGACAGGAACGCTCGGTACCGTTTCCTTGCTCAGCGTCGAGGCTGGTGCACCCAAGATGCTGGCCAAACACGAAGGTCGAGTCATCGACGTGCGGGTTTTTGCCGATGGCAATCGAATTGCCACGAGCGGAGAAGACGGAACGGTTCGAATCATTCCGCTTTCCGGTGAATTGCCGACCGTATTGCGCGCATTTCGCGGGAATTCGTATCGCATGGCGATTTCACCTGACGGCAAATACATGGCCACGGGTGGCGTGGACAAACGCGTCCGATTGTGGGATTTGTCCACGAGTAACTTCGAGATCGTATTCGAACACGAGAAAAGCGTAGAAGCACTGGAGTTTTCGCCCGATGGCAAAGTCTTGGCTTCCGCGAGCGATGACAATTCGGTGCAATTGATTCAGCTCAACCCGCGTCAAGTCAAGCTCCTTGGCAAAGCGGAAAAAGGCGTCCGCGCATTAACGTTTTCGCCAGATGGAAAAACGCTTGCCGCAGGCAGTATGGACCATACGATTCGATTGTGGGATCTCGACGCCGGCACGAATCGAGTCATTGATGCGAGCGGCAATGGTGTGACCAAAATCGTATTTTTCCCCGACGGGAAAAAGTTTGCGTCGACGGGTTTCGAACCGTCGGTGCGTATTTGGGATTTTGATACCGGAAAAACATTGCGCATTTTACGTGGACACGATCGCGTGGTCGTCGGCACATCCGTGGCTCCCGATGGCAAACGAATTGCGTCGGCGAGCATCGATGGCAAAATTCGGCTTTGGGATTTGGAAAGCCGCGAAGACCGGGCCCTCCTTGGTCATAATGGAGGCGTCGCCTCGGTCATGTTTGCCCCCGATGGTCGAACGCTCATTTCGGCTGGACAAGATGGCACCGTTCGTCTTTGGGGTGACGATGTCCCCACGACGGAAACGGAATTGCGGGTGTGGATGGACGCCGCGACGAAAGACGTGGCGGAAATGCAAGCGCCATAAATCATTTCCACGCTGCGACGCACGACGCCCTTGCCATTGCCCCGGGACTCGTGGAACACTGCGCGCGTATGACCACCATGGAACCGGGCACCGTCGTTGCCGGAAAGTTTCGTATCGAGCGCGTGCTCGGTGAAGGCGGCATGGGGATTGTCTTGGCCGCACACCATCTGCACCTCGGAAGATTGGTGGCCATCAAGCTGCTCAAGCCGGACGCGCTAGCGCACAAAGATATCGTGGCACGATTTGGCAACGAAGCGCGAAGTGCCAGTCGAATCCAAAGCGAACATGTCGCGCGGGTACTCGATGTCGGAGCGCTCGATTCCGGCGAGCCGTACATGGTGATGGAGTACCTGGAAGGATGCGATTTATCAAAATACGTGCGTCAACGCGGACCACTCGCAATCAACGAAGCGATTGATCATTTATTGCAAGCATGTGAAGCTCTGGCGGAGGCCCATGTGGCCGGCATCGTGCATCGCGATTTGAAGCCCGCGAATTTGTATTTGACGCGTCGAGCGGATGGGTCGAATTGCGTCAAAGTTTTGGATTTCGGTATATCAAAAGCCGCCTTGTCGCCGGACGAAGCTGCGCCGCAAAACATGACGCAAACATCCAGCGTTTTGGGCACGCCGGGTTACATGGCGCCCGAGCAATTACGATCGTCGAAACATGTCGATGCTCGCACCGATATTTGGGCGCTCGGCGTGATTCTGCACGAATTGCTCACGGGACGTTTGGCATTCCAAGGTTCGACGGTGCCCGAGGTGTATGCGGCGATATTGGCAAGTCCGCCGGAACCGTTGCGAAGTGTACGTCCTGACGCACCACCTCAAATCGAAGCTATCATTTTCAAGTGTCTCGAAAAGGACGCGAATCGACGATTCGCCAATGTGGGTGAATTTGCAGTCGCCCTGGCCCCCTATGCGTCGGCAGCCGGTCGGACGTCTGCGGAGCGAATTGGTCGAATTACGGGTGTCGCCGCACCCATTGCCGCGGCAGCTCCAGCAAACGCTCCAAATACGGGCGCGAACTACGGCGGCGGATTCACGTCAGCGCCAACCATAGGCGCAGCGCCGCATCCCCAAACGCCCATGCAGTCGATGCATACGCCGCACGGACAAACGCCCATGCAGGGGTATGGTGCGCCCGGACAAAACATGCAGCAGAGTGGTTATGGTCCACAGGGACAAACCCCGATGCAGGCAGGTTATCCCGGCGCCATGCAGCAGGGAACGCCCATGGGTGGATATCCGGGCCAACCGCCAGCCATCGCACCGCAAAAGTCGAAAATGCATCCATCGACGATTGCTTTGATCGTTATTCTGGGCCTCGTCGTCGTCACGTTTGGGGGTTGCATGTCGTGTGTGTGCTTGGCAGGGGCAGGTTCAGGCAGCACACAGAATTCCGCAGAATAATCCGCTGCACCGTGATTTCGATCACGGCGCAATCCTTGGTGGCTGGTGTCAAACGTTGAGAGCGACCGGCACGGGGCTTTCTTGAACTTTCGGCTCGGGCCTGAAGGAGGCATCATGCGGGTGAAAAATAGGACGAATGGGGGAACGATCTTATCGGCGGTGCTTTTGGCTGGTATTGCCGCAACAGGTGCGGCAGCAGCGATCGGCTGCGGTGATCCTGTCCCAGCGGGGACTTCGTCGAGCAGCAGTTCTTCGAGCGGAGCAGCCGGCGAAGCGGGAGCGGGTGGCGGATCCAGCTCGAGCAGTTCGAGCAGCTCGAGTGGAACGGCCGGAATGGGCGGTACAGGGGGAGCGGGCGGAGCGGGCGGAATGGGCGGAACAGGTGGCGGAGGCGGTGGATCCAGCTTCTGCACCACAACCTCGACAGCTTCGTTGCGAGGTTCCGCGATTGCGATTACGCCGGACGACAAGCTCTTGGTTTCGGTCAATCGCGACGTCGGTACGGTCACGGTTTCCAGCGTCGATTACGGTGACGGACAACCGAAATTGACCAAAGTCTCCGAATTGCTTCTGGGCGACAAATCGAGCGAACCGTGGCAAGTGGCCATTGATGCGTGCGGCGACCGAGCGTATGTCGTCACGCGAAAAGAGCAAAGCGTTTATGCCATCGAGGGCATTTCCACGGCAACTCCGACCGTTGGCGCCAAAGTTGCGGTCGGTTCCGAGCCGACGGGCATTGCGATTTCGCCAAACAATACCACGCTGTACGTCACCAATTGGGTTGACGGTACCGTTTCGGTGATTGACGCCCAAACGATGACGGTCACGTCAACGATCGACCTCAATGCCGCCCTTGCAGCTTCTGGATTGCTTGGAGCGAATGTCACGGGACGCCCGGCGCTTGCACATCCGCGCGCATTGGCGATAACGAATGACGGCGACGCGGACGACAAGGACGAAAAGCTCTACGTGACAGAATGGTTTGCCCAGCGTACAGGGCCGGAAACGGCGGTCACGGCCGACACGAACAAAAAAGGGGTCGTTTACGCGATCAATGTTGGCACCAGCATGGTGTCGCTCGTGGATTTGCCACCCGTCGTTACGACGGGTTTCAACGACCACAACGGCAATCCGACGGGGTGTTTCCCCAATCAAGTTAGTTCGATTACGATCAATGGCACATATGCGTACGTGACGAGCACGTGTGCGTCGCCGAAAGGGCCAGTGGGCGTATTTACCGGGACAAACGCAAACAGTTCTTGCACGATACTCACGCAAAACATCGATTGCGGAACACTGGGAGGAGTTTGCGATGCCAATACGTTGAAGTGCCTGCCGAACAATACGGACGTGAAAACAACGACGCATCCGGCATTGACCATCATCGATCTGGCCACGGACAAAGCGGCAGAAACGATCACCCTCGACAAACGGTTTGCCGATATCAGTTCGACGCGGGTGCCTCTTTTGCCGACCGACATTGGATTCTTCAACGACTTCGGATATTTGACGGCCAACGGAACCGATGGTGTTTTCCGATTGGTCGTAGCCAATGGGCAATTGATGAGCGTCGGTTCGGCAACGAACAAGTTCATCGATCTGCGCACGGACGCAATGGACAAGACCATTCGTTTGCCGATTGGTATCGCAACAGGGAAAAACAGTGCCGTCGCGTTCGTCGCCAACGAAGGTTCGCGTGACGTTACTGCCATTACGCTAAATACGCAAGCCATTGCGGGGAGTGCGGGTGATTATCGCATTCTCCAGGCGTCGTCACTCCCTGGAGCAGGAACGGCCGAAGAAGCAGCTTTGCGGGGCAAACGCTTTTTCAATACCGGGCTTGGACGTTGGTCGCTCAATGGTGAAGGATGGGGATCCTGCGCGGCTTGCCATATCGATGGTTTGACGGACAACGTCACGTGGTACTTCGCTCGAGGACCGCGACAATCAACGAGCCTTGATGGTTCATTTGCGTCGAAGGATCCGACGGATCAGCGTCTCTTCAATTGGACGGCGATTTTCGATGAAGTCGCGGACTTCGAATTGAATACGCGCGGCACATCAGGC
This sequence comes from Polyangium sp. (in: bacteria), assembly GCA_044221885.1. Taxonomy (GTDB): domain Bacteria; phylum Myxococcota_A; class Polyangia; order Polyangiales; family Polyangiaceae; genus Polyangium. Next base: position 10,826 of record JBGAOI010000112.1, read on the forward strand.
GGCAAAGGCGCCATTGTGGACGCAAATGACGCGCGGATCGATCTGGTCGGACAAATGCCTCCGCAACAGGGCCTCCAAGGTTCGGCGGCGGATGCGGCAGATCCGATGGGCGCAAGCGCGCACCCGCATAGCGTGCTGAATGATTGGAAGGAAATCACGGAATACATCAAGGGCATCCGTTCGCCGCGAAAGCCGACGAATTTGGTGCAAGCCGACGTGGATGCGGGCCGTACGCTGTTCATCGGAAATGGAGCAGCCAACTGCGTCGCTTGCCATAGCGGAGCCAAATGGACCATCTCGAAGCGATTCTACACGCCGGGAGATACTCCGAATGCAGCAACCGCGGACATGTCCGCAACGTCGTTGGGAACCATTTCGTGGAACACTGCATTAAATGGTTTCCCGGCAGCGCTTTTCCCGGTCAATGCACCGCCCGCGAACCTGATGACCGATGCCCGTATGCGGTTTGGCGCGGCACCAGCAGCCGAACAAATCCAGTGCATTCTGCGCCCCGTGGGCACGTTTAACGTGGCCCCCGTTGACGTGGGTGTTTTGGAAGTTCGTGCAAACATGACGACCGCTGCGCAAGGAAACGCCGATACGGGTCGCGGCTTCAATCCGCCTTCGCTGCTTGGTTTGCAAATCGGCGCGCCCTATTTCCACGCCGGAAATGCACGAACGCTCGAAGAGCTCTTCGACGACATGTTCAAGAGCCACCATCAATCGGCTGTGGCCCAAGTGTTTACGCTCGATGCAACCAAGCGTAAACAACTCGTCGCATTCTTGCTCTCGATTGATGAAGGCGAAGCAACGGTTGCCGTTCCGGCCAAGGGTGCCAACGGTGGCGACATCTGCTTCTATCCCTGATTCATTGGCCTTTTCGCGCCAACCTACCCAATAGCCTGAAAACAGGCGGTTAATTTCCCTCCTCGCACATTTCCATCTCCCGCCCGCGACATTCATTCGCGCATGAACACATCTGGTGTAAAATGCCAGTCGTGGAGCTTGTCCAGTTACGTTACTTTCTTGCGATCACCGAATCTGGATCCATCACGGGCGCCGCGCGAACGCTCTCCGTGAGTCAACCGACCCTCACGGTCGCCATCCAAAAGCTCGAAGAAGAACTGAAAACAACGTTGTTTCTTCGAAGTCGCGCGGGCGTCGTGCTCACGCGAACGGGCGAAGAGTTGCTGGATCATGCCCGCGATGTATTGGGGATATTGGGCCGCGCCGAACAGCGTATCGCCGGGCTCGAACAAGAGCTCGTCGGGCAGTTCGTCGTGGGTTGTCACGAATCCCTGGGAGCCTATTTTTTGCCAGGATTTTTGAAAGAATTCCTGTCGACTGCCCCGACCATTGAAATCAGTTTGTGGAATGGAACGTCCGCCACCGTCACAGACGCGGTCCTCGAACGAAAAGTCGACTTTGGCCTCGTCGTCAACCCAAGGCCACACGCATCGCTTGTTTTGACCGAACTCTTCGACGACGCGATGGATCTGTTCGTCGAAGCCTCGCTCGTGCCCCCCGAAGATGTTCGTCATTCCGAACGAGCGTTCATCTGGGCCGTGGACAAACTGAAGCAGGGGCCTTTGATTTATGCAAGTCGAGTGGCGCAGTGTCAGGATTTGCTCGATCGTTTGGGAGCGGAGCAGATGCTTCCGATCCGGCGACTTTCGTGCGGTGACTTGGAGCTTGTGAAGAGCCTTGGGCTTGCGGGCGTGGGCGTGTGCATGCTTCCGCGACGCGTGGCTGCGTATGGGCACGAAGGAAAACTCGTCCGTCTTCATCCGGCCTTGCCGTTTTTCCCGGACATCATTTGCTTGGTTTACCGAGCGGATAACCATCGAACACGCGGAGCTCAGTTCCTGAAGGACGCTCTCGTCACGCACGGTCGCAAGCTTCGAACGACCCTCAAGTCCTAGATTTTTATCGCATCGAGCGCCTTGGCTCTTGCATTTCGCCTCGCGTCATTGCACGTTCCCTGCCCTCGCGCGAGCTTGCCCGAGCGCGCTCGCGACGAACACGGACCAGACAAACCACCTTCGAGAGACACAAGGCCATGCCCGTCATTCAAGACAAACCCCAGGACGAGAAGCTCTTTCGCATTCGCCACTCGCTTTCGCACGTCATGGCGCAGGCGGTACAGACGCTTTTCCCGGGAACGAAACTCGGGTTCGGCCCTCCGGTGGACGACGGATTTTACTACGATTTCATCTTGCCGAAGCCGATCAACGACACGGACTTGCCCGCAATCGAAGCGAAGATGCGCGAGATCATCGCGTCAGGACAAACCTTCGCGCACGAAGATTTGGCGGTCGATGCAGCTCTTGGTCGTATCGACGGACAAATGGGCGAACCGTTCAAGGCCGAGTATGCACGCGAGCTCGTGCAGAAGCATGGGCTGAACGAACTTCGTTTCTACACGAACGGTCCCTTTCTCGACATGTGCGAAGGGCCGCATGTGGAAAAAACGAGCGACATTCCGACGGATGCATTCAAGCTGCATTCGGTTGCCGGTGCGTATTGGCGAGGGGACGAGCGGAATGCAATGATGACGCGCGTGTACGGTTACGCGTTTCATACGAAAGCGGAACTCGAAGCGTACATGGCGGCGGTGGAGCAAGCGAAGCAACGCGATCATCGCAAATTGGGGCAGGAATTGCGAATTTACGCCATTCGCGACGAAGTGGGCAAGGGATTGCCGCTTTGGCTCCCCAATGGCGCGGCATTACGTCACGAGCTGGAAAAGTTGGCGTATGAAATGGAATTCCGCGCGGGATACAAGAAGGTCGCGACGCCGCACATTACGAAGCGTGGGCTCTACGAGACTTCGGGACACATTCCGCTGTACGAAGAAGGCATGTATCCACCAATGATTCTCGATGAAGAAGGCAAAGGGGCTGGAGGGCCGCAAGAATCGTATTACCTCCGGCCGATGAATTGCCCGCATCATCACATGGTGTTTGCCTCGGAAAAACACTCGTATCGGGATTTGCCGCTACGTTATGCCGAATATGGCAGCGTGTATCGTTTCGAGCGAGCCGGGCAATTGCAGGGATTGACTCGCGTTCGTGGTATGACGATGAACGACGCGCACATTTACGTGACGCCGGAGCAGCTCAAGGAAGAGTTCAAGTCGGTGCTCGAGTTGCACCAGAAGTATTACGCCTTGTTTGGCCTTACGAACTACTTCATGCGTTTGTCGCTTTGGGATCCGCATGATCCGAAGCGTGCGGGCAAGTATGTCGATGATCCGGAAAACTGGGCTCTTTCGGAAAAACTCGTCACGGAGGCGCTCGAAGAAAGCGGAGCCAATTACAAGTTGTCGCCTGGGGATGGCGCGTTTTACGGACCCAAGGTGGATTTCCAATTCGTGACGGTGACCGGGCGAGAATTCACGTTATCGACGAATCAGTTGGATTTCGCAGTTCCTCCGCGATTCCAATTGTCGTACACCGATCGTGACGGCAAAGAGAAAACGCCGTATTGTATTCACCGCGCTCCGCTCGGTACGCATGAACGATTCGTGGCGTTCCTCATCGAGCATTACGGCGGCGCATTTCCGACGTGGCTTGCACCCGTGCAGGTCGTCGTGATTCCAGTCAGTGACAAGTTCCTCGCGTATGGCAAAAAAGTCGAAGCATTGCTGCGCGAAGAGTTGGTCCGAGTGGAACTCGATACGGCCGCGTCGACGATGGGCAAGAAAATCCAAGAAGGTGCGACGCGTAAAATCCCCATTTTGCTCGTCGTGGGCGGCAAAGAAGAAGCCGAACAAACCGTAACGGTACGTCGTTATGGAATCAAAGAGCAAAAAGCCATGCCGCTTGCGGGCTTCATGGAAATGCTCGGCCAAGAAATCAAAGAACGAAAACACGTCAAGACCTGGTAGAAATCGCGACACGTGTTACGATGAGGCGGAATCGATGGTTTCGTTCGAGAACTTCGCCCGCCTCGTCACCACGTTCGGTATCGCCGCCAGTTGTGGCACATTCTTCGGATGTGCGATTCTCACCGATATCGATGAAACCCGCGTTTCTCAGAATGCCGGCAGTTCGTCTTCGAGCAGCTCGTCGTCCACATCGAATACTTCCGCAGCGTCTTCATCCGGTGGAGGAGCAGGCGGAGAAGCGGGTTCGGGTGGACATGGCTCGGTTTGTCTCGACGACAGCGATTGTCCTGGCGTAACGAATGGGTGCATTCGTCCACGTTGTTTTTCCGATGGTTTGTGTGGTTTCGACAATGAACCGATCGGGGCGCCATGCGCCGAAAATGGCGGAAATGCGTGTAACGGCAAAGGCGAATGCGTCGAATGCACTGCGAACGAGCACTGCGCGAGCGGCAAATGCGGAATGGATCGCTTGTGTATTCCGCCGACGTGCAGCGATATCATCAAGAATGGCGACGAAACCGACGTGGATTGCGGCGGTTCGTGCCCGGCGCGTTGTGGGCCACTCGAAAAGTGCCTGAACGATGGCGATTGCGTGGGAGGCGTGTGCATTGCGGAGACATGTGCGCCAACGTGTTCGGATCAAACGACAAACGGCGCGGAAACGGACGATGATTGCGGTGGTCCGGATTGCGCCGCATGTGGTCTCGGAAAAACATGCAGCGTAGGTGCCGATTGCGTATCCACGTTATGCGAAAATGGCGTTTGTGTGCCTGTTCCGACGTGTACCGACAACGTCTACAATGGTTTGGAAACCGATATCGATTGCGGCGGTCCAGATTGCGTAGCATGTACCCCTGGACAGCCGTGCCTCGAG